>JAYQBD010000015.1:0-31247 GCA_038137135.1 Oceanospirillaceae bacterium | reverse complement strand
CCATCGCTCGCGCGATTCTTAAAAACGCGCCGATCTTAATTTTGGATGAGGCGACTTCGGCGCTCGATACTGAGTCCGAGCGTCACATCCAGGCTGCGCTCGATGAAGTCGTCAAAGGCCGAACAACGTTGATTATTGCGCATCGTCTATCGACTATCGAAAAGGCAGACATGATCGTGGTTATGGAGCATGGTCAGATTGTAGAGACGGGAACCCATCAGACGTTGCTTGAGCAGGATGGGGCTTACGCTCAGTTGCACCGTATGCAGTTCCGTGATGAGGTCTGATCTTGGCGCTGGCGCTCTACTCCACGCTCCTTAGGCTACTCCTCCCTCTTTTTGCTCTGCGGCTACTGATTCGCAGTCGCCGCGCACCCGCATATCGCCAGCGTATGGCTGAGAGGCTTGGTTACTCTCAACCAGTCTCTGGCAACCCCCTCTGGATCCATGCAGTTTCTGTCGGCGAAGTAATAGCGATTAGCCCGTTAGTAGAGAAACTCCTGACGTCTAAACCAGATACTCCGATTCTGATTACGACGATGACGCCAACCGGCTGTGCCCAGGTTCAGCAACGCTTCGGTGATAGAGTTAGTCATCGCTACGTTCCTTGGGACACTCCCGGAGCTGTTAGGCGCTTTCTTAATCGGCACAAACCGCGAGCGGGATTTATTGTCGAGACGGAGCTCTGGCCGAATCTTTTAAATACCGCTCGAAAGCGAGAGGTTCCACTGCTACTGGCGAATGCGCGTCTCTCCGCCAAGTCTCTGCGAGGATATCAGCGCTTCTCTTCCTTAACTGAAATTGCGCTGGGCGCACTGACTCACATCTGCGCTCAGCACCAGGCTGACGCTGAACGATTTATCGAGCTCGGCTTGCCAAGCGATAAAATCAGCATCGATGGTAGTATCAAGTTCGATCTTTCAATTCCTGAGGAGATGATTGAACTGGGCCATAGTTGGCGTCAAGCACTGGGACCGGATAGACCGGTACTGATCGCGGCCAGCACGCACAAAGGCGAAGATGAGATAGCGCTAGAAGCCTGGCAAAACCTCAAACAAGCCGACCCAACTGTCGCTTTGATTCTGGTTCCTCGCCACCCAGAACGGTTCGATAGCGTCACGCAGTTGGCACAGAGCTATTCGGATGCTTGTGAGCGTCGCTCGTGCGGCCAACTACCCTCTCCGCAAACAGAGATCTGGGTCGGTGATAGCCTAGGCGAGATGCTGGCCTATTTCGCGGCAGCGGATATCGCCTTTGTGGGCGGTAGCTTCTCAGGAACGGGTGGTCACAACCCCTTGGAGCCGGCTGCGCTTGGTCTGCCTATCCTGATGGGCCCAAGCCGATACAATTTTCAGAGCATCTCTAATGAGTTGGAAAATGAAGGCGCACTTTTTGCTGTCGAGGATTCGGCGCATTTAGCGACCGTGACGGGTGAACTAATCAACGACTCAAAGGGAGCTGGGGAGGCCGGACTACGGGTTGTCCAGCGAAATCGCGGTGCCCTCGAACGTCTCTACAAGCGAGTCGAGCGACACCTGCTGTAACTCAGACTTTGTAGTAACCGCGATACCACTCGGCAAACTTCGCAACACCCTCTTCAATCGGCGTGTTAGGTTCGTATCCCGTATCTCGCATCAGCGCTGTAACATCTGCATAGGTGTGCTCCACATCGCCAGGCTGCAGTGGTAGCAAAGTCTTCTCAGTGGTTTTTCCGAACGCCTGCTCCAAACACTCAATGTAGTAGAGCAGCTCAACCGGTTGGCTATTGCCAATATTGTAGACGCGCCAAGGCGCTTTGGAGCTGGAGGGGTTCGGTTTGAGGCCTGACCAGTCAGGATCAGGCAGGGCTATACGGTCTAGCGTCCGTACTACGCCCTCTACGATGTCATCGATATAGGTAAAGTCCCTACGGTGCTTACCGTAGTTGAACACCTTAAGTGGTTTACCCTGATTGATCGCATCGGCAAAGAGTATCGGCGACATATCCGGCCGGCCCCAGGGGCCGTAGACCGTGAAGAAGCGTAGGCCCGTTGTCGGCAGGCTATAGAGCTGAGAGTAACTATGCGCCATCGCCTCATTTGCCTTCTTGGTGGCTGCATAGAGAGAGACGGGATGATCGACGTTATCCTCTTCACTGAACGGGATGGTCTCGTTAGCACCATAAACCGAGCTAGATGAGGCGTAGACTAGGTGCTCTACGTTGTGATGGCGGCATCCCTCCAAAATATTGAGGAAACCAATCAGGTTTGAGTCAGCGTAGGCGTGCGGGTTCTCAATCGAGTAACGCACGCCGGCTTGAGCACCCAAGTGCACCACACGATCGAATTTCTCCACAGCAAACAGCTGCTCCATACCCGAGCGATCGGCAAGGTCGAGTTTGATGAAGCGGAAATTTTCGAGCGGTTCCAGTTGCGCTAGGCGTGCCTCTTTCAGTGAGACGGCGTAGTAGTCGTTGAGGTTATCGATACCGACCACCTCATCGCCACGACCACAAAGCACTTGGCTTACATGAAAACCAATAAAGCCGGCCGCGCCGGTAACTAGAATCTTCATACTTGCTTTCAGATCTCGCTGAGGTCGAGCTGCTCGTCGGTCTGATCCGCAAAGGCGGCGCTTAGGTGGTCGCGCAGAGGAGAGCCATCACTATCTAAAACCCACTGTTCGGAGGCCTCATCGTAATCGAAATGAAGACCCTGAGTACGAGTCGCCAGCCAGAGCTGACTTACAGGAGGCTGGCGGGTCAGGATGATTTGGCTTCTATCGGGACACTTGATAACCATCATTGCACCGTTATTGTCGTAGTCCAGATCAGACTCGGCATCATCAAGCAGCTCTTCAATCTGATTGAGAGTCTCTTCAACACGGCTCAGGTAGAGGGCATCACTCATTTTCTGTTCCTTGCACATAGGTTTGATAGGTAGCGAGTATATCAGCAGCCCGCATAGGTTTTTAGCGCTTTCGCGCCTGTTTCGATCACCCACGGTGTCGCTAATAGCGGCCTCATCGCGCTATAATCGGCGGTTAAACAGACAGAGCTTTTATGCAACAGATGCTCTGCAAACGATTATGAGTTGGAGATGCGCAGATGCGACTAGTGGCAGCGATTCTTGTCAGCCTGGTATTGGTGGGTTGTGGTCAGAAAGGACCCTTAGCGATGCCGGGTGAAGCCGCAACTGAACAGACCAACGGTTAAGAGATTGAGAATGGATAGTTTTGAATACCGCAATGGAGACCTTCATTGCGAAGAGGTGTCGCTCAACCAGATCGCAGAGCAGGTTGGAACGCCTGCTTATGTCTACTCGCGTGAAGCGCTAGAGAGAGCCTATCTAGGTTACGCTGAGGCCCTTGAGGGGCGCGATGCACTGATATGTTTTGCGGTAAAAGCGAACTCGAATCTTGCTGTGCTCAATGTGTTGGCAAAGCTGGGCGCGGGTTTCGATATCGTGTCGGGTGGCGAGCTTGAGCGTGCCTTGTTGGCCGGTGCAGAACCGAACAAGATCGTTTTCTCGGGTGTTGGCAAGCAGGCGCATGAGATCGCTCGTGCGCTAGAAGTTGGCATTCACTGCTTCAATATCGAGTCAGAAGCCGAGCTCTATCGTGTGAATGAGGTGGCCGAATCACGAGGTCAGGTTGCGCGTGTCTCATTCCGCGTGAATCCCGATGTTGATGCAGGTACGCACCCCTATATCTCAACAGGCTTGAAAGAGAATAAGTTTGGTATCGCGATCGACACTGCGCCTGAGGTTTACGCGAAGGCTGCAGCACTGAAGGGCGTTGAAGTGATCGGCGTGGATTGCCACATCGGTAGCCAACTGACTGAGGTGAGTCCATTCCTGGACGCACTGGATCGTTTGCTGGCACTCATTGATCTGCTTGCCGAGCAGGGCATTACAATTCGTCATCTAGATCTCGGTGGTGGCTTAGGTGTTTGCTACACCGATGAGACGCCGCCGACGCCAGCAACCTACATCGATGCGCTGACGGAGCGTCTGGGCGATCGCGACGTGAAGCTGGTATTTGAACCGGGTCGCTCCATCGCGGCCAATTCGGGTGTGCTGCTGACACAGGTCGAGTTTCTTAAAGAGAACGGCGATAAAAACTTCGCCATCATTGATGCGGCGATGAATGACCTGATTCGCCCATCTCTGTACAGCGCTTACCAAGAGATCATTCCGTTGTTTGAGCAATCAGCGGCTGAGGTAAAAACCTGGGATCTTGTTGGTCCGATCTGTGAAACGGGTGATTTCCTCGGTAAGGACAGACAGCTTGCGCTGAGCGCAGGCGATCGCCTAGCCGTCTGTTCGGCTGGTGCTTACGGCTTTGTCATGGCATCCAACTACAACACTCGCCCACGTGTGGCAGAAGTGATGGTGGATGACGATCGTTTTCAGGTGGTGCGTGAGCGCGAAACCTTTGAAGATCTGGTGCGCGGTGAGCACCTAATGACCGAGGCTAACTGATGCAACTGCGGTTCACTAAAATGCACGGTCTGGGCAACGACTTTATGGTGATCGATGCGATCTCACAGAAAGTCCGTTTGAACGCAGATCTTGTGCGTCAGCTCGCCGATCGCAACCGTGGCGTCGGGTTTGATCAGCTGTTACTGGTCGAGCCACCTTCTGAGCCTGATATGGATTTCGACTACCGTATCTATAACGCCGATGGTTCGGAAGTGGAGCACTGCGGTAACGGTGCGCGCTGCTTTGCGCAGTTCGTGCGTGATAAAGGCTTGGTGCTGCGTGACCGCATTAACGTGAAAACTGCTCGCGGTCAGGCTGTATTGAATATTACCGGTCGAGATCTTGTAGAGGTCGACATGGGTGAGCCTGAGCTAGAGCCGGCGCAAATCCCGCTTCAGGCAGACGAGCAGTCCACGGTCTACCGACTCGAGATTGAGGGCGAAGGTGAGATTGAACTTGGCGCAGTGTCTATGGGTAACCCTCATGGCGTAGTGCTTGTCGACTCAGTTGATACCGCTCCCGTTGAAGCCTTGGGGCCTATTTTGGAGTCACATCCGCGCTTCCCGAACAGAGCCAATATTGGCTTTATGCAGATTGTTAGCCGCAATGAAATTCGTCTGCGTGTCTATGAACGTGGCGCTGGCGAGACTCAGGCCTGTGGTACTGGTGCTTGTGCAGCGGTTGTTTCCGGCGTGCTGCGCGGTCTACTCGATAGCGACGTAAAAGTGCGCCTGCCGGGCGGCGAGCTGCAGATCAGTTGGCAGGGTGAGGGTTCTCCGGTCATGATGACAGGGCCAGTAGCCAGTGTATATGAAGGACAGATTTTCCTATGAGTCAGGGTGTAACTGAGCAGCAGGTTGCCGATTTCCTGGCAGCTAATCCCGATTTCTTCTCGCAGCAGTCGTGGCTGCTGGAGAAACTGACGGTGCCACATCAGGCGGGCGGCGCGGTATCGCTGGTAGAGCGTCAGACCAGTGTTTTACGTGCCAAAGCGCAAACTTTGCAGACTCACCTCTCCGATATGATCGATGCTGCACGCCACAATGATGGGCAGTTTGAGAAGACCAAACGCATGGTGCTGTCGCTGTTGGAAGCAGATAACTTTGACGAGGTTAGTATCGCGCTTGAAGAGAGCCTCTGCGGCGACTTTAGCGGTGATGAGGTAGAGTTGATCCTGTTCAGCGATACAGCGCTTGAGGTGAATGACCTGCGTGTACTGCCACGGTCCCAAACCTCAATGGTGCAGCCGCTGGTCGACACCACGCTGCCGAGCTGCGGCCAATTCAGCGATGCGATGACTCGTTTTCTGTTCCGTAATCCTCAAGAACCGGTACGCTCCTGTGCCGCTGTACCGCTCGTGAAAGGTGAGACGCTTGGGCTATTGGCGATCGGCTCGTACGACCCGCTCTACTTCCAGTCGAGTCAAGGTACGGTCTTCCTCAGCTACATTGGCGAAGTGCTCAGCCGAATCCTTGCGCGGTTGATGCAAATCCGCGGATAAGTGATGACTGACGCCGAGCTCGAACAACGCTTTCTCGAGCATCTGCGAGTCGAGCGTCAGCTCTCTGCTGAAACACTGAAAAACTATGGCCGTGACCTTAGCACCGTTCGCAAAGAGCTTAATCGGCTTGAGAGCCAAAGCTGGCTCAATCTCAGCGACAAACCCCTGCGGCGCGCAATCGCTGAACTGCACGCTGACGGCCTTTCGGGACGAAGCCTGCAGCGCATGCTGTCGGCCCTGCGCAGCTTTTACAAATATCTAAACCGAGAAGGACTGGCGTCTGCCAACCCTGCACTCGATATCACAGCGCCTAAAGTCCCTCGCCGCCTACCTAAAACGCTCAGTGCTGACTCGCTTGATGACCTGCTGGATATACAGACCGATGAACCGCTTGAAATTCGTGATCTGGCGATGATGGAGCTGCTCTACTCCAGCGGTCTGCGCGTATCGGAGTTGGTTGGTATAGATCTGCCAGATCTGGATTTGCGGGATGCGCAGATCCGCGTGCTGGGTAAAGGCCGCAAAGAGCGGCAAGTACCGATCGGTCAGAAGGCGAGAGAAGCGTTGCAACGTTGGCTTGGAGTTCGTGCCACTCTGGCATCTCCCTTAGAGATGGGCCTTTTTGTCGGTAAGCTAGGTAAGCGACTGAGCGCCCGTACTGTTGAACAACGGATGAAACGTTGGGGCGAATTAGCAGGAGTCAGTGGGAGTCTGCACCCCCATAAACTGCGGCACTCTTTTGCGACCGAGATGCTGGCCCACTCCGGTGACCTGCGCGCAGTCCAAGAACTTCTGGGGCATGCCGACATCAGCACCACTCAGATCTATACTCATTTAGATTTTAATCAACTACAACAGATCTACCGTTCAGCACACCCACGAGCGCGATCTAAAGAGGGCGATAATGATTAAACTGGTAACCTTCGACCTGGACGATACCCTCTGGGCAGTGAGTCCGGTGGTTATTCGGGCAAATCAGCTCTCTTGGCAGTGGATGCAAGAGCATACGCCGGCGTTTACTGAGCGCTACTCGATGGAGGATCTGTTTGAGGGCTCAGAGCTGCGCCGTCAGATGCTCGAACGTTATCCCGAGATCAACCACTCCATGACACTTATTCGCGTGCGCACGTTGGAGTACGGCTACCAACAGGTCGGCTACTCAGTTGAGGAGTCGCAGCACTGGGCGAATCGGGCATTCGAATTTTTCCATCAACACCGCCACGATGTTCAACCTTATGAAGCGGTTCGAGATATGCTGGCGGCCCTTAAAAGTGCGGGCTACATGGTTGGTGCCTTGAGTAATGGCAACGCGGAGATCGGTCGTACGCCCTTGGCAGAGTGGTTCGATTTTCAGTACAACGCTGATAATGTTGGCACCGCTAAACCCCACCCACTGATGTTTGAGAAGGCACTCGAGCATGCGGGTGTAACTCCGGCTGAAGCCGTACATATCGGCGATCATCCGATCAATGATGTAAAAGCGGCTAAAGAGATGGGGTTCAAAACGATCTGGGTGAACCCCGAGAATCTCGATTATCCACATGAGATTGAGGCTGACCTGATTGTGGAGGAGCTGGCTGACCTCCCTGCTGCTATTGCTGGGCTCGCGTCAGTCTAAGAACAGCTCGAGTAGATCATTTAGAAACAGCCTGCCCTCATTTGTCGGCTTAGCAAATCCTTTCTCGATCTTAAGCAGGCCCTTACGCTGGGCGACATCAAGCTTGGCTTCGATTAGCGTCACGGCTAGCCCAGTTCGCTCGGCAAATAGTTTGAGTTCAAAGCCGTCGGTGAGGCGCAGTGCGTTAAGCATAAATTCAAAGGCGCGATCATCTGCAGCGATCAATTCATCCCCGGCAATACGGCTTTCAGGGTTCATGTAGCCCTTGGGCTGACGCTGTTTGTGGCGGCGCCGAATCTCGATTGATTCGCCGTTCCAGTTAGAGAACTTGCCATGCGCCCCTGCACCGATGCCAATGTAATCGCCAAAACGCCAGTAGTTAATATTGTGGGCGCTCTCGCCCCCTGATCGCGCAAAGGCTGAGATCTCATACTGGCGATATCCAGCACTCTCAAGCAGGCTCTGCCCAGCCTCTTGAATCTGCCAAAGCTCCTCTTCCACGGGTAGGCGCGGCGGACGAGCAGCGAATTCGGTATTGGGCTCGAGTGTGAGCTGGTACCAAGAGATCTGATTGGGGTTAAGTGCCAGTGCTTGGCGCAGGTCTGCCAGTGCTAATTCAGGTGTCTGCTGCGGTAAACCATGCATCAGATCGAGATTAAATCGATCGAAGATCGTACTAGCCGCCTCAGCCGCTGCGATCGCTTCATCACCATTATGGATGCGTCCAAGAGCGTCTAGACTGTCGTTGTTGAAACTCTGTACACCGATAGAAACACGATTAATACCGGCTTCTCGGTACCCTTGGAAGCGCTCACGCTCGAAAGTTCCGGGATTGGCTTCAAGGGTAACCTCAGCGCTCGGAGCGAGCTCAAACTGATCACGTACGGCCCCCAGGATTTGTTGATAGGCTTCTGGCGTAAATAGACTCGGGGTGCCGCCCCCAATAAATATCGAGTGAATGGGCCGATCGTCTGCCAGCATGGCTTCAGATCTTAAGTCTTCAATAAGCGTATCAACGTAGCGCTGCTGTGGAATCTCGTCGCGCACCTGGTGCGAATTGAAATCGCAGTAGGGGCATTTGCGCACGCACCAAGGCACATGCACGTAGAGAGAGAGTGGAATGTTAGATTTGGACACCGGATCGATCGCTACTTCAGGAACTCAGCGATCTGCTCAGTGAGAATCGCAACGGCCTTCCCTCGATGGCTCACAGATTTCTTCTCTGTCGGAGTCAGCTCTGCAGAGGCCTTCTCAAACTCGGGGCTCCAGAATATCGGGTCATAGCCGAAGCCGTGTTCTCCGCGTGGTGCATCCAGAATTAAGCCCTCCCAGCTACCCATGCAGATGAGGGGCGTAGGATCGAGTTGGTGACGCATGCAGACTAGTACGCAGCGAAAACGAGCTGTACGCTGCTGGGCCGGCACGCCTTTGAGCGCCTGCAAAAGTTTCTCAATGTTAGTCGCGTCGGTAGCTCCTGCGCCTGCATAGCGTGAAGAGTAGATGCCAGGCGCGCCCTGCAAGTAGTCCACTTCGAGGCCTGAATCATCAGAGATAGCAGCAAAACCCGTATGTTCGCAGGCGTTACGCGCTTTTAGGATCGCGTTCTCAACAAACGTGAGTCCGGTCTCATCAGCGTCTGCCACTCCAAGGGTTCCCTGAGCAACAATTTCCATACCCATAGGCTGGAGGATCTCGCCGAACTCTTTGAGCTTGCCTTTGTTACCCGATGCGAGCACCACTTTGCGGGTCATGCTTATCGATCCTCGTAAAAGGTCTGGCTGAAACGCACACTAATGGGACTCTGATTAGGGTCGGGTTGTACGTCCAGGTCAAAGTTCAGCATCTCTTCGTCGCTAAATCTGAAGCTACCGAGGTAGTAGATCGCATCACCCTCATCAATTTTTTTGAAGCTAATCGTTTTTATCTGGCCGATCAGATTCTTTGCTTCGCCTGAGACTAGCGCGTTGACTGGACGTTTAGTGCCGTCGTCCGCAATCTTTAGAACCGAGACGTTAAGCAACGCCATCACCTTGGAGCGAGTCAGCCCGTTGGCCTGAGCCACTTCGGGTGTCAGAAAACCCGAGTTAAAGGCGTTGTAGTGAACTTCGTAACCGTTCTGCGTCAGGCTCTGCTCTGCCTGTACACTGTTTATAAGGGTAAAAGAGAAGAGCAGTGCGGTAAAAAATTTCTGCATATCAGCCTCCAGATAACTTAACGAGTGATGCGGTAGATCGCGATTTCACCGAGCATGTTCGGCCAGAGTGTGTTGCTCCAGCGTTCACGGTGCGCATGATCCACTACGGTGCGCTCGATGATTCGGATGTTGCGATCGATGCAGAGGCGCTCAAAGTCCTTGAAGGTGAAGAAGTGAATATTGGGCGTGTCGTACCACTCATAAGAGAGGAATTTCGACACCGGCATCTTTCCGCGCAGCGCGAGATAAAAACGGGCACGCCAGTGGGCAAAGTTAGGGAAGGTGACGATCCCCTCTTTGCCGATACGCAACATCTCTTCGACTGTCTTATCCGGGCGGTGCATCACCTGCAAGGCTTGCGTCATAACAACGGTGTCGAACGTGTTGTCTTTGATTGAGGCCAGCCCCTCGTCAATGTTCTTTTCGATTACGTTGACGCCGCGCGCGATACAGGCGGTGATATTGTCGGGGTCGATCTCCAATCCGAGTCCATTAATGCCCAAGCTTTGTTGCAGATCATGCAACAACTCGCCATCACCGCAGCCCAGATCGAGGACACGTGAGCCGGGTGTAAACCAGGGTTTGATAATCTCGAGATCAGCTCGCATGAGACACCTCCATATCACGCTCAACCCTCTGCATGTAAGCGGCAAAAACAGCGTCGTAGCGTGGGCTTGAGATTAGGAAGGCGTCATGACCGTAGTTCGATTCGATCTCGGCGTAACAGACGTCTTTGCCGGCCTCGACCAATGCATCGGTAATCTCACGAGAGCGCTCCGGAGAGAAGCGCCAGTCGGTGGTGAACGACGCAACAAGGAACCCACACTTCGCTTGTCCAAGCGCTTTTGCCAAATCATCCTCATACTCTGATGCGGGATCAAAGTAGTCGAGTGCCTTGGTCATCAAAAGGTAAGTGTTGGCGTCGAACGCGGTTGAGAAACGCTCGCCTTGGTAGCGTAGGTAGCTCTCTACTTCGAACTGAGTGTCATAGTCGAAGCTGAGCTTCTCCTGACGCATTTCACGCCCGAACTTGCTACCCATACCGTCATCAGAGAGATAGGTTATATGACCAATCATGCGGGCCAGCGATAATCCGGTTTTCGGAATAGCATCGTTGTCGAAGTATCGTCCGTTATTGAACTCAGGGTCTTTACTGATCGCCTGACGTGCAACTTCATTGAACGCGATATTCTGAGCCGTTAAGCGTGGACTGGAGGCGATAACCAGCGCATGTTTCAATCGATCGGGATAGTCGATCGCCCACTGCATCGCCTGCATGCCGCCCAGCGAACCACCGACTACGGCTGCCCAGCACTCAATGCCGAAGTGGTCGGCGAGGCGTGCCTGCGAGTTCACCCAGTCACGCACAGTGACGATGGGGAAGTCCGGGCCGTAGAGTTCACCCGTTTCAGGATTGGTGCTTGTTGGTCCGGTAGACCCGTGGCACCCGCCCAGGTTGTTCAGACAGATCACAAAGAACTTGTTGGTATCGATCGGTTTGCCCGGTCCGATATGCACATCCCACCAGCCAGGCTTCTTCTCATCCATTGAGTGATAACCCGCAGCATGATGGTGGCCAGACAGCGCGTGGCAGATCAATACAGCGTTACTCTTGGTACTGTTCAGTTCGCCATAGGTTTCGATGGTTAGGTCATAGCGCGGCAGTGTGCGACCCGAGCAGAGCTCTAGAGGCTGCTCAAAGGCGATCGACTGGGGCGCTACAATGCCAACGGAATTGGCTGGCAGGCTCTCGGGCATATGCCAAGTTCTCCAAAAACTGATGTGGGACTATTTGCCCCATTTGCCTGCCATTCTAACAGGCTAGTGGGGTAGGTACAGAGCGGTTAGAACGCTCTTTACATAACAAGCCTAGCTATTTGCGACTGGAGAATCTGAATCACGATAAAGATCAGAATTGGCGACAGATCCAATCCACCCAGCGGCGGAATCACTCGACGGGCCGTTGCGAATAGTGGCTCCGTGATCTGCAGAATTAGCTGTGGACCCGGGTGGTAGGAGTTGGGTGCAACCCATGAGAGAATTACCGCGCCGATAACCGCCCAGAAGTAGATGGTCAGGATGCTATCGAGCAGGCTAAACACTGAGAACAGTAGTGCCGCAGTGATACTTGGCAAGCCACCCTGAGTAATAAGCACAAGAAGGATTACGGTCGCTAATTTTATCAGTAGAGCAAGAACCAATGGGCCGGCGTCGAAGCGTTTGTAGCTGGGGATAAGCTTCTTCAGTGGCGCGAGTGGCACCGAGGTGAAGCGCACGATCGCCTGCGAAATCGGGTTGTAGTAGTCCGCGCCCGAGGCCTGCAAAATAAAGCGCAGGATAAATATGAAGGCAAATACTTCACCTAGGGTTCGAATGATCAAACTAATCGGATCGCCGGTCATGTTCGGTCCTATAAATCAAAAATTTACGTCAGTATAAAGTAAGTTCGGCGCGGTCCGAAACCCGCTTAGCTTGCTAGATCCGAAGGCATCTACTGCTCTTTACAGAGCATATCTGTCATCTCAACGGCGCGATCGCGACACGCGGTCATTGCTCTCTCTACCGTCTCACCGAGATTATCGCGCTCGAAACTTAAAATTGCCTGTTCGGTGGTGCCCCCAGGAGAGGTAACTCGGCGACGTAGTTCAGCAGGCTCAACGCCAGTCTGCTTGGCCATTTCTGCAGCACCGAGTGCGGTTTGCAGCGTAAGTTCACGAGCAGCATCTGCATCCATTCCAAGAGAGATACCCGCTTCAATCATCTTCTCCATCATGAGGAAGAAATAGGCAGGGCCGGAGCCAGAAACTGCAATGATCTGATCGATACCGGCCTCGCTATCACACCAGATAGTGATACCAACGGCACCCATAATGGTATTGGCGCTTTGTCGTTGCTCGGCCGAAACACGGGCGTTGGCAAAGAGACCGCAGGCTCCACGCTTCAGTAGTGATGGAGTATTTGGCATTGAGCGGATGACCGCCAGATCTCCTCCGGCCCAGCGCTCGAGTGCATCCGCATCGATGCCGGCAGCCACTGAGACGAGCAGAGGCTTGCGCGCTTGAATGGCTGGCGCGAGTGCTTCGAGGGTTTCGCGCATCATCTGTGGTTTTACGGAGATCATTACAATATCTGCTGCCGCGACTGCCGCGGCATTGTCCGAGGTTGTGTTTACCCCTTGGTCCGCTAAATCAGCCAGCAGATTAGCCTGGCGACGCGTTGCCCAGATAGAACCTGCGGGGTAACCATCACTGAGAAGACCTTCAAGGATGGCACGAGCCATGTTACCGGTGCCGATAAAAGCGATCGTTGGTTTTGTCACAATTGGACACCTTAGAGTGAATTCGAGTTAGAGGAGCTATGCGAATTAGGATAGTTACGGGGGCCGAACAGCGCAGTACCCACGCGTACAATGGTGGCACCTTCAGCGATAGCTGCATCTAAGTCGCCAGACATTCCCATTGAGAGCGTGTCGAGGGTTGGTATCTCTGGTTTAAGCTCTGCAAGTAGCTCAGCAGTCTCGCGGAAGCGGGTGCGCAGCAGTTGAATATCATCCGTTGCTTCTGGGATGACCATCAGTCCGCGCAGGCAAATTTTTGGCAGGGCTGCGACCGCACGTGCAAGCTGTGGTAGCTCAGCTACGCTACATCCTGCTTTCTGCTCCTCTGCACTGATGTTGACCTGCAAACAGATATTCAGATCTTTAGCGTAGTGGGGGCGCTGTGAAGAGAGGCGTTGGGCTATCTTTAGGCGATCGACACTGTGAACCCAAGCAAAATTTTCCGCAATCGGACGGGTTTTGTTGGACTGTATAGGCCCGATAAAGTGCCATTCCAGATCTAATTCGCTCAGCGCCTCTATTTTTTCCACCGCCTCTTGGAGATAGTTTTCCCCAAATGCTCTTTGGCCCGTTGCCGCTGCAGCCCTTACTTCATCTGCGCTGCGCGTCTTGCTGACGGCTAAAAGCTCGACTGATTCGGTAGTACGTCCGGCCTTGGCGCAATCATCTGCAATCTGTTGTCGAACAATTTCAAAACTCTCTGCTAAGCTTTTCATTGAGTATTTGGAAACCTTATCTATGTTACGCGTCGACGGATGGTGTCTGGCGCGTCACAACTATTCACGGGTAGTAGCTAAATGGATATTACAGAACTTTTGTCCTTCGCTGTACAGCAGGGCGCATCGGACCTGCATCTTACTGCCGGCATGCCCGCTTTGATTCGAGTCGACGGTGATGTTCGCCGTATCAAACTCCCCGCGATGGATCACAAACAGGTTCACACGCTGGTGTACGACATCATGAACGACAAGCAGCGTAAAGAGTACGAGGAGAATCTAGAAGTCGACTTCTCTTTCGAGGTACCCAAGCTCTCGCGTTTCCGTGTCAACGCCTTTAACCAGCACCGCGGTGCCGGTGCTGTTTTCCGTACCGTACCGAGTAAAGTTTTGACGCTTGATGACCTCGGGATGGGGCAGGTGTTTCGCGATCTCTCTGAGCAGCCTCGTGGTCTGGTCTTGGTAACTGGGCCAACAGGTTCCGGTAAGTCGACCACTCTGGCAGCCATGATTGATTACATCAACGATCTTAAGTCCGACCATATTCTGACGATTGAAGACCCTATCGAGTTTGTTCACGAGAGTAAGAAGTGTCTGATCAACCAGCGTGAAGTGCATCGTGACACACACAGTTTTGCTGCAGCATTGCGCTCGGCGCTGCGTGAAGACCCGGATGTCATCCTCGTGGGTGAGATGCGAGATCTCGAGACCATTCGTCTCGCTTTGACGGCAGCAGAAACGGGCCACTTGGTGTTCGGTACACTGCACACCACTTCTGCGGCTAAGACGATCGACCGTATCATCGACGTCTTCCCTGCTGCAGAGAAAGGGATGGTGCGCTCGATGCTTTCAGAATCGCTACAGGGAGTTATCTCGCAGACGCTGCTGAAGAAGTCGTCCGGTGGTCGTGTTGCGGCGCATGAGATTATGATTGGTACACCGGCGATCCGAAACCTTATCCGTGAAGATAAGGTGGCGCAGATGTACTCCGCAATTCAAACGGGTGCCTCTTACGGCATGAAAACACTAGATCAGTCACTGCTGGATCTAGTGAAGAAGGGCAACATTTCGCGTGACACCGCTCGTGTTATCGCAAAAGACCCTTCAATTTTCTAAGCAGGGAGATCCAGCATGGATTTTACGCAACTGTTAAAAGTGATGTCCGAGCGTGGCGGTTCGGATCTGTTTGTTACCGCCGGTGCCGCGCCATCAATTAAAGTAGACGGTACGATAAAGCCGCTGACGCGTGAGAAGCTTAATCCGGCACAAACCCGAGCGCTGGTTTATAGCACGATGAACGATAAGCAGTTGGCGGAGTTCGAGGGCACCAACGAGTGTAACTTTGCGCTGAGCGCACCGGGCATTGGTCGTTTCCGTGTCAGCGCCTTTGTGCAGCGTAACTCGCCAGGTATGGTACTGCGTTCGATCGCCAGCCATATCCCATCCATGGATGAGCTAAAACTGCCGCCCGTCTTGCGTGATCTCTCCATGACCAAACGCGGTCTGATTCTATTTGTTGGTGGTACATCAACCGGTAAGTCGACCTCACTCGCGTCGATGATCGACTACCGCAACGAGAACCATGCTGGTCATATCATTACGATTGAGGATCCGATTGAATATATCCACGATCACAAGAAGAGCATCATCATGCAACGTGAGGTGGGCTTGGATACGGAGTCCTTTGACGTTGCACTGAAGAACACACTGCGTCAGGCACCAGACGTTATTCTGATGGGCGAGATTCGCTCTGCTGAGACGATGAAATATGGCCTAGCATTTGCTGAGACCGGTCACCTTTGTTTGGCAACCCTCCACGCTAACAACGCTAACCAGGCGCTAGATCGCATCATCTCCTTCTTCCCTGCGGAGAACCATGATCAGGTTTGGATGGATCTGTCACTCAACCTTAAAGCGATCATCGCGCAGCAGTTGCTGCCGACAGTTGATGGCAAAGGACGTAGGGCGGCAATTGAAGTTCTGATTAATACCCCATTGATCCAGGATCTGATTCGCAAAGGTGCGGTGCACGAAATCAAGGACATCATTAAGAAGTCGACCAACCTTGGTATGCAGACCTTCGACCAAGCGCTATTTACGCTGTACCGCGATGGCATCATCACCTACGAGAGCGCACTAGCGCATGCCGATTCGGCCAACGACCTGCGTCTGATGATCAAGCTCAATGCCGATACCAACGAGCAGCTTGATTCTGATGATGTTCCATCCTTTACGCTTCAAGAGGAGGATGACAACATGAATATGAAGGGAAATATCGACGTTAAGGGGATGTAGTCCTCAGTATCCTGGGCGTCGGCTTTAGAGCCTACCTACCCGAGGTCCTCGAGTAGCCCGGCTCTCGAGCCGGGCTTTTTGTTCGTAGACTAGAGACGGAAAACTGGCGTGCCGCCCAGAAGTGTCAGCGTAACCCGCCCTTTCAGTTCAAGCGCTTTGAATGGCGTGTTCTTGCCCTTGGAGCGAAGCTGATCAGCAGTTGGCGACCAGCGAAGTTCAGGGTCAAAAATTGCGATATCCGCAGCGCTTCCAACTTCGAGGGTGCCAGCCTCTATACCGAGGATCTGTGCTGGATTCTTGGAGAGCCTTTCAATCAGTTGAGGGAGCTCCAGCCAACCCTCTTCCACCATTAGCAGAGATAGGGGTAGAAGCGTCTCGAGGCTTGAGATGCCGATCTCCGTTGCAGCGAAAGGTGCCTCTTTGGCGATCTCATCCTGCGGCTGGTGGTCAGAGCAGATCGCTGTGATAGTGCCGGTAACTAGTCCATTACGCAGGGCATCGCGATCGGCAACCGAGCGGAATGGTGGATTAACGTGGAACATCGAGTCGAAACCGTCGACCTGCTCGTCGGTCAGTAGAAGCTGATGTGCCGATACATCGGCTGTGACTGGCAGGCCTTGGAGGCGTGCCTCTTCAATTAGTTTAACTGAGCCAGCACAAGATAGCTGACCGAAGTGAGCCCTTACACCGGTCTCTTCGACCAATAGCAGACAGCGTGAAACTTCAATCGTTTCGGCAGCCGCTGGGATACCAATTAAGCCGAGTCGAGTCGCGGTTGAACCGTCGTGCATACAGCCGCTTCCGACCAGCGATCGATCTTCGGCCTGGAAAACCACCAGCAGATCGTGAGTAGCGGCGTACTCTAACGCGCGCATCAGCACCATGGAGCTCGTAATGGGCTGGCGCGCGTTACTAAATCCTATACAGCCTGAGGTAGCCAGCGCGTGCATAGGTGCTAGTTGTTCACCCTCAAGACCTTTTGTTAGCGCACCGAGCGGCAGTACGCGAGCAAAGCCTGAATCCTGAGCGCGGTCCTGTATCAGCTCCGCGACTGCTGTGGTATCGACCACTGGAATGGTCGTGGGTGGCGTAACGAGTGTTGTTACACCGCCGGCTGCTGCAGCGGCCGTCTCACTAGCGATAGTACCGCGCTGAGTCTGTCCAGGTTCACCGAGTTGTGCACAGAGATCAATAAAACCGGGCGCAACAATCTGCCCACTGGCATCGATAACCTCCTCTGCAACAAAGCCCTCGGGCTCGTCTCCAAGAGCAAGGATAGCGCCAGCATCGATATAGATATCAGTAACCTGATCCAGATTCTGTGCCGGATCGATTACACGCCCGCCCGCAATCTTAAGCTTCATTTGCTGCTCCTTGTTCTGCTGCGGCTGCTGCTTCGGCGTCTGCGCGTGCCTGACGCTCGGCCTGTTGTCCGCTCATCGCCATCGACATCACCGCCATACGCACTGCGATTCCGTTGGTCACCTGATCAAGAATCACCGAGCGTTTACCATCGGCAACGGCGGATGAGATCTCGACACCGCGGTTGATCGGACCCGGGTGCATCACAATCGCTTCGGGGTGTGCATAAGCGAGGCGATCATCGGTAATGCCATAGAGTTTGAAGTACTCAGACTCGCTCGGTAGTAGCGCTGAGGTCATGCGCTCGCGTTGTAGGCGAAGCGTCATCACCACGTCGACGTCGCGCAGCCCCTCGGTCAGATCCTGATAGACCTTTACACCGAAGTTTTCGACATCTCTCGGCAGGAGAGTGCGTGGTGCTATCACACGCACCTCAGCAACTCCCAGGGTGCGCAGCGCATGCAGTTGTGAGCGGGCGACACGCGAGTGCAGCACATCACCAACCACCGCAATTCGCAGTTGAGTGAAGTCGCCTTTGTGACGACGAATTGTCAGCATATCTAGCATCGCCTGGGTCGGGTGCGCATGGCGTCCATCACCGGCGTTGATAATTGCAACTCCTGGCGTTACTTCGCTGGCAATGAAGTGCGCCGCACCACTATCGGAGTGGCGCACAACAAACATATCGGACTGCATCGCCGCGAGTGTCATCAAGGTATCTTTGAGGGTCTCACCCTTTTTCGTTGATGAGGTGGCGATGTTCAGATTGAGCACGTCGGCAGAGAGGCGCTTGGCAGCCAGTTCGAAAGTTGACAGGGTACGTGTGCTGTTCTCGAAGAAGAGGTTGGCAACGGTACGTCCGCGTAGTAGCGGCACCTTTTTGACCTGTTGCGCGCCCATGTCGACGAATGAGTCAGCCGTATCGAGAATCTCGGTCAACAGCTCCCGAGGCAGGCCCTCAGTCGTAATAAAGTGTTTTAGCTGGCCAGACTCGGTGAGCTGTACTCGGTAGGGGTGTTTAGTCTCGAACATCGTTAAGCCTCAACAATTATCCGCGCTGACCGAGAGTCAGGCTTAGGGGTTCTGGGCCGTTCAGTTTTACCTGTTCGCCCGGGGCTAAGTTAAGTTCACCGCCGGTTACGTCTGCTTGGATCGGTAACTCCCGGCCATTCACGTCTAGCAGTGTGATCAGGCTGACCGAGTTGGGGCGTCCAAAATCGAACAGCTCGTTCATGGCTGCTCGAATGGTGCGTCCCGTCATCAAGACATCGTCCACGAGCAGAATGTCTCGATCTTCCGTGGGCTGGGGCAGCATAGACGCACCGACCTTCGGGTTGAGGCCCAATCGGGTAAAGTCATCGCGGTAAAAGGAGATATCCAATACACCAACCGGCTCGTTCGAGCCGAGGAATTTAGCCAGGCGCTCGGCCAGCCAGACTCCACCGGAGCGAATACCGATTAGGTAGGGCGCCTCAATCTTACGCTCGCTGATCAGGGCCTGTGTATCGCGACAGAGTTTTTCTAGTAGCCTCTCTGCATTAAGTTCGGCGCTGAGTTCGGTATTCTGCGTCCCGTTAGTCATAGATATCCTCGAGTCGGGTGTGACTTGGAATTAGGTTGTCCTGGGCGAACCAGGCCTCAAGCATTAATTGTGCAGCTAGCCCATCGACAGACTCTGCCCCAAAATCGCGGCCGCCACCACGTGCGACGTGTATCTCTTTAGCTTCGAATGAGGTGAGTCGCTCATCGTAGAGAAAACATGGAATCTTAGCGCGCTCGTGGATTCGGTTGGCGAATTTACGCGCGCGACGGGCCATCTCACTGACAGTGCCATCCATATTCAGCGGCAGGCCGACGACGATCGCTTGAGGCTGCCACTCGGCCAGTGTTTTATCGATAAGTGACCAGTCCGGCACCCCATCTCGGGCTGCAATAGGTTGCAGTGGTTGGGCGGTTGCAGTAACAGTTTGGCCATAGGCTAGGCCGATGCGGCGCAAGCCAAAATCGAATCCCAGTGCGCTAGCAAATTGCTCTGACATCGATCGCCTTGTCTATGCGTGTCCGGCTTGGTCGGACAGGAGGTTAATATCGATCCCTAGTTGGGCAGCGGCTGCAGTGAGCCGCCCCTCGGGGGCTGTTCGAAAGAGTATATCGAAATTTGACGGACAGCTTAACCAAAGGTTGCGACTGAACTCATCCTCAAGCTGGCCTGCGTCCCATCCTGCGTAACCTAGAACCATCAAGTAGTCCGTTGGACCACCGCCATTGGCGATAGCTTCAAGCACATCCAGAGAGGTTGTTAGCTGCAGGCCTTCGCTCAGATCCAGCATCGATTTCCAGCGGTGTTGGCTTTTACTGTGCAGCAAAAAACCACGATCGCCGCTGACCGGACCACCGGTATAAACGGGTATCTCTTCAAGTTCAGGCCGGGTGCTTAATTCGAGTTGATCAAAGACTTCAGCTAGATCCATCTCGGAGGGCTTGTTAATCACCAAGCCCATCGCGCCTTCGTCTGAGTGCTCGCAGAGGTAGATCAGGCTGCTACTGAAGAAGTCGCTATCCAGTTGTGGCATTGAAAAGATGAACTGGTGCTTCAGTTGGCTGCTCAGATCAGTAGACATGGGTTCCCTTCTCGAACTTCCAGGTTCGGATGATCTCGAGTAGGTCCATCCGCTCGCGCATCTCTAACGGGAAGGGCTGAAACGGGGCCGCTAGCTGTACGATTCGAATGGCGGCATCGTCGAGTGTTGGGTGGCCGGAGCTTTTTAGAATATCGACCTCCTGCACGCTGCCGTCAGGGCGAATGCTAACGAGCATCCGTAGGCTGCCATGTATTGAGTTTGCGCGCGCCTCTTCAGGGTAGTTTAGGTTGCCCAGCGTCTCGATACGTTGGCGCCAAGTATCAAGATAGTCGGCATCTTCATGCGCTAAGGTTGAAGCGGAGGTAACGCGAGTGACTTTAGGCCGCTTCGCCATCTTCTCCTGCTCTAGCATCAGTTTTGCCTGCAGGTTAGCAATCTCCATACTGCGCGCAATTACAGAGGTTGAGGTGCCGGCCAATGGCGGGGGAGCGCTTTTCGCCTCGCGCAGCTCTTCGGAGGTCGCTTTGCGTTTCGAATCATTAAGAGTGGTCAGTAGATCACGCAAGCCGAGTGGCTGGTCGGTTTCGTTCAGTACATCCTCTGCCAGTTGTTGGCTATTGCTCTCAATAGGTTGAAACTCCGCAGGTGTACTAATCACTTGGGCCGCCATTGCGGATTGGAGTTGAGCCTGTTCGCTGTCAAAAATCGCGCGTTCTTGGGTGGAGGGCTGATGCTTCTCCACCGACTCCCCTGAGCCTTGCTGATTCGTTTGCGCTAGGTAGTCGGCATTCTCAGGCGCGTTTTTGTCATCAAAGCGCGCGAGGGTAACTTCAAGAGTTTGAGCGGGCTTAGTGGGGTCGGGCAGACCGAAATTGAGGGCAAGAATCAGCAGAGCGTGCAGAACCAGTGCGAGGATCAGCATAAATCTGAAACGCTCGCTGCTCTCCAGATACCAAGTCTGGTTGAATTCTGTCTCTGCCTGAGCAATCACGCCGTAAGTTTCGCCTCAATTACATCCATCAATTGCATGCTGATATCCAGCCCGAACTGGTTATCGAGTTCGCGGATACAGGTTGGGCTAGTTACATTAATCTCGGTAAGGTAGTCACCGATCACATCCAACCCAACAAACAGTAGTCCCTGCTCTTTCAGTTTAGGGCCAACCTGCGCTGCTATCCAACGATCACGCTCGGTCAACGGACGTCCCTCACCTCGGCCACCGGCCGCGAGGTTTCCGCGGGTCTCGCCCTGGCTTGGGATGCGGGCCAAAGCGTAAGGTACAGGCTCGCCGTCAATCATTAGGATTCGCTTGTCACCGTCAACAATTTCGGGGATGTAACGCTGCGCCATAATGGTCTGCTGCCCGAACCGCGTCAGCGTTTCCAAGATAACGCCCAGGTTCAAGCCTGCTTGATCGACACGGTAGATAGAACTGCCACCCATGCCATCGAGCGGTTTGAAGATCACATCTTTGTGTTCGGCGTGGAACGCACGAAGGCGCTCCATTGAACGGCTGACCAGCACGGGAGGGCAGCACTGGGGGTAGTGGGTCGCGAAGAGCTTTTCGTTGTAGTCACGCAGTCCCTGAGTCCGGTTAACGATCAGCGTGCCTGCTGCTTCAGCAATGGCGAGGAGCTGTGTTGTATACAGGAACTCGTTATCAAACGGCGGATCCTTGCGCATTAGAACCACATCAAGATCGGTCAGTGGCCTGTCAGAGTAGTCCCCGCGCTCGAACCAGCGTTGTGGATCCATCGCCACTGTGATTGGAGCCATACGTGCCGAGACAACACCATCACGGCTGTAGAGATCGCTCTGCTCAAAATAGAACAGCTCCCAACCTTTGCGCTGAGCAGCCCAAAGCATCGCAAGCGAGCTATCTTTTTTGAAGTTGATGGTGTCGATTGGGTCCATCAATATGCCGAGTTTGATGCTCATTTCAGATCCTTGTAGTGAGGGCGACTAACTGAAGTCACCCCAAAGATAATGTAATACCGCTGCAGCGGCTACCGGTGCTGTCTCTGTGCGCAGCACACGCGGACCGAGTAGCCAAGGGTGAAAGCCTGCTGCAATTGCGTGCTCCACCTCACTATCCTCTAGACCACCCTCAGGACCGATCAGCAGCGCAACTGAGCTCGGCCGGTCCAACTCACCCAATACAAGCGGTTCGGTGTGGGGACTAAGAACCAGTTTCAGCTCGGCGTCACACCGCTGCAGCCAGTCATTCAGCGACTCAGGTTCAGTAATATTGGGTAGCACTGCGCGATAACTCTGCTCACAGGCACTGATCGCAACCTGCTGCCAATGCTTTGTGCGCTTAGCTTGACGTTCTGCATTCAAACGAACCTCAGAGCGCTCCGTAAAGAGCGGTGTGATCTCACTCACACCCAGTTCGGTCGCCTTCTGAATAGCAAAATCCATCCGCTCCCCACGTGACAGCCCCTGTCCGATGTGAATACGCAGAGGTGACTCGTTCGTGCGCGTCTCAGCAGATTCGATTACCACTGACGAACGACGCTTCTCTACCTCAGTCAGCTTCGCCAGGTAGTCGCTGCCATCGCCATTGAACAGCACTAACTGCTGTTCAACCCGCATGCGCAGTACCTTAACCAGGTGGTTATGCACCTCGTCAGACAGCGCAAGCTCAGCTCCGACCGCAAGTTCAGCATCAATGTAAGCGCGAGGAATCCGCATGATTTTCCCGTTCAGAATTAACGGTGTAAGTATGACATAGCCTTGGGCCGGAACGAATCTCTTTGCGGACCTCAAGGATGAGAGTTGGAGGGGTTGGGAGGGAAGCGATGAAATTTTGGAGGCGATGCCGTCGGTTGCTTTCTCAGGGTCTTGGCAGCAAGGATGCTGCCACGAAGCCTCCATGGACGGATTTACGGCGTCCCTGAGAAAGTAACCGGCGGTAGCGCTAGTTCAAACTGCGTATCAAAGACCAGCGGCTGATTTAAGCGCATCAGCCTTGTCAGTCTTCTCCCATGGAAAAGCGGTGAAGGTGTCATTACCCACAGTCATCTCGAAGGGGTTACGCCCGAAGTGTCCGTAGGCTGCGGTCTGACGGTACATTGGGTGCAGCAGGTCGAGCATATTGGTGATCGCGTATGGGCGCAGATCGAAGTGCTCACGCACTAATTCAATGATCTTCTCATCGGATACTTTGCCCGTACCGAAGGTGTTGATAGAGACTGAGGTTGGCTCAGCGACACCAATTGCGTAAGAGACTTGAATCTCAACGCGGTCAGCCAAGCCGGCGGCAACGATGTTCTTCGCTACATAACGGCCCGCGTAAGCTGCTGAGCGGTCAACTTTCGAAGGATCTTTACCGGAGAACGCACCACCACCATGACGTGCCATACCGCCGTAGGTATCGACGATGATTTTACGGCCTGTAAGACCACAGTCACCAACAGGTCCACCGATCACGAACTTGCCAGTAGGGTTGATGTGGTATTTGGTGCCGGCGTGCAGCAGTTCAGGCGGCAACACTTTTTTGATGATCAGATCTTCGACCGCATGACGCAGATCTTCTTGCGATACTTCTGGGTTGTGTTGAGTCGACAGAACAACGGCATCGATTGCGACAGGCTTACCGTTCTCGTAGCGGCAGGTTACCTGAGATTTTGCATCCGGGCGTAGCCATGGGAGCAGACCGGATTTACGCGCTTCAGCCTGACGCTCTACCAGACGGTGTGCGTAGGTGATCGGCGCTGGCATCAGTACTTCAGTCTCGTTAGAGGCGTAACCGAACATCAGGCCCTGGTCACCTGCGCCCTGATCTTCAGGTTTAGAGCGATCAACGCCCTGCGCAATATCGACAGACTGCTTCCCGATGATGTTGATCACACCACAAGTATCGCCGTCGTAGCCAACATCAGACGAGGTGTAACCGATATCGTTGATAACGCCACGTACCAGGTCTTCTAGGTCGATCCACGAGCTAGTAGTGATCTCGCCAGAGACAATAGCAACACCGGTTTTAACCATGGTTTCACAAGCGACACGTGCGTATTTGTCCTCAGCGATAATCGCGTCAAGAACCGCGTCAGAGATCTGGTCGGCGATCTTGTCTGGGTGGCCTTCAGAAACTGATTCAGAGGTGAAAATGCTGTATTCGCTCATGGCTGGTTTCGTCCTTAAGAATATTTGCTAGGCGCTATTGTACGCAGCCCGTCAGCAGAGGCTAGGCAGAAAGTCGTAAATGTGCTGAAAAATATTAGACCTTCACATGAAAAGCGCTAATTTTCGGGCATCTTTGTTTGAACCTTTGCGTCAACTAAGGGAAAATTAGCGCCTTAAAATTGTACGTCGACAGGAGTAAGTCAGATGTCCTCACGTCGTGAGCTCGCAAACGCAATTCGTGCCCTCAGCATGGACGCAGTTCAGAAGGCTAAATCGGGTCACCCAGGTGCGCCTATGGGTATGGCAGACATTGCCGAAGTTCTGTGGAACGACTTCCTCAAGCACAACCCGAGCAATCCGCACTGGTTTGATCGCGACCGCTTCGTGCTGTCCAACGGTCACGGCTCTATGCTGATCTACTCATTGTTGCACCTGAGTGGTTATGACGTTAGCGCTGAAGATCTGTCGAACTTCCGTCAACTGCACTCCAAGACTGCAGGCCACCCTGAGTACGGTTACTGCCCAGGCGTTGAGACAACCACCGGACCGCTGGGTCAGGGTATCACCAATGCTGTGGGTTTCGCTCTGGCTGAGAAGACTCTGGCGGGTCAGTTTAACCGCGAAGGTCACGAGATCATCGATCACTACACCTATGCGTTCATGGGCGATGGCTGTTTGATGGAAGGTATCTCTCACGAGGCTTGCTCACTGGCCGGTACACTGGGCCTGGGTAAACTGATCGCCTTCTGGGATGACAACGGCATCTCTATCGACGGTGAAGTTGAAGGTTGGTTCAGCGACGATACTCCAGCGCGCTTTGAAGCATACGGTTGGCAGGTGATCCGTGGTGTTGATGGCCACAACCCCGATCAGATCCGCGATGCCATCGAAGCGGCACGCTCAAACGAAGATCAGCCGACACTGATCTGCTGTAAAACAATTATCGGTTTTGGCTCACCTAACAAGCAGGGCAAAGAAGATTGTCACGGTGCACCACTCGGTGACGATGAGATCGCTCTGGTACGCAAAGAACTTGATTGGCCGCACGCTCCATTTGAGATCCCAGCTGAGATCGCTGAGGGTTGGGATGCGCGTACTAAAGGCAGCCAGGCTGAGAACGAGTGGAACGAGGAGCTCGCAGTTTACACTGAGGCCTACCCAGAGCTGGCCGCAGAACTCTTGCGCCGTCTGGCCGGAGACCTTCCTGCTGACTTCGCTGAAAAGGCTGATAAGTGGATTGCTGAAGTTGCGGCGGCGGGTGACACAATCGCGTCACGTAAAGCTTCACAGAACGCCATCAACTCGCTGGGCCCAATTCTTCCTGAACTACTTGGTGGCTCGGCTGATTTGGCAGGCTCTAACCTTACAATGTGGAAAGGTTCTGACCCAATTCGTGCGAACAACGCGGGCGGTAACTACGTTAACTACGGTGTGCGTGAGTTTGCGATGCACGCAATCATGAACGGTATTGCGCTGCACGGCGGCTTTATCCCGTACGGCGGTACCTTCCTGATCTTTATGGAGTATGCGCGCAACGCCGTTCGTATGGCTGCCCTGATGAAGCAGCGCGCGATCTACGTCTACACTCACGACTCTATCGGCCTCGGTGAAGATGGACCTACCCACCAGCCTGTTGAGCAGATGGCGAGCTTGCGCTACACGCCAAACATGGAGACTTGGCGCCCTTGTGATGCGGTTGAGTCTGCAGTTGCTTGGCGTCAGGCAGTAGAGCGTACTGATGGCCCAAGTGCACTGATATTCTCGCGTCAGAACCTTGCGCACCAGGGCCGCGATGAAGCGCAGATTGCTGCGATCGCCAAAGGTGGCTACGTACTTAAAGACAGCACAGGCACACCTGATCTGATCCTGATTGCGACCGGTTCTGAAGTGGATCTGGCGATGCAGTCTGCTGCAGCACTGGAAGCCGAAGGCAAAGCGGTACGCGTTGTCTCTATGCCTTCGACTGAGCGTTTTGATGCACAGTCTGCTGAGTACAAAGAGACAGTACTGCCAGCAGCTGTAACAGCGCGTGTGGCCATTGAAGCCGGCCAGGCCGACTTCTGGTACAAGTATGTCGGTCTTAATGGTGCTATTGTCGGTATGACTAGCTTCGGTGAGTCTGCACCTGCTGGCGCACTGTTTGAGCACTTTGGCTTTACCGTAGATAATGTCAAAGCTCAGGCCTTAGCACTGGTTTAAAGCTGGTTTAACACTAGCGTTCCTGCTACAAAAGGTGCCCCGATATCAGTCGGGGCATTTTCGTTTTAGCACAGGGCCTCGATTACGTTTGGCAAACATTAGGGTTAGGGATGAGTTACAGAGTCGCGATTAACGGATACGGACGTATTGGTCAGGCGGTGTTACGAGCTATCTACGAGCGAGGTCTTGAGCACCAGCTGGTACCGGTTGCGATCAATGAGCTCTCCGATATCGATACCGTCTCCTACCTGACCCGTTACGATACCACCCACGGTCGGTTTCCACGGTCTGTTCGCGTTGAAAAGCCCAACCTTATTGTAGATGAACAGCCTATCCGGGTTTTGCGAGAAGAGCAGGTAGATTCGCTGCCTTGGAGCGAGCTGAATGTGGACCTTCTGTTTGAGTGTTCCGGCTCTTTTAGCGATCGTGAGACCGCAGAGCGGCACTTGAGTTCGGGGGCCAAACGTCTGCTATTCTCCCAGCCTGCCCGCTCGGATGTAGATGCAACGATTATTGCCGGCCTCAATCAGACCGAATTGAAGGCCGAGCATAAGATCGTCTCTGCAGCTTCGTGCACCACCAATGCGATTATCCCGGTGCTATCGCTTCTGCACGAGGCCTTCGGTATTGAGCAGGGACTAACCACGACTGTACATTCGGCGATGAATGATCAGCCGGTTATCGATGCATACCATCACACCGATTTGCGCCTGACTCGGAGTGCGCTGCAGTCAATAATTCCAGTGGATACCAGCCTTGATAAAGGTATCGATCGGCTGCTTCCAGAGCTCTCCGGGCGTTTCAAGTGTCTGCACCTGCGCGTACCAACCATCAATGTATCGCTTATGGATATGTCGATCACGCTTAGCCGCGAAACGACCGAAGCCGAGGTTAATGAACTTTTGCAACAGGCTTCTCAAGGTGCTCTCAAAGGTTATCTTGGCTACACCGAGGAGCCTCACGCCTCTGTCGATTTTAACCGCGACCGTCACTCCTCGGTCA
Source organism: Oceanospirillaceae bacterium (assembly GCA_038137135.1). Lineage (GTDB taxonomy): Bacteria > Pseudomonadota > Gammaproteobacteria > Pseudomonadales > Balneatricaceae > Marinobacterium_E. The sequence continues at coordinate 3,854 of JAYQBD010000015.1, read as the reverse complement.
TTGACGCTACGCAGACTCGTGTTTCTGGCGGCAAGTTGCTCAAAGTGATCTGCTGGTTCGACAACGAGTGGGGGTTTGCTAATCGCATGCTCGATGTCGCAGAACGCTGGCTTGAGCTCCAACCTAATTCGAAATAACAACTCTTAATTTGGAGAAATAATGAACGTACGTCTGATGAAAGATCAGGATCTGAGCGCTAAACGTGTACTGATCCGTGAAGATCTTAACGTGCCCGTTAAAGATGGCAAAGTGACCTCCGATGCTCGCATCCAGGCTTCACTGCCAACTATCAAGCTGGCGCTCGAGAAGGGCGCTGCAGTAATGCTCATGTCTCACCTCGGGCGTCCAACTGAAGGTGAATACGAAGAGCAGTATTCACTAGCTCCAGTTGCTGCGCACCTGAGTAGGTTGTTGGGCGCTGAAGTCCGACTGATCAAAGATTGGGTCGATGGTGGCTTTGAAGTGGCTGCTGGCGAAGTCGTGCTGCTGGAGAACGTGCGCTTCAATACTGGTGAGAAGAAGGATAACGAAGAGCTGTCTCGCAAAATGGCGGCACTCTGCGACGTCTACGTCATGGATGCGTTCGGCACAGCGCACCGCGCTCAAGCATCAACGCACGGTGTCGCCCGCTTTGCACCGATTGCATGCGCGGGTCCTCTATTGGCGAACGAACTGGAAGCCCTGGGTAAAGCGCTGGATAAGCCAGCCCGACCACTGGCAGCGATAGTCGGTGGCTCAAAAGTCTCCACCAAGCTTGAAGTGCTGAACTCGCTCTCAGATAAGTGTGATCAGCTGATTGTCGGTGGCGGTATCGCCAATACCTTCCTAGCTGCTGCCGGTAAACCGGTGGGTAAGTCGCTTTACGAGGCGGACCTTGTCGATACCGCCAAAGCGCTGATGGCCAAGTGTGAAATCCCAATTCCAACGGATGTAGTTGTGGCCACGGCCTTTGCTGAGGATGCCGAAGCGGTGGTTAAGTCTGCTGACGATGTGACCGAGGATGAGATGATTCTGGATATTGGTCCTGAATCCGCCGCGAAGTTGGCAACTATCTTGCAGAGTGCAGGCACGATCATCTGGAACGGCCCTGTAGGTGTATTCGAATTTGATCAGTTTGGGGAGGGAACGAAGACACTGTCGATGGCGATCGCGCAGTCGAGTGCGTTCTCCATCGCAGGTGGCGGTGATACTTTGGCAGCAGTAGACAAGTATTCTATTGCAGATGATGTATCATACATCTCGACCGGTGGTGGTGCTTTCCTCGAGTTTGTTGAGGGTAAAGAGCTGCCCGCAGTAGCGATGCTGCGTTCTCGGTTCGATAACTAATCAGAAGAGCTGAGTAGCGACCATCTGCTCAGCCAATTAGGAGACTTCATGGCCCTAATTTCAATGCGTCAGCTGTTAGACCACGCCGCAGAGCATGGCTACGGCATCCCAGCATTTAACGTCAATAACCTCGAGCAGATGCGTGCCATCATGGAAGCGGCTAACCGTGCCGATGCGCCCGTCATTGTTCAAGCCTCTGCAGGTGCACGTAAATATGCAGGTTCGAACTTCTTGCGCCATATGATTCTGGCTGCAATTGAGGAGTTCCCACATATTCCTGTTTGCATGCACCAAGACCACGGTACTAGCCCAGCGGTCTGCCAGCGTTCCATCCAGCTCGGTTTCTCATCAGTCATGATGGATGGCTCGCTCGGTGAAGATGGCAAAACGCCAACCAGCTACGACTACAACGTGGATGTAACGCGCCGCACTGTTGAGATGGCACACGCTTGTGGTGTCTCAGTTGAGGGTGAGCTTGGCTGCCTAGGCTCACTTGAGACGGGTGAAGCTGGCGAAGAGGACGGCATAGGTGCTGAGGGTAAGCTGACCCATGACCAGATGCTGACTGACCCAGAAGAGGCGGCTCAGTTCGTTAAGGCGACTCAGGTTGACGCTCTGGCCATTGCTGTGGGTACTTCTCACGGTGCCTACAAGTTTACGCGTCCACCTACCGGTGACATTCTGGCGGTAGATCGCATCCGCGCTATTCACGAGCGTATCCCGGGAACTCATTTGGTTATGCACGGCTCATCCTCTGTGCCGCAGGAGTGGCTCAAGGTGATCAACGAGTTTGGCGGCGCGATTCCGGAAACTTACGGTGTCCCTGTTGAGCAGATTGTGGAAGGCATTAAGCACGGCGTGCGTAAGGTCAATATCGACACTGACCTGCGGCTGGCCTCGACTGGTACGATTCGTCAGTTTATGGCTGAGAACCCAGCGGAGTTTGACCCGCGTAAGTACCTGGCGAAGACCATTAAGGCGATGTCTGATATCGCCTTCGCGCGTTACGAAGCCTTCGGTACAGCGGGTAATGCTGCGAAGATCACGCCGATCTCGCTGGAAGCGATGACCACCCTATACGATTCAGGTGAGCTCGACGCCAAAGTAAACTAATCGCACCCTCACTCTAGGAGGCTTCTGCCTAAAAGGCAGGAGGCGACCCAAAAAACCACTGTACTCTTGGTATCGTGGTTTTTTTGTTTGCGGATGGTCGCACCGGAGTGGCGGAGGCCTTCCCAGACACGCCGTGAATACGTCCCTGTAGGCTTCGTGGCGGCGTCCCTGCCGCCAAGAGTCCGGGAAGGCCTCCCCCACTCCGGTACCCTTTCGGTTCAAGCAAATTCGCGGCTGCGAACGTTCCCAAAGGGTAATAACCAGCGGGACAGGCTCTGCCCACAATTTTGGTGAACAGACATTCCACCTCGGAAAGTCCTATGAATACGCACTAGAGACAAGGATAATCCTCGGATCAAGCATTACGGAGTTCAGCATGAGCGACAGCCAACCCTTCTACCAGATGACGCCTGACGTCGTAATTGACGCCGTCGAGTCTCAGGGCTGGTTAAGCGATTACCGGATCCTAGAGCTAAACAGCTATGAGAATCGTGTTTATCAGGTGGGAATTGAGGCTGAGCAGCCGGTTATCGCTAAGTTCTACCGCCCGAATCGTTGGAGTGATGCCCAGATTCAGGAGGAGCATGATCTCTGTTTTGAATTAGTTGAACAGGATCTATCTGTAGTGGCGCCGCTCAAAGATGACGAAGGGCGCAGCCTTTTTGTGCATGGAGATTACCGTTTTGCCCTCTATCCGCGTCGGGGCGGTCGAGCGCCAGAGCTCGGCGACATGGATCATCTTTTCACTTTGGGTCAGACGCTTGGGCGTATGCATGCGGTGGGAGCCAGTCGGGATTTTGTCGCGCGTCCGGCGCTGAATGTGCAGAGCTTTGGCTGGGAGAACCGCGAGTTTTTGCTGCAGAACTTTTTACCGACCTCGCTGCGTGAGGCCTATGAGCGGATCTCTGAGGACCTGTTGCGACGGGTAGAGCAGCGTTTTGCCGAGTATTCAGATCTACGGCAGATTCGTGTCCACGGTGACTGCCATGTGGGCAATATCCTCTGGCGCGATGATCTTCCGCACTTTGTCGACTTTGACGATGCTCGTACAGCTCCTGCGATACAGGATATCTGGATGTTGCTGACGGGTGATCGTCCGCAGCGTGAGCTACAACTGGCAGAGGTGCTTGCGGGCTATGAGGAGTTCTACGAGTTTGATCCGCGCGAGCTGCACTTGGTCGAGCCGCTACGCGCCCTGCGCATGATTAACTACTCAGGTTGGTTGGCAAAACGCCATGAAGACCCCGCCTTTATCAAAGCGTTCCCTTGGTTTAACTCTGAGCGCTACTGGGGTGAACATCTGCTCGACTTGAAGGAGCAGTTCGCCCAGTTGGACGAACCGGTTCTCAGGATATTGTAATGACGTGGCTTGAGAGGGGGTATGCAGACCCTTGGCGGTAGGGAACCGCCACGGA
>JAYQBD010000014.1:0-33321 GCA_038137135.1 Oceanospirillaceae bacterium | reverse complement strand
TTAGTCGAGCTTCGAGCTCATTAAAACTGACCTTCACCTAACCCCAGCCCTCACAATTCTCCATCGATAGCTCAGTAGCATAAGGGGCATCAGCAAACATACAGATACGTAGCCATCGATCAGAGCGAGGGTCGAAATAGTTGGCACCAAAAAATGAGAGCTTGAGACGTAGCATATCGATCGGTTTGAGCTGAGCTGAGATGGTGTTGTCGTGAATTTCGCCGAAGGGCGACTTGCACACCCACTGTAGCCGCCGCGCAGTGTGACGATGCTCGGGGTGCTGCAACAAGAAGCTTGCGAGATTTATTGCATCGCTCTGACGCAGCGCTGCGGCAAAGAGCGCCATATCACGCCCCGGTGCCAAAGGCTGCTCGTAGGGCTCCACCGGTTCATCAGCACGCTCAGCTAGACGCGGCTCCAGCTTCTCCTGCGAAACATACCAAACACGAGCAGTATCTGACGCGTTCCAGTCACGCTGCAGCGCCCAGTCGAAATGCTCATCTATCGCATCCAGCGCTTGGCGCAGTGACCAACGCCCGTCAATCTCATAGTCGCTAGACTCATCAATCGACATCTGCTCTGACCAGCGATCAGCGATTTCGGGATAAGCCTCTAACAGACAAGTTATCCAGAACTCCCGCCCCTCATCTGAAAGCTGCTCCTCCGCCCACTGCAAACTAGCCGACGGAGATGAAAGATCTACTGCATCTAAGTTATCAAGGTCGCGCCTTAGCTGGGAAACCCGCTCAACTTGATACGGATGCGTACTTCTCCAGCGCGGCAGATTAGCCTGCCCTTTCGAGAGCCGAGCCAAAGCCCGAGAGAGATGTTCAGGTGCAAAACTGCCGCTCTCACAGATCTCTGCGAGCGCGCCCTCGCGCGCACCGATCCAACGGTCAATCAGACGCGGATGGTTAACCAGAAATGGCGCCATACCCAGACCTGTAGAGTTACCAATACCGAGCGTACGCGCCAATTCAGGGGCGAGCTCGACAGCCGCGTTACCTCCAACGTTGCGAGCGCATTGATTAATTAGATCCAGCACAAACTGGCGAATCAAGAAGACTGTTAGCATCTCCGCCTGAAAGGGTGAATTAAACTCTGGACGATTAGCAATCGCAAAACGGTCACAAAGCCCGAATTTGCCGGAACCATAGACCGCAGTAGTGCGCATCAAATACCCCACTTCATTGAGGGTATGGAGACCCGGCTGCTCTCCACGACTCAGGGCCTCTACCACCGTATTCCAGAGTCGCACCGAACGATTGGCGCGCGAAAGGCAAAGTTCAGTCGGCGTCAAGCGAGCCGTCTCTTGCCCGGGCACCTGCGTTTCCAAGCGAGCTACATCGTGTGGCGTCGGAATGCCGTCAAACAGGCAAAACGTGGCATCCCAAGCTTGAGCAATGACCCGGTCTGATCTGAGCTCGTCGGGCAGATCGTGGGCAAAAGCCACCAAGGAGTAGCTGCGCTCTGGCCCATGCATGGTTAACACCGCACGCCCCACGCCCCGCTCATCTATATCAAACAGACCCTGCTCATAGCGCCATTGCTCCCGCCCCATTCGCCTTAGCAGTTGGTGCATAAAACTCATACGGCTCGGATGAAATGAACCAAGCCGATTCAGTTTCATTAATCGATCAGGTGTACGAAGCGCCATACTCATTTCACCACCTCCAACGCTTATCTAGATCATCACTCTATAGCGGAAAAGTTATCGCGGAAGAAGCGGTGCCAGTTATCACCCAGCACCAGCCCCACCTCTGTTTCAGAAAAACCGACGGCAGAGAGGCCCGCCTCCAAGTCATTAAAACCCCGGCTATCAGCGAACCAATCAGGCTGATCAGGAAACCCTGGAGCGGCTTTGGAGCCCTCACCAAAATCGATCTGCTTCGTCCAGCGACCAACTCGCATCCACTCTACAACCGAATCGGGTTGATCCTGACAGAGATCCGACCCTATACCTATGTGCTCAATACCGTACTTATGTGCAGTATCAGCCACCATGCGACAGAAGCTTTCCAGTGTGCAGTCACTCTTATCCTTCAAATGGTGTGGATAGAGCGAAAAGCCGATCATGCCACCGCTATTAAATACAGCGCGCAGAACCTCTTCGCGTTTATTGCGCAGTGCCGGGTGCCACTCATGCGGATTGGCATGCGTCACAACGATCGGCCGAGATGAGATTTCGGCCGCTTCTATGGTACTGCGGTCACCCGAGTGAGACATATCAACGACCAGCCCTACACGGTTCATCTCGGCGATAACCTCTTTGCCCATTCGGCTAATACCCGCATCGACTGGCTCATAACAACCGGAAGCCAACAGCGACTGGTTGTTATAGGTCAGCTGCATAAAGCGTACACCGAGCTGGTGCACGATCTCGACCAGACCTATGTCGTCCTCGATTGGGCTGGGGTTCTGAAAGCCGAAAAACACTGCAGTTTTATCACTGGCATGCGCCAGCTCTACGTCAGCTGCTGTTGTACCCTTGAAAATCAGCTCTGGAAATCGCTCAAAGTGACGGTTCCAGGCTTCAAGGTTGGCTACCATCTCACGGAAATTTTCGTGGTAGGCGATCGTGACATGAACCGCATCTAGTTGCGCTTCACGCCACTGACGGAAGATCTTCTCCGAATAGTTGCAGTACTGAAGCGCATCTATTCTCATAAATCATCACCTGCACTGATGTAGGCCGTCTTAACCACGGTAAAGAACTCATCCGCTGTGCGACCCTGTTCACGCGGGCCATACGAGCTCTCACCGCGGCCACCAAAGGGCACGTGATAGTCCGTACCGGCCGTCGGCAAGTTGACTGTAACTACGCCGGTCTGAGCGTTACGGCGGAAATGGTTAGCCCGTGCCAACGAGCGCGTGACAATACCTGAGGTAAGCCCGAACTCAGTATCGTTTACAACACTGAGCGCCTCATCATAGCTACCCACCTTGATCACCGAGGTCAGCGGGGCAAACATCTCTTCGCGGTTGATACGCATATCGTTGCGCGTACCCAGGAACACCCCGGGGCTCATGTAGAAGCCAGGCGTGGCAAGTTCCAACTGCTCGCCGCCACAAGCCAGCTCCGCACCTTCACTCAGTCCCAGACGGACGTACTCGAGGTTCTCATCCAACTGAGTTTGCGACACAACGGGGCCCATCTGTGTGCCCTGCTCGAGTGCGTGGCCCACCTGCATCGCTTTTGCTCCGGCAATGAGCTTCTCAACGAATGCATCATGAATCCCCTCGTGCACCACTAAACGTGATGAGGCCGTACACTTCTGACCGCTACCACCAAAGGCTCCACCAAGCGCAACCGCAACCGCAAGATCAAGGTCGGCATCGTCCATCACGGCCAATGCGTTTTTCGAACCCATCTCCATCTGCAGTTTGGTGAAGTTGCTCACTGCAACCTGCGCGATGCGTCTACCGACGGGCACAGAACCGGTGAAGGATATCGCCTTAACACCTTTGTGCGCCGCCAGTGCCTCACCTACTTCTGAGCCTGAACCCACCACCAGGTTGAACAGCCCCGCGGGTATATCCTGTTTAGCGATAATTTCCGTCAACGCTACAGCTGATGCCGGCGTAAGGTTTGCCGGTTTCCAGATAACCGCATTGCCGTAACAGAGAGCCGGGGCGATCTTCCAGGCCGCCGTTGCGGTTGGGAAGTTCCACGGACTAATCACGGCAATCACACCCACCGGCTCGCGACGCACATCTATCTCAATATTGGGGCGTACCGAATCAGCATTCTGGCCTAACTGGCGCAGACACTCGGCGGCATAGTAGGTAAAGAACTGGCCGGCTCGGTAGATCTCGCCCTTACCTTCAGCCAGAGGCTTACCCTCTTCGCGGCTGAGCAACTCGCCAAGTTCGGCGCTGCGCGCCATCAACTCTTCACCGATCGCCTGCAAAACCGCCTGACGTCTCTCTAGTCCGTAACCCTTCCAGACCGCCTGCGCCTCAGTCGCGGCTACGACTGCCTGATCAACTTGCGCCGAGCTGCCTTGAGCAAAAAGCCCGATAACATCACGTGTATCCGATGGGTTTATATTTTCAACTTCGCCTGAACCGTCAACCCAGGTACCGCCAATGTAATTCTGATAGCTTTTTGTCATCTCTCTTCCTAACTCATTTAATACTAATAACTAGCTGCGCAGACGAACTGCAATGTTTTTGGTAGCGACGTAGTTCAACATGGCCTCGCGGCCCTTCTCACGCCCATAACCACTCTGTTTTACTCCGCCGAACGGAGTCTCTACGCCACCCGCGAACCACTCATTAATGAATACCTGCCCCGCGCGCAAGCGGCGCGCCAGTTGCAGACAAGCATTGATATCCTGACTGAATACCCCCGACACTAAGCCATAATCCGTGCCATTAGCAATCGCCAGCGCCTCGTCGTCGTCCTGATACGGAATTACACAGAGGACAGGACCAAAGACTTCTGTCTGAGCGATATCACTCTCAGCTGTTACTTGCAGGACCGTTGGAGGGTAGAAGGCGCCCTGACTCGGCGCACTACCCTGCGCCAACATGAGGGCACCAGCATCCAGGGCTTGTTGCACGAGCTCAGCCGCCCTGTCGCGCTGCGCGGTATTAACCATAGCACCCATTATCAGGCTCTCGTCAGCTACCGCTGAAGCATCCCTTACCTTGATAGAACTCACCAACTGCGAAACACGCTGAGTGAACTCTTGCAGTCGATCCTGCTGAATAATCACGCGCGAGAGGGCTGAACAGACCTGACCGGCACCAAAGAAAATCCCCCAGCGCACGCTCTCAATGACCAGCTCCATATCAGCATCTTTGCGCACGATCGCTGCCGATTTACCACCGAGCTCCAGCACACAGGGAATTAAGTTTTGCGCAGCGGCCGTGGCAACACTACGACCGGTCGCAACCGATCCAGTGAACACCACCTGATCCACATCGCTGTGGCCAGCAAGCGCCGCGCCAGCAACAGCCCCTTCACCGCACACCAGGTTCATTACACCCACAGGAAACTGAGCATACTCCGCCGCAAGGGCAAAGTGCCGGCTCGAGAGCGGGTCAAGTTCGGGGGATTTAATAACCGTCACACAGCCAACCGCTAGCGCGGCGCCCACACTGCGCCCAACCATCTCTAGTGGATAGTTCCAGGGGATAATTTGCGCTGAGATACCCAGAGGTTCAAGCTCAGTAAAGTCGATATAGGCATCACCCAGCGGGATACTATCGCCCTGAAAGTTATCGGACTGACAGCCGTAGTACTCGAAGTAGCGGGCCGTACCATCAACCTCAATCAGCGCCTCAAACAGCGGTTTGCCGGACTCTGCAGCTAACTCAGCAGCTATCTCCATGCGGTTGAGCGTGAAATACTCGCCGAGTTTACGCACCATACGTCCGCGATCTCCCGGACGCATGCCCGACCAGGTGCGGTCGTTAACCGCCTGGCGAGCAGCTTGAACGGCCGCATTCACATCGTCTACCGACGCAAGGGCCTGCTGACCAATGATATCGCCTGTGGCAGGATTCTCGACATCAATCGTCCCGGCGCCACCCTCATACCAGGCTCCACCCCAATAGTTTTTATACACCTTGGGCCTCCAACGCTGCCGCTACCCATCGATGGAACACATGGGTTGGCGGATCCATCACGGGAGAGAACTTCCCGCCATCGAACCCCGGCGAGTGACGACCGCGCTGCATCGCCTCAACGACACCAATGTCTTCTTGGAAAACTTCCTGCCAAGCTTTGAGTACCGAATTGCGCGCCGCAGCGGTTGAGCTATCCGACACCACACCCGGCATGTAAAACAGACGCAGCCTCTCCTGTGTCCGTTCGGGACCTCGCGGAAGCAACAACATCGCAAAGGCATGGTCCGCTTGCAGCCCGAGAAGCACATTTGGATAGAGGCTGATGTACTCGGCGTTCTCTATGCGCTCCGCTGGCCAGTCCGGAATCTTGGGTAGTTGATAGCCCTCAAACTCAGATAGGCGGTAAGCGGTACTCCCTTGGCCGGAATAACTCTGTTCAACGATATTGTAGTGATCGTCGAGTTTCGAATAGCTGTTCAGACCTGGATGAATCCAGGGTAGATGGTAGGCTTCGCAGTAGTTCTCCACCGCCAGCTTCCAGTTACAGGCGAGCTCCTGCTCCCAGTTACCCGATTCAGCGTCTGCCTCCAGTGCTTCATAGTCGCCGGCGGGATGAAATTCAGACCAGCGCTCAAGTAAACCACTAATACGCTCTTCAAATGGGCCCGCGTTACCATTCAGATCGACAAAGATGATACCCATCCAGATATGGCTTTTTACCTCTTTCAGACCGTGCTCTTCGCAGGCGAGGCCTTCAACCTGGTGTTTGTTTATACCACCAACGTGAGGCGTTGCTACCAGCTTACCCGTCAGGTCATACGTCCATGAGTGATAGGGGCAGCAAAGCATACCCATCAACGTCGTCGGCTCTTCAGCTAGAGCTACACCGCGGTGAGAGCAGACATTATGGAAGACACGAATGACATCGTCTCTGTCACGCACTGCTAAGAGGGGCATCCCCGCCAGCTGCACCGGATAGATTGAACCCTTCTCGGGTAGATCAGAGGCGAAGGCCACACCGGCCCAGCTCGCACCAAAAACAGCATCGCGCTCCTGCGCATAACCTTCTGCGGTGATGTAGTAGTGATTCGGCAATCCACGCGCCTGTTCAATATCACCCTGGACTCTGTCGAGATTGATAAGCGGTATGTTCATCGCCGCTCTCCTCTGTATAGTTATTCGTTCTAATTATCGGTTAGCGCATCGACAGCATCAGCTGCATGTTTGAGCGCGTCAAACAGCGACTGGGCTGAGGATCTCGGACCCAAGACTTGCCATTCGTTCTGAGCTAAACCTACCACCCAACAGCCAATATGCTCAATCTGAGTTCGCACTGCCTTACCACTTGAATATGTAGCTGGGGCGTTCGCGACCAGACGCTCCAGCATCAAAGGAGCTTTCGATCCACGCAATGCGAAACCACACCAGGCGTCACTCTGGTCAGTTAGGGCCACCAGCCCATCCAATGATTCAAGATTTGGTAGAACACCTTGGAACAGCCACTGCCCCTGACCCAGCGGCAGCACAACACAGGGACCTAAACTAGCCTCGGTGGGTGCCGGCAGGCTGAGTCCCTGCTGTTGCAGACATTTCTGTACCTGCTCAAGCTCGCCTTTGAGTGGCGCAATAGAGAGCCGCGGGGTGTTATCCAGCAGTTCAATACTTAACTCCATTAGCTCATATTTACCCGTACGCAGCGCCGGAGCTTCAGTTAATTTAAACACGTAAGCGCTCCCCTTCAGGATCGACAAAATGGGGCGAAACAACTTGAACCTTCACGTCAGCGCCATCCAACAAGCTCACAGCTCGCATCTGGGTATCCATATGCTGCTGCGCGTCACGGATAAAGCCTATTGCAATGTAGCAGCCTAGATTAGGCGAATAACAGGCGCTCGACACCCAACCTAGGGTGTGGGCCTGCTCGGCAGGAGCGCCATTGGGAACCAACCAACTACCGGTAAGAATCTGCTCCTCTGAGCGAAAACCGACAAGTCGCAGAGTGCTATCAGCCAGTTCTGTGCGATTTGCCAATACCCGACCGATGCTATCTTTGGTTTGCGCCACCATCTGCCCCAACCCAAGATTAAGTGCTGTGGTGCGGCCATCAAGTTCGTTGCCTGCTGCATGTCCCTTCTCGATACGCAGAACGCCTAGCGCCTCAGTGCCGTATGGGACTGCGCCGAGATCAGCCCCGATATCCAACAAAGTCTCCATCAAACTGTTACCGAAACGGGTCGGTACGGCCAGCTCGTAGGCCAGCTCGCCCGAAAAAGAGATGCGGAACAGACGCGCCGGCGTACCGTCAATCAGCTGAGTCTCAGCACAGGCCATAAAACCGAAGGCGTCATTACTGATATCCAGATCAACCACACGCTGCACCAGCTCACGCGACTTCGGCCCGGCAACAGCAAACTGAGCCCAGGCCTCGGTTGTAGAGATCAGGTGTACATCCAAATCTGGTGCCAGACACTGATGCACAAACTCCATGTGTCGGTAGACCGATACTGCATTGGCTGTGGTTGTAGTTACAACAAAGTGATTCTCCGCCAGACGCGCAGCCGTACCATCATCAAAGACAATGCCGTCCTCGCGCAACATCAAGCCATAACGCGTCTTACCGATGGGCAGTTTAAGGAAGCCGTTGGCATAGACTCGGTTCAGAAATTCCGCCGCATCGCGCCCTTGAACATCAATTTTTCCCAGAGTCGTGACGTCACAGACTCCCACTGCTTGGCGCACAGTTAAAGCTTCACGGTCGACCGACTCTCGCCAGTGCGTCTCACCGACAAGCGGGAAGTAGGAGGCTCGAAGCCAGTTTCCAACGGTCACAAACGCAGCACCGCGGCGGGTGGCAAACTCATGTGATGGCGTCAAACGGGTCGGCTTGAAATCCTTACCACGAGCTCGCCCCGCTAACGCACCAATAGCAACCGGCGTATAGGGCGGGCGGAAAAGCGTCGTACCGACTGACTCTATCGATTCGCCAGAGTGCTGACTCAGTACACCTATACCCAAAGCGTTGGCGTTCTTACCCTGGTCCGTGGCCATACCCAAGGTGGTGTAGCGCTTAAGATGCTCGACACTGATGTAACCCTCTTGATGTGCGAGTTTAATATCTTTAACCGTCACATCATTTTGCGGATCGACAAAGGCGGCACCTTTTACCGAGACATCCCAAACCGGTTCCCAGTTGCCCTCGAGATACTCACCCGCAGCCGAACCAACTACCTGCATCCCAGGCGGCAGCTTAGTGCCCGGCACAAAACCACCGGTCTCTGCAGACCAGATTGGCCGGCCGCCCTGATGGCAAGCGAGTTGAATCCGTGGATTCCAACCGCCTGCTACCGCTAGAGCCTCGCAATTTATCCAGAAACGGCGCCCCTGCTGCTCAATCTCGACCCCAGTTAACCGGTGCCGCCCGCGGGTATTCACAACCTTTGCATTGGTAAAAGACTCAACACCGTCCACCGACTGATGCGACGCCCGTGTATCGACCCAGACAACCTGTGCACCAGCAGCGTTCAGGTCTACCACCGTCTTACGCGCATCATCGTGGCAACCAAACACCACGCAGCTATCACCTGCCAGCACCCCGTAGTAGTTCAGGTAACCGCGTACAGCACTTGATAGCATCACACCGGGGCGATCATTGTTATCGAATGCGATCATCCGTTCATGCGCACCGGTCGCTAGCACCGCTTCTTTGGAGTAGATGCGCCACAGCGTTTGTCGTGGTGCCTTAGCCTGAGGTTGTGCAAGATGGTCAGTATTGAGTGTCACTGCAGAATAGACGCCGTGATCGTAGGCGCCTTGAACCGTTGTGCGCTTCATAACGCGTATGTTTGCATTCGCTTCAAGCTCTGCGACCAACGAGTCAATCTGGGTTAGCGGTGCGGACTCAAATAACGCAACTCCTCCGAGACGTGAGAACTCCTCACACAGGATAACTTGCTTACCCTCTTTCGCCGCTGTCAGCGCCGACTCAATGCCGGATAGGCCGCCACCAATGACTAGCCTGTCACAATGTAAGAATCCCTTATCATAATGCGCCTCATCCTCAACCTCGCTAAGTCGACCCAGGCCAGCAGCACGGCGAATCATTGGCTCGTACACGGACTCCCAAAACGACTTGGGCCACATAAAGGTTTTGTAGTAAAACCCGGCCGTCAAGAAGCGACTTAAGCGATCATTGATAGAGAGCAGGTCAAATTTTAGTGACGGAAAACGGTTCTGACTGACAGCACATAATCCATCATACAGCTCTTGCGTAGTGGCCCGCGTGTTTGGCGTTTGGGATCCGTTCGAACCAACGGTAGCCAACGCATTCGGCTCCTCACTTCCCAGAGCGAGCACGCCGCGAGGACGGTGATACTTAAACGAGCGCCCCACTAGCAAGGTGTCATTGGCGAGCAGGGCCGCAGCTAGGCTATCGCCCTCTCGCCCCTCAAGCTGTTTACCATCAAAGTTGAATCGCACTACAGAGGTACCAATGCGGCCTGCAGAGATACGACGGCTCATAGTGCTACCTCGCTCGCAAGCCGCACATCCAAAATCTCATGCGTCAGCGTGTTACGTGTTACAACTAGCCAGGAGCGGTCGCCTTGCTCGTGATACCAGAGTTCGCGGTGCTCACCGGCAGGGTTATCCCGCAGATAGGCATATTCAGTGAATCGTTCTAAGGCGTCCTCAGCCATAGCGTCAGGGCGGTGCAACAAACTGGCATCGCCTTTGTAAACAAACTCCTGAGCGTCTCGCGGTCCCAGCAGTGGATGGTTAATCAGCATACAGACCTCTAGTGCAAGTTGGGCTGAGCGCCCTGACCTTTTTCATCTATCATGGCGCCCCGAGCAAACCGGTCGAGGCGCATCTGCGCGGCCACCTCATGCGAGGTACCAGTAGCCAGCAGATGCGCAAAACAGAGCCCAGATGCAGGCGTCGCTTTGAAGCCGCCGTAGCACCAGCCACCATTAAAGTAGAGACCTTTGATATCGGTGCGATCAATAAATGGAGAGCCATCCATGCTCATATCCATAATGCCACCCCAGCTACGCAGCATACGAGCTCGGCCAAGCATCGGCATTAGCCCCATGGCCCCCTCGCAGACATCTTCAACCACGGGCATATTGCCGCGCTGGGCATAGGTGTTATAGCCATCAATATCGCCACCAAATACCAGGCCGCCTTTGTCCGACTGACTTAGATAGAAGTGTCCCGCTCCGAAGGTAATTACACCGGGTATTACCGGCTTTAGACCCTCAGAGACAAACGCCTGTAGTACATGGGATTCGATAGGCAATCGTAAGCCGGCTTTAGAAAGTAAGCGACTCGAGGAGCCTGCCACGGCGGTACCCACTTTATTCGCGCCAATAAAGCCGCGACTGGTTTCCAGCCCAGACACCTGACCATTCTCGATGCGAAAATCGAGCACCTCACAGTTCTGGATGATGTCGACGCCAAGTTGATCGGCCGCGCGCGCGTAGCCCCAGGCCACGGCATCATGGCGCACAGTACCGCCGCGGCGCTGCAAAAGACCACCCATTATAGGGAAACGTGCATCGTCGAAATTGAGATAAGGGTAGAGTTTTCGGACACCCTCAGCGTCTAGCAACTCTGCATCAGCACCCTGCAGCAACATGGCGTTACCACGCTTGCGGAAGGCGTCACGCTGAGCATCGGAGTGACAAAGATTGAGAACGCCACGTTGGGATACCATGGCGTTGTAGTTGAGCTCCTGCTCCAAACCTTCCCAGAGCTTCATCGACAGTTCATAGAAGGGTTCGTTTCCAGGCAACATATAGTTAGAGCGCACAATCGTGGTATTGCGACCGACGTTACCACCACCCAGCCAGCCTTTCTCCAGCACCGCAATATTGCGCAAACCATAACGGCTCGCCAGATAGAAAGCGGTAGCCAAACCGTGACCGCCGCCGCCTACAATGACGATATCGTAGTGCGGTTTGGGAGTAGGAGTACGCCAGGCAGGGCCCCAGCCTTTGTGATTATTTAACGCCTCTTTGATGACGCGAAAAATTGAGTAGTCCATATTAGACCTAGCTTATTGTTGTTCTTCGAGAGTAAATCAGAATTTACCTGAAACACTTGCTTAAAAACGCAATTTTTTGTCCAAATTAGGCAAATCATGTTCACACTTTGAGAGCATCATCAGAACACAACAACAAAAAACGGAACTTCTATCTATGAGCATCCCCGATTCGGCTAAATATCTCATCGTTGGCGCTGGCGTTCACGGACTAAGTACCGCCTATCATCTGGGCGCTAGTCTCAAAGCCAAAGGTGAAGATCCAGCTCAAATTCTAGTCATCGACAAACAGGATATCGCAGCTGGCGCATCAGGGATCGCTTGCGGGGTTGTACGCAATAACTATTTCCAGCCAGCCATGCGCAAACTTATGGCACACAGCGTTGATATTTGGGAAGAGCATGCTGCCGCACTGAGTTACCACAATGTCGGTTACATGCAGATCAGCCCTGAATCTATGCATCAAGATGTTGCCAGCATTGCTTCCCAGCAAAGGGATATAGGTTACGAATCTCTTTTTATAGAGGGTGAAGCAGATAGCCGCCGATATATGCTCGGACTATTTGACGACTGGCAAGCTAAGGGAATCACCAGCGTTCTCCATGAGAAGCGCGGTGGCTACGCCAACAACCGTGCTGCAATGGTCGGACTGGCCAATATGGCGAAGGGTTTGGGTGTGCAGTTTGCCTCGGGAGTAGAAGTTAACGCGATCAACAAAGATAGCTCTGGGTCGATTAGCAGCGTTGAGACAAGTCAGGGGCGAATCAGCTGTGAGCAGCTCATTATCTGTCCCGGTCCTTGGGCGAAGCAGTTCTGGGACATGCTTGAACTGCCCAAGACTATAACGGTCAGGGACTCTCAGGGCGTCGATCACACCGACGTTAATATGTGGCTCTACTGGTCGCTACAAGAGGGAACTCTCGGGGTAGATCCGGGTTTACAGAGAACCAATGACGGTTCAGCGCCGCCCGTACTGCATGTCGACACTGACGCCCCACTGCACAGTACAAGGGACGGATCGCTGGTTACCGATAAGATGTGGGGTATCTATTACAAGCCCGACCTCAACTTTGGTGGCATCCAGGGCGGAGCAGCGCCCTTCCCAGTGCAACGTGATGCTGACCAGGTGGCGGTGGATCCCTATGGGCCGAAAAGTCCTGAGTTTATTGTCGGCGAAGATTTCGCGCACATGTGGGTTAGCGCCCTGGCTCACTGCCAGAAACGCTTCGAGGGGATGCTACCCAAATTTAAGAAAGAGCCAAGCGGCGGCATAGGTGCATTCACACCTGATAGTTTCCCTGTGTTCGATCGTTTCTTTGAGAACTGTACGTTTTTAGCTGACTCAAACCACGGCTATAAGATGATAGGTGTCGGAAAACTCGTTGCTGAAGAACTGACGAGCGGTGCAAGGTCTGAACTTCTGCTGCCCTTCAGATTCAGCCGCTACGCCGAAGGGGACCTTCACCCTACCTCCAATAGCCCCTTCCCTTGGAGCTAACAGCCAACAAAACCCAAAATAAAAAACCCGAGCCTGTATCGACACAGGCTCGGGTTTCGAAAGAGGGTGTAGATCCGATCAGATCTTCTTAGCAGCTTTGTTTGAGGCTTTGCTAGTGTTGCCAAACCATGGCGTAATTGCACCACCCAGGCCAGAAGCCATTAGACGCAGGTGCGCAGCACGAGATTTCGCAAGACGATCTTTTTCTTTAAGGAAAGATTCACTCTGGTACATGCTTAGGACTCCCTAAAAACAATCAAATTACCTAGCTTGATTGCAGCCCTTGTGGGTCAGCGCGCGCGAGAATACGCCCAGACTTGCTCATCATCCAGTGATTTTTTTACATCAAAAAGACGAGAAAAATTCAACTTTTTTCTGAGGCCCCTCAACCTAAAACTAGAACAGTATCTAGCCCGTATAGCTGGCTCCCAGAAACAAAAAAGGCACAGTTCCGAAGAAGTGCGCCTTATATTTAGAGGAGAGAAAAAACCTTAGCCTACCCACTCCTCTTTTGCCCGCTGCGGCACCATCGCTGCAACAATATCGTGCATATCGAAGTAGCCTAGCTGCTGTCCATTATCCTCAACAACAAAGCTCTTGGATGTGTCCCCGCCCACCATCTCTATGACCGACTCAAGATTATCATCCGCAGCAACAGGCAGCGCCACTGAGAGATCCTGACCATCGAGCGGCTTCATGATTGAGCGCGTACGCAATACGCGAGCACGGTTAATATCACTGACAAAGCGTTCAATGTAGACATCGCTTGGGTTGAGGATTATCTGCTGCGGTTCACCCTGCTGGATCACATAGCCATCCTTGAGAATGACCAGGTGGTCAGCCAACTTCAGCGCCTCATCCAGGTCATGGGTGATGAAGATAATGGTCTTGTGCAGCTCTTTCTGCAGCTCTAGCAATAGATCCTGCATCTGCGAACGAATAATCGGATCTAGCGCAGAGAAGGCTTCATCCAACAGCATGACTTCAGAGTGAGCACAGAGGGCACGGGCGATACCCACACGCTGCTGCATACCACCACTGAGCTGGTTCGGATAGCTATCTTCAAAGCCTTTCAAACCCAGACGCGCCAGCCACTTTTCAGCCTCTGCGCGCTGTTCCTGCTTACTTGCGCCGCCCACTTCCAGCGCCAACGCAGCGTTTTCCGCAACTGTGCGATGCGGGAAGAGCGCAAACTTTTGGAACACCATCGACATACGCGTGCGGCGCATCTCAAGTAGAGCCTCGCCTTGGAGCGAGAGAATATCCTCACCGTCGAGCAGAATTTTGCCCGCGGTAGGTTCAATTAGACGATTAAGATGGCGAATCAGCGTCGACTTACCTGAACCAGAGAGGCCCATAATGACGGTGATCTCACCCTCTTTCATATCCACATTGATATCTTGCAATCCGAGAACATGCCCATGCTGATCTAGCAGTTCAGCCTTGGTCATCCCGTTTTTCACAAGGTCGACTTTTGAAGCGCCATCCTCACCGAAGATCTTGTAGAGACCCTGAACCGATACTTTAACTTTATTACTCATGATCAGTCCTTAGTGATTCGACTGCGTCGCATTGACACGATCCAAGGCAGCCTTAGATACGCGATCTAGCAGAATCGCCAACAGTACAATTGCAAACCCAGCAACGAAACCTACACCCAGGCGCAGGTTGTTGATACCGTCCAGTACCAGCGTACCCAAGCCAGGTGCTGATACCAGCGAGGCAATTACCACCATCGCCAGCGACATCATGATAGTCTGGTTCACACCCGCCATAATGGTTGGCAGCGCCAGAGGAATCTCAACACCCCAAAGCTTCTTACGCTTATTCAAGCCGTAAGCTTCAGCAGCCTCGATAACATCGGGATCTACCAGTCGGATACCGAGATTAGTTAACCGCACTACTGGTACTATCGCGTAGAGAATAATCGCTAGGCCATAGAGCTTCGGCTCTGTAATTTTGAACAGGAAGATGAGCGGAATCAGGTACACGAAGGTCGGTAGTGTTTGCAACATATCCAAGACAGGCGTTATCGCTCTTTGCAATCGATCGCTTTTTGACATAGCGATACCTAGCGGAACACCCAGCACGACACAGATTACCGTACAAACAAAGATTATCGCCAAGGTTTGCATTGCGTGATCGTAGTGATCAATAAATAGAAAAGTCGCGAGGAACGATAATACTAGAGCACCGATTTTCCAGCTCTTAGTAACGAAAACGCAAAGCATAAACAGCAACGGGACTAACGCCCACCAAGGCGTGGAGGTAAACAACCAGAGCGCACCATCAAGTGCCCAACTCAATGGTTGTGTAAGAGGATCCAGGACCGTACGCAGTGCCGGTCTGATAGCCAAAAAACCATCTTCTATCCCCGCGGTGAAATCACGTGTCTGAGGGACCTTTGCACAGGCTTCATGCAGATTATCCAAGGAGGGAAATTTAACGTCGTACCAGTTGGATTCACCACCCTTGAGTTTTCCAAGGGACATAAGAGAAGGCTTTTTGTCTTCATCACACCACTCGCGCATACCGAGCAGGTCGAAAAGACCGGAGTAACTACTCATCCGAGATCCTTTAGTGTTCTTGTCGTTTTTTATGCGCGCCCCAAGGGGCGCGACTTTGAAGGGTTGTAGCGATTACATCAGCTTGCTGAGCTTAGCACGGGCATCGTCGCTTACCATACCCATTACCAGGTCAGTTTGCTGAGTCAGCATCCATGCAGCCGCTTCATCAGCAGAAGCGTTGTTCTCTTCCTGCCAAGCCAGCATCTGGCTCAAAACGTCATTTGGAATAGAGAAGTTTTTCGCAAATGCTGCTACCTCTGGCTCACGATCAGCAAGTGAAGTGGTAACGACGTTTAGCACTGGCGCGCTTGGGAAGTCAGACACGCCTACCTTGGCTGGATCCTGATCCTGCACCTGGTTGAGTTTGTGCTGATCAGCATCAACAGCACCGAGGCTTACGCGAGCCATTGGGTATTTACCAAGAATCGCTGTAGGACCCCAGTAGTAGCCGAACCATGGAGCTTTCTCTTCGAACGCCGCTGCGATGGAAGCAGCAAGGTTTGCACCAGAGCCGTGATCGAACACCTCAACGCCTTTGCCACGCATATCGTGGAAGTTTGCCAGATTGTCGTTAACGATACGGCAACCCCAGCCCACTGGGCAGTTATGGAAACGTCCGCCAACCAATTCGGGATTTGCGAGTATACCTTCGAGAGTCAGCAGTTCAGGATGCTTGTCAGCGAGGTACTTAGGTATCCACCAGCCCTCTTCACCGCCATTAGCAAATATGCTGCTCGCCGTAATTGCCTTACCCTGTGCAACTAGATCTGCATAGGCTGGTACTGAGTTCTGCCAAAGCTCAACAACTAGGTCAGGCTCGCCGTTCTCTGCAAGAGAAGTCACAGCAGGTACCGTATCCGTCGGAACGATAGTAGTCTCACAGCCGTAACCTTGATCAAGAACGAAACTAGCGATGGCTGCCAGCGCTTCACCAGAGGCCCAGCCCATAGCACCAATGCTGACTTTACCGCAATCTGCGAAAGCTGCACCTGAAGAGAGACTGACCGCCAGAGCGACGCCAGTGAGTTTGAATTTTTTCATCGTTATTCCCTTTATTGTTATTGTCGCCGCAGCCGGATATTTTTCGATCCTGACTACACACCTCTCTGAGACTATATCAACCCCTTCGGAGTTTCTAGTTAGCCGTTGGTCGGCGGGACAAAATGTCGCTTATAGGCAAAGGCAGGGCGAATACAGGAAACTTCTCGGTGATCCGGGGTCTGACCCCATTTTTCGCTAATGTAGATGCCACTAATTTAGCCAAAATAGGGGTCTGACCCCAATTAACAAAAAAGCCCGCACAGGGCGGGCTTCTTGAGTCGGGAAATACGCTTCGCGTACATCCCTCCTACATTTTAAAGATATCGATTACTCGATGATCTTAGATACAACACCTGCACCAACGGTACGGCCACCTTCACGGATCGCGAAGCGCAGACCATCTTCCATTGCGATTGGGTTGATCAGCGTAACATCCATTTTGATGTTGTCGCCTGGCATTACCATTTCCACACCTTCTGGCAGCTCTACAGCACCAGTGATGTCAGTTGTACGGAAGTAGAACTGTGGACGGTAGCCTTTGAAGAATGGAGTGTGACGACCACCCTCTTCTTTGCTCAGTACGTATACTTCACCTTCGAAACGAGTGTGAGGCTTGATTGAACCAGGCTTACACAGAACCTGACCACGCTCAACTTCGTCACGCTTAGTACCACGCAGCAGCGCACCAACGTTCTCACCTGCACGACCCTGGTCAAGCAGCTTGCGGAACATCTCAACACCAGTACAAGTCGTCTTGGTAGTGTCTTTGATACCAACGATCTCGATCTCATCACCTACGTTGATGATACCGCGCTCTACACGACCTGTTACTACAGTACCACGACCAGAGATCGAGAATACGTCCTCGATTGGCATCAGGAACGGCAGGTCAACCAGACGCTGTGGTTCTGGGATGTAAGCATCCAGAGTCTCAACCAGCTTCTTAACAGCAGTTGTACCCATTTCGTTGCCATCTTCGCCGTTCAGTGCCATCAGCGCTGAACCAACAACGATTGGAGTGTCATCACCTGGGAAGTCGTAAGTATCCAGAAGTTCGCGAACTTCCATCTCAACCAGCTCAAGCAGCTCTTCGTCGTCTACCATGTCAGCTTTGTTCAGGAATACAACGATGTACGGTACACCTACCTGACGAGACAGCAGGATGTGCTCACGCGTCTGTGGCATTGGGCCGTCAGCTGCTGAACATACCAGGATAGCGCCGTCCATCTGTGCAGCACCGGTGATCATGTTCTTAACGTAGTCAGCGTGTCCTGGGCAGTCTACGTGTGCGTAGTGACGAGTTGGTGACTCGTATTCAACGTGAGAAGTGTTGATTGTGATACCGCGCTCACGCTCTTCAGGAGCCTTATCGATACCGTCAAATGCTACGGCTTCACCGCCGTATACTTCTGCACATACGCGAGTCAGCGCTGCAGTCAGAGTAGTTTTACCGTGGTCAACGTGGCCGATTGTACCTACGTTAACGTGTGGTTTGTTACGTTCAAATTGTTGCTTAGCCACGGGCTGTATCCCTTGATTGATCACTTAAATTAGCGGACACGCTTTCACAAAGAGAGTCCGAGTCGGCGCGAAAGTTTAACGCTATCAGACCCAGAGTCAAGCTTCGCCAACCCATTTTTTGCTAAAAACTAAGTTTTTCGCCAGATTCAGTCAGCTATATATAGCAACACAAACACACTTCAGCCGGTTGAACAACTTTTAGCCAATCCCACCACTTACAGCTATTCCATCATTGGTCTAAGGCGCGTATAATGCGCGCACTTTTTTACACCCACTAATCAGAGTGAAACCATGACTGATTTAAGCAAATACCGAAATATAGGCATCTTCGCTCACGTAGATGCGGGTAAAACCACAACTACTGAGCGTATCCTGAAGCTCACTGGTAAGATCCACAAAACTGGTGAAGTACATGAAGGTGCGGCGACTACCGACTTCATGGAGCAGGAGCAGGAGCGTGGTATCACCATCCAGTCTGCAGCGACGACCTGTTTCTGGAAAGACCACCGTTTCAACATCATCGATACTCCAGGGCACGTTGACTTCACAGTCGAAGTATACCGTTCACTGAAGGTACTTGACGGTGGTGTAGGCGTATTCTGTGGTTCAGGCGGTGTAGAGCCTCAGTCTGAAACTAACTGGCGCTACGCGAACGAGTCAGAAGTAGCTCGTGTAATCTTCGTAAACAAACTGGACCGTCTGGGTGCAGATTTCTACCGCGTCGTAGAGCAGGTTAAGAAGGTACTGGGCGCTAACCCACTGGTTATGACTCTGCCTATCGGTACAGAAGAGAACTTCGTTGGCGTTGTTGACGTTCTGACCAAGAAAGCTTGGGTGTGGGACGATACTGGTCTGCCAGAAAACTACGAGATCACTGATGTTCCTGCGGACATGGTTGACGATGTGGAGATGTACCACGAGCAACTGATTGAAACTGCAGTTGAGCAGGATGACGATCTGATGATGGCTTACATGGAAGGCGAGATGCCAACCATTGAGCAGATCAAAGAGTGTATCCGTAAGGGTACTCGTAACCTCGACTTCTTCCCAACCTTCTGTGGTTCTGCGTTCAAGAACAAAGGCGTTCAGCTGGTTCTGGATGGCGTTGTTGACTACCTGCCAAGCCCAACTGAAGTTGAACCACAGGATCTGACCGACGAAGAAGGTAACGCAACTGGTGAGAAAGCGATCGTATCTGCAGACGAGCCACTGCGCGCGCTGGCATTCAAGATCATGGATGACCGTTTCGGTGCCCTGACCTTCGTACGTGTCTACTCAGGTGTGCTGAACAAGGGTGACACTATCCTTAACTCAGCAACCGGCAAAACTGAGCGTATCGGCCGTATGGTTGAGATGCACGCAAATGATCGTAACGAAATCTCAACTGCTACCGCAGGTGACATCATCGCGATCGTTGGTATGAAGAACGTTCAGACCGGTCACACTCTGTGTGATGTTAAACACCCATGTACTCTGGAAGCGATGGTATTCCCAGAGCCAGTAATCTCAATCGCCGTTGCTCCTAAGGACAAAGGTGGTTCTGAGAAGATGGGTATTGCGATCGGTAAGATGGTTGCAGAGGATCCTTCATTCCGCGTTGAAACTGATGAAGATTCAGGCGAAACCATCCTTAAAGGTATGGGTGAGCTTCACCTGGACGTTAAAGTCGACATCCTCAAGCGTACTTACGGCGTTGAACTGGTTGTTGGTAAGCCACAGGTTGCATACCGCGAGTCTATTACTATCCCAGTTGAAGACAGCTACACACACAAGAAGCAGTCTGGTGGTTCAGGTCAGTACGGTAAGATCGATTACCGCATGCGCCCTGCAGAGGCCGGTACTGGCTTCAGCTTCACCTCTTCTGTAGTTGGCGGTAACGTTCCTAAGGAGTTCTGGCCTGCAGTTGAGAAAGGCTTCCAGTCAATGATGCAGGAAGGTACCCTCGCTGGTTACCCTGTAGTTGACGTTGAAGTTGAACTGTTCGACGGTGCTTCACACGCAGTTGACTCATCAGCAATCGCTTACGAAATCGCTGCTAAAGGCGCATTCCGTCAGTCTATGCCTAAAGCGGGCCCACAGCTGCTTGAGCCTGTGATGAAAGTTGACGTGTTCACTCCTGAAGATCACGTTGGTGATGTTATCGGTGACCTTAACCGTCGCCGCGGCATGATCAAAGACCAGGAAGCTGGCGTTACTGGTGTACGCATCAAGGCAGACGTTCCTCTGTCAGAGATGTTCGGTTACATCGGTCACCTGCGTACTATGACTTCAGGTCGCGGCCAGTTCTCTATGGAGTTCAGCCACTACTCTGCATGTCCTCAGAACGTAGCTGATACAGTTATCGCTGAAGCGAAAGCACGCAAAGAAGCTAAGTAATTAGGCTTCCAATTGAAAAAGGGCCTACGGGCCCTTTTTTATTTTTTAAATCTCACGCCTAACCAGCCCTCGACAGCCGAGAACTAAATAGCTGGCAAGGGCCTAATTCTGCGACTGCTCCAGAATCTCTCCCAGCGCGTTCCATCCCAGCAAAGCGCATTTTTTGCGTGATGGCGAGCTGCGCACGGCATCCAGCGCTTCAAGCGCAGCGGGGAGCGCTGATGCATCATCACCCCAGTTGATAACCTGCTTGTACAGCGTCCTTAACTCACCTATATCCGATCCCTCCACTGCTTCTACCAACATTGATGTTGAAGCCATGCAGATGGAGCACCCCCGGCCTCGAAAACCTGAGACCGCAACCCTACCATCTTGAACCATCAAACCAACCTCGACATCATCACCACAGCGAGGGTTACGCCCACGCGCAGTTAGATAACCTGGCTCAAACGGCTCCTTACGGTGGCTGCGTGGATGTTTGAAATGTTCCAGCAATGCCTCTTTATAGAGTGCGTCACTACTCAAAGAAAGATCCTCTCAGCCTGCTTAACTGCGTCTACTAGGCGATCAATATCATCCCGATTCGTGTAGACAGAACAACTCGCTCGCAGACATGCAGGAATATCTAGTGCCGCCATAAGCGGCTGAGCACAATGATGCCCAGCTCTGACAGCCACGCCGGAGTCAGCGCAGATCTGCCCTAGGTCATGAGGGTGAATATCTTCGTGTAGAAAACTAATTACGCCGGTGGCTGCAGCTGAAGATGGGGTCAGCATGCGCACCTTGGGAAGGACACTGAGTGAGTGATGGGCGTAGACGCCAATTCGTAGAAGCTGTTCAGAGACCAGCTTTGACGGAAGTTGCTCAAGGAACCCTAATGCGGCCCCCAAGCCGATCACGCCGATATAGTTAGGAGATCCGGCCTCAAACCGGGCGGGGATGTCAGTCCACTCAGAAGGCTGCGCTCCCTCGCCAACCCAATCTACCATTCCGCCGCCCAACAACCAGGGTTCCATGTTTTCAAGGTGCTTGTATCGGCCAGCCAATACTCCTACCCCAGTAGGTCCAAAGACCTTATGAGCGGAGAATACAATAAAGTCAGCGTCCAACTTGGATAAGGCTGAAGCCTGATGCGCTATACACTGGGCTGCATCTATGAGTACCGTCGCTCCGACCGCATGCGCGACCTGCATTAACGGCTCCAGCTGTGGCATCACACCCAGAACATTCGACTGCCCGGTGATAGCCAACATCTTCGTACGCTCGTCAGCGAGCTCCTCGACCTGCTCCGCTGAGACAGCGCCGGTGGTGTAATCTATCTTAAGCACCTTTAGCTCTGCCCCGCTCCTCTGGCAGGCACGCTGCCACGGCAGATAATTTGCGTGGTGCTCGAGCTCTGTAACCCAGACCCAATCCCCTTCGGATAACTTGGGTGTTAAAAAGGATTCAGCAACCGCGTTAATGCTCTCAGTCGCAGAGCGAGTGAATATGATTTCTTGCTGATTAAAACCGAGGAGGTCAGCACATTGGCGTCGAACATGCTCGTACGCTTTGCTGGCCATTTCAGCTTCTGCATAAAAGCCGCGATGAATCGGCGCGTAGCTGGTTGATGTCGCCTCACGCATCGCCTGTATAACCATCTCAGGCTTATGCGTGGTCGCTGCGCTGTCAAGGTAAGCAGTGGGGCTTTCACGCACCTGTGGGAACAGGTTCCGTATATTCGCCAACGCGCCAGAGAGCGACGTCATTAGCCCGCCTCCTTCGACTTCGCCTCGAATTTTGCCAAATTATCACGCTGGGCAGCCTGCGCCTCCTCTTGGGCAAACTTATCTTTCATGCGCATGCCGCTGCCGTTACGACGTACCAATGTGATTTCGGAGAGTATACACAGCGCAATTTCTTCCGGTGTTCTGGGGTTCAAGTCCATTCCAGACGGAGCCATCACACGCTCTAACTCTTGATCACTAAAGCCCTCTCGATGAAGAAACTCCATGACCAGGCGTGAACGCTTGCGACTGGCAATCAGTGCTATATATTTTGATTCCGAGGCCAGGGCACGCAGCATCGATTCATGATCGCCTTTTGCCTGTGTCGCAATGACAACATAATCATCCGGCTTGGGTTGTAACTGCGCATAATCGAGATCATCTACGATAACTTGCTGCGCCTTCGGGAAGCGCGCCACATCGGCACCCAGGTCATTGACCATCACATCGTAGCCCAAGATCGCACCCATCTCGCAGATCACTTCTGCAACGCGCCCATGCCCCATCAACCAGATACTAGGACTGGGTAGCACCGGCTCTATGTAGACCCGCATACCGCCGCCGCAGGGCATACCTGTACCCAACACTTCGTCATCGAGGTCAAGATCGATAATCGCCGTTTCGCCGGAGATAATCGCGTCATAAGCCTCCTGACATGCGGTGGACTCAGCGCAACCACCACCGACCCAGCCGGCTAGCAACTGCCCCTCTTTATCAATCACGGCTTTCGAGCCGGTCTTAGCAGAGACCGAACCGTAGGTTTCCACCACAGTTGCGATCGCAAATGGCTCTCTCTTCTGTTGCAGCTCTTCAATTAAAGAAAAGATAGGATTCATCTCGCCTCCCTAGACTGCGTCAACTAGATGCGTGATCGACTTTTTCGCAATCCGCGCCTGTACGCTCTTATAATTATCAGGTGTGTCCATGTCGACAACGACATGGTCATTCGGCATTTCTATGGTGGTTACGCGCTCGGGTTCGCGTTCGATCAGATGCTTACACCCTAGGTTGCGGCCGGTCGATATGATCTCTTCTACCTGCTCAAACGCTAGAACAATTGGATTCCCGCGCTGACCCTCAAAAGTCGGTACAAGTATGGGCTTCTGAGCTCTAGTAAACGCCTGGTGAATGGTGCGCAAGTCTTCAAGATCAAGCAGCGGTAGATCACTCAAACAGACCATGACACCATCTACTGGCTGGCTAAAAGCCCGCAAACCGCATAGCACTGAACTCATCTGCCCGTCGGCGTAATCAGAATTATGGGCAATCAATGTCGGCAGCCCTGAGAGTTGCTCAACTGCCTCGCGCTGCTGATGACCGGTGACGACAACTACTTCAGCAAAGCCACACCCTTCGGCCCGTCCGTAGTTAGATAACATCATTGCAGTGCGACGCAGCATGGGGACACCGTCAACAGGCAAAGTGAGTTTGTTGAGTTCGCCCATTCTACGAGACTCTCCCGCAGCCAGTAGCACCACCGATAGCCTTTTCAGAATAGTCATATCAACCTCCACAACAGCTCTTGGCAGGTTGACCGATCGCATCGGGCCGCACTTCACTGGGCGTGCTTTTAGCCATACCGCCGTTACGCAGTTCAATAAGTTGGGCCAGTACAGCAACAGCGATCTCTTGCGGGGACTTAACCTTCAGATCAACGCCGAAGGGGGCGATCATCTGCTGGATATGCGGTCCAACACCCTCGGCTGACACTAACTCCGCCTTCAGTGCAGCGCCCTTTTTGGCACTTGCCACGAATCCAAATACAGCGGCAGGCAAGCGTGATGCTGCAGTGAGTGCCGCTTTATCACCGCGTCCTTGGGTAGCAACGACGATATAGGGAAGAGAAGAGAAGGAGAGTTCACTCAATTCATACCCTTGGTGCGATATCACTCCGTCTATATCCGGTAGTTCGCCATTGGCTGCTAGCGTGACGTCGAAGTCGAGGGCCGTGGCAAGACGCGCGAGCGCTAACGCACAAGGGCTAGAACCGAGAATCAATAAGGCCTTGCGGCTAACGAAAGGTTCAATAAAGATATCGAGCACACCGCCGCTCTTGCACGACGACTTGTGTGCAACCATACCGATCTCGGTAACCTTGTCTGCCTCGGGGGTCACTCTTACCAGCTCGGGCTCTCCTGCCGCTAGCACGCGCTGTGCTGCTCGTATAACCGCCGGCTGCGCACAACCACCGCCAATCCAGCCATGGATTTCGCCCTGCTCAGTAATCAACGCTCGAGCGCCCGGCTTAGATGAAGTGGGGGACTCAACACGCACCACCGTTGCAACCGCTAAACGCTCGCCCTCTAAGCTGAGTTGATCAGCCGTGTGTTGCAGTTCTTTTGTTAGCATCGATCTCTCCCCATTTCTGCTGGCACCTTTAAGCCAGTCGGGTAAAGTGCGGCCCCAAGGCTCGCAACGTTTCTATATTGTGTGCGCCAGCGACTTGATCTGCGTAGTCCATAGCAATCTTCATGCCCTTAGCCTCGGGGGTGAAGCCTTCGCGTTTCCATAACGGGTTAACCCACAACAGGTTACGCCCGCGTTGCTTAAGCTGGTGCAAAGACTGCTGCAATGCATCTAAATCGCCCGTGTCATAACCATCACTAACAACACAGGTGAGCGTACGGCTGTTCACCCAGTTACCGTAGCGCTCATTAAATTGGGCCAAAGACTCGCCAATGCGTGTACCGCCAGACCAACCAGAACCCAACATCGCCAGGGAATTGCGCACACGGACGAGACTGGTTTGCCGCAGGGCATCGGTAATAGGGACTATCTGGGTATGGAAGGCAAAGACTGCGACATCACGGAAACAGCGCGCGATACCGCGAGCAAATCGAAGGAGTAAAAAGCTGTACATCGACATCGAACGACTCACATCAAGTATCAGTAGCAGACGCGGCTGACGTTTGCGCACCTGTTTGCGCAACAAGGTGATGGGCTCTCCGCCCGTCGCTAACGAACGACGCAACGTCCGCCTTAAATCGACAGCACCCTGCTTCTTGCTCACTTTTTTGCGCCGACTCAGCCGTTTGCGCATATCCAACGCCATACGCTCTACCATCAACTCGATTCGGCGCATCTCTTCTGGGTCCGTGATGCTACCAAAATCAACTTTCTCGATAGAGGTCGAACGGCTGGCACCCTCCTGATAGCCCTCGCCGGTGCCATCAGAGTCTCCCGCCCCCTCATTTGCATCGCCTTGGTTAGAGTTCGAAGCGGTTCGGTCCGAATCCTCGGATTTTTCTGTTGCCAGTTTCAGTGCGCTTCCCGAACCGCCTGCTGTGTGTACTTGCCGGCGACTACGCTCGCCGTGCCAATAGCTATCGAACAGCTCGTCAAACCGATTCCAGTCCCGTTTTTCGCTGCAAAGAATCAAGCGTAGGAGTGAACGCAACTCCCTCTCCGAAAAGGGATCGATCAGGGCTATCGAGTTCTGTACTAAGAGTTGCTCAGAGACACCAACCCGAAAGCCGTTCGCGCGTGCTTGATGCACAAAACCTAAGAGACGCTGAGACAGATTGTCAGGTATCTGAGGATCGAGAATCTCAGCTACATCACTCATTGAGACTCACACCGCACGAGCGACCAAGCGCTCGAGCTCAAAGTCTTCGAGACGCTCACTGTCTTCCCGCGTCTTCAACAGGCAAACCAGGGTTGAGCGCAATACCTCTGGATCAGCATCTAATTTATCCAAACCGAACTGCAACAGAGCGGCCGCCCAGTCGAGCGTCTCCGCAATACCCGGCCGTTTAACCAAGTCAACCTTGCGCAGATCCTGCACGAACCCGACGATCTGACGCGCAAGTGCAACATTCACCTCGGGCAAGCGGGTACGCAAAATCTTCAACTCTTTATCGAAGCTTGGATAGTCTACGTAGTGATAAAGACAGCGGCGGCGCAGTGCATCGCTCAGCTGTCGTGTACCGTTGGATGTCAGAATTACCCGCGGTCGACTCTTCGCTTCAATCGTCCCCAACTCAGGGATACTGACCTGAAAATCTGACAGCACCTCCAATAAGAAGGCTTCAAACTCTTCGTCAGATCGATCAATTTCGTCGATAAGCAGCACCGCAGCCTTATCAGATTGGATGGCCGCTAGTAGAGGCCGTTCAAGGAGATACTTTGGATCAAAGATAGCTGTATCTGAATTAGCACTTCCCTCTTGTGAGCGAATGGCTAAAAGCTGGTGCTGGTAGTTCCACTCATAAACAGCCGAGTTAACATCTAACCCCTCGTAGCACTGCAACCGAATCAATTGCGTGCCCAGCACTTTAGCGAGCGCTTTGGCAATCTCGGTTTTACCAACCCCAGCGTCTCCTTCAAGTAGAAGAGGACGCTCCAGTCGACTAACAAGCCAGAGCGCCGAGCCAAGCTCGGCGTCTGCAACATAACCCGCCTGAAGCAATTCAGAACGAAAGGCTGAGATATCCTGATGGGACACGATTAGTTGCTCGCTTTACCGCCAAATAGGCTGCGCAACCAGCCGGTAAATACCGACCAAGCGAAAGCGAATCCATTGAGCTCTTTAGGCTGCTCTGCAAGTTCTTCACGCGCTTGCTCTGCAACCTCGTCCTCGCCCATCGCTGCCACGTTATTACAGAAGTTTTTACCAAACTGATTAAGAATCTGATCGGCCACCTGTGTCATCATACGACCACCGAGGCTCGCCGCTTTGCCGGTCACCGTCACGGTAGCCTTTCCACGCAAGACAACTTTTCCCTCCTCCTCGGTAACCCAAGCCGTCAAATCCATGGTCGCGGAGGATGAACCTTTCGAGTCTTGTCCCTTACCTACCATCTGCAACTCGCGCTTATCAAGATCAATCGAGCGGATCTCAATGTTACCGGCGAAGGCCATCGTAGCCGGTCCGATCTTCGCCTTAACGCTACCTTTGTAGTTGCTGTCATCCACCTGCTCGGTGATTTCAGCGCCAGGCATGCAGCTCGCAACGCCGCTAATATCCTGCAAAAAGGCCCATCCCTGATTAGCAGAGCCGGGAAGTTCAAAGGTTTTATCTAGATCTACTTGCATCTTACTGCTCCAAAAAAGGCCGACCTCGCGTGAGGCCGGCCATCATCACTACTTAACCCCAAGTTCTTGCATGGTTTTCCACAGACGTGGAGCCGTGTGCGGCATATTGAGATGCGTTACACCGAGGTGGGAAAATGCATCCACAACAGCCGACGTGAAGGTCGGGATCGAACCTACATGCGGTGACTCAGCCACACCCTTAGCACCCAGAGGGTGGTGTGGTGATGGTGTCACAGTGAAGTCGGTCTCCCACTTCGGAGTCTCTACAAAGGTCGGCACGAAGTAATCCATCAAGGTATTACCCAGCAGGTTACCCTGCTCGTCGTAAGGCATCTCCTGCCCCATAGCCACCGCAAAGCCCTCGTTCAGGCCACCATGGATCTGACCGTCAATGATCATCGGGTTAATACGGGTACCACAGTCGTCGAGTGCATAGAAACGGCGAACGCTGGTCTCACCGGTCTGCTTGTCGATATCAACAACACAGAGGTAGATGCCGTACGGGTATGTGAAGTTTGGTGGATCGTAGTAATCCACTGCCTCAAGTCCCGGCTCCATACCTTCTGGTACGTTGTTGTAAGCCGCCCAAGCGATCTCCTTCATGGTCTTCTCTTGACCTGGATTGCCTTTCACCTTGAAGCGATCGATTTCCCACTCAAGGTCATCCTCACTCACCTCTAGCAGGTGAGCGGCGATCTTCTGTGCTTTAGCTTTGATCTTGCGCGCGGCTACGGCAGTTGCAGCACCTGCAACCGGTGTAGAGCGCGAACCGTAGGTACCCAAACCGTAAGGTGCAGTATCGGTGTCACCCTCTTCAATCTGAATCTCTTCAGACGGCAGACCCAATTCAGTCGCAATGATCTGCGCATAGGTTGTCTGGTGGCCCTGACCTTGAGTAATCGTACCCATGCGGGCAATCGCACTGCCGGTAGGATGGACGCGGATCTCGGCACTATCGAACATGCCGATACCCAGAATGTCACAGTTGCGGCTTGGTCCGGCACCGACGATTTCAGTGAAGGTTACTAGGCCAATACCCATCAACTCACCCTTGGCACGTTTCTCCTCCTGCTCACGACGCAAACCGTCGTAATCAACAGCATCCAGCACCTTCTGCAGAGAGCTGTGGTACTCACCACTGTCGATCTCCCAGCCGAGGCAAGTCTTGTACGGCATCTGCTCAGACTTAATGAAGTTACGACGACGGATCTCCGCTTTATCGATACCCAGTTTCTGCGCTAGAACGTCCATCGTACGCTCAATCACATAGACCGCTTCAGTTACGCGGAATGAACAGCGATATGCTACGCCGCCCGGCGCTTTGTTGGTGTAAACACCGTCAACATTGAGGTGAGCTACCGGCACATCATAAGAACCGGTACAGATATGCATCAGACCTGCTGGGAACTTGGATGGATCGGCACAAGCGTCGAATGCACCATGGTCAGCCAGTACATTAACGCGCAGGGCCTTAATGATACCGTCCTTATCTGCAGCGATTTCGCCAGTCATATGGTAGTCACGTGCAAAGGCGGTAGTGGAGATGTTCTCCATACGGTCTTCGACCCACTTCACAGGCACGCCTAACACAATCGATGCAACGATCGCGGTAACGTAGCCCGGGTAAACACCCACCTTGTTACCGAAGCCGCCACCAATGTCAGGAGAGATTACCCGTACCTTGCTCTCCGGTAGACCTGATAGCATCGATACGACAGTACGCACGACGTGCGGTGCCTGCGATGTGAGGTATACAGTCAGGTGACCATTCACTTTGTCGAACGACGCGACACAGCCACAGGTCTCTAGTGGACATGGGTGTACACGGTGGTAGTACATATCCTGAGAGACTACGACCTCGGCATTATCAAAGACGCGATCAGTCGCCTCTTTGTCACCTGCCTGCCAGTTGAAGATATGGTTATCATGCTTACGCTCTGAGTGAGCGCCCTGCATCTTGCCAACCAGATCCTCGCGCAGCACTGGCGCATCCGAATCCATGGCCTTGTGTGCATCAACCAGCACTGGAAGCTCTTCGTACTCCACTTCTACTAAGTCAACCGCGTCAGCCGCAATGTATCGGTCATCCGCTACAACGACGGCCACTTCTTGGTACTGGAAATGTACCTTTTCGTCTGCAAGCACAGCCTGCACATCACCTGCCAGTGTTGGCATCCAATGCAGGTTAAGCGGCTTCAGGTCATCCGCCGTCAGGACAGCGTGCACACCTGGCAACGCCAAGGCTTTCTCTTTGTTGATACTCTTGATTCGCGCGTGAGCGTAAGGGCTACGCACCATGTCCGCGAACAACATTCCCGCCATCTGAATATCATCAGTGTAGCGGCCTTTACCCTGAATAAAACGCGCATCCTCTTTACGTTTGCGCGAACAGCCCATCCCTTGGAGGGCCGCTTCTCGGGTCTCTTTATCCATCTGTTCAGTCATTGCGAACCTCCCTTACGCTTCTTGCATCATGCGCGCAGCTGTTTTCACAGCTTTGATGATGTTCTGGTAACCGGTGCAGCGGCACAGGTTGCCCGACATACCCCAACGAATCTCCTCCTCGGTCGGATTTGGATTCTCTTTAAGGAAGCTTGCGGCACGAACCATCATGCCCGGAGTACAGAAACCACACTGCAGACCGTGCTCTTCAACAAATGCCTGCTGCACAATGTGCAGACCATCTGCCGAGGCTAGGCCCTCAACAGTCGTAATCTCTGCGCCTTCAGCCTGAACGGTTAGAAAGGTACAAGACTTAATTGACTGACCATCAATATCGACTGTACAGACACCACAGTGAGTACTCTCACAGCCGATGTGAGTGCCAGTGAGCTGCAATTTTTCGCGCAGCGTGTGCACTAGAAGCTCGCGAGGATCGACCAGTACATCAACCTGCTTACCGTTTACTTTGAATGAAACTGCTTGCTTAGCCATGATTACCCCCGCGCGTCCGCAATTGCTTTTTCGATTGCGCGGCTAAACATCACCGCTGCCATGTTCGCTTTGTACTCAGCGTCACCACGCAGATCCTCTGCTGGATCACAAGCGTCACGAACCGCTTCAGCGGCGCGTGCAATCAGATCGTCGCTCGGGGTCTGACCACGGAGAATATCCTCAGCTGCTTCCGCACGGATCGCACAGGGAGCTACATTCGTTAGCCCGATACGAACGTCACCAATCTGACCACCGTTCATTTCGACCACCACGGATGCACCGGCAACTGCATAGTCACCCGTCTTGCGCTTCAGCTTCTCGTAGCCGTAACCCATGCCGGGCTTGCGCACTGGGATTTTTACCTTAACCAGCAACTCATGCTCTTCGAGCCCAGTCCAGTAGGTTCCCAGGAAGAAACCATTAGCTGGCACCGAGCGTTCGCCATCTGGGCCGTGCAGCACTAGTTGCGCATCGAGAGATAGCATTACGGCTGGGTGGTCGTTACCTGGGTCACCGTGGGCGATATCGCCACCAATTGAACCGCGGTTACGCACCTGCGGGTCGGCAATCAGCTTGGCCACATTAATGAGGTGAGGGCAGTGTTGAGCGACTAGATCAGAGGCAATGAGCTCGTTTTCTGATGTCATCGCGCCGATCACAAGGTGATCTCCATCTACGGAGATACCTTTGAGTTCGGCAATGCCATTGATATCGATAAGACAGGGTGGCTCAGCAAAACGAAGCTTCATCATCGGCAGTAGCGAGTGCCCACCTGCGATGATCTTTGCCTCGTCATTAGCTGCCAGTTTGGCAACAGCGTCGGCAACGCTTGTCGCCCGATGGTATTCAAAGGACGAAGGGATCATATCAACCTCGAGTTTTTTGTATTTAGAGTACGGGTCTAACTTTTGCGCTTACGTCCGCCCTTCTCCGCACAGATCACAAGATTGGTTAAAAAATAGTCAGTCCAGTTTTTGCATTCTGAAAAAAAACAATAAAAAAGGGCCTTTCGGCCCTTCAGGAAAAGCGGTCGTTTTTTAAATCTGAGGTACCGTCTCCATCGAGTGATCAATAACAGACTGTTCTAGATCAGCATCAACCATTTCACCTGCCAGGAAGTTCTCGTAGGCTGCCAAATCCAGATGTCCATGACCACAAAGTGCAGTAAGAATCACCTTCTCCTCGCCCGACTCTTTACACGCCAGAGCCTCACGGATCGCTGCAGCGATAGCATGGGTTGGCTCAGGTGCTGGAACAATACCCTCGGTGCGTGCAAATTTAAGCGCACCCTCAAAACACTCTGTCTGTGGAATGTTAATCGCTTCGACCATACCTAGCTCGTAGAGGTGTGATACCAGCGGTGCCATACCGTGATAGCGTAAACCGCCTGCATGAATGGTATCAGGGATGAAATCATGACCAAGTGTGTGCATCTTCATCAGCGGCGTCATTCCGGCAGTGTCGCCAAAATCGTAGCGAAACTCTCCGCGAGTCAAGGTGGGACAAGCCGATGGTTCGACACACCGAATCGTCGGATTCATCTTACCGGCCATCTTCTCTCGCAAGAATGGGAAGGCTAGCCCACCAAAGTTGGAACCACCACCGGTACAACCGACTAATACGTCAGGCGTCTCACCGACTTTAGCAAGCTGCAACAGCGCCTCCTCACCGATAATGGTCTGATGCATCAACACATGGTTAAGCACTGAACCGAGTGCGTAGCGCGCTTCAGGATTAGCCGCAGCCTCGCCTACCGCTTCGGATATTGCGATACCCAGTGAACCGGGGTGATTAGGATCCTCGGCTAATAGCTTGCGTCCATATTCTGTTCTGTCAGAT
Organism: Oceanospirillaceae bacterium; assembly: GCA_038137135.1. GTDB lineage: Bacteria > Pseudomonadota > Gammaproteobacteria > Pseudomonadales > Balneatricaceae > Marinobacterium_E. Next base: position 1,128 of record JAYQBD010000014.1, on the reverse strand, counting down.
GGACTTGGGTGCAGTATACCCCCGTAAATCTCCATCATCGTTTTGCGATATGGCTTGGAGCGATATGAGGCAGCGACCTGCCATATCTCACACTCCATACCAAACTGTGCACAGGCAAAGGCGAGAGAAGTACCCCACTGACCTGCTCCTGTTTCAGTCGTGAGTTTCTTAATACCCTCTTTGTGGTTGTAATAAGCCTGAGGTACTGCGGTGTTAGGCTTGTGAGAGCCTGCAGGGCTAACACCCTCGTACTTGTAGTAAATTCGTGCAGGCGTATCGAGAAGCTTCTCTAGACGACGAGCACGGAAAAGCGGTGATGGACGCCAGAGCTTGTAAACATCCAGCACCTCTCCGGGAATATCAATGAAGCGCTCCTGACTCATCTCTTGCTGAATCAGTGCCATTGGGAAGAGCGGAGCAAAATCCTCCGCCGTCGCCGGTTGCAATGTACCAGGATGCAGAGGGGGAGCCATCGGCTCCGGCAGGTCAGGAAGAATGTTATACCACTGGGTTGGCATCTCATCTTCGGTTAGTAAAATCTTATTATTGTTCTCAAACATAACGCCTCACTTGTTAGGATGGATGGGTCGCCATTTGAGAGTAAACAGAATCCTGAACCAGTTTCAATCGAAAAAGGTCATCTTTGAGTCGATTGGCCTGAAAATACCCTCGACTCACTCGTAATCAGCGCATTTAAGAGAGCTTCGACAAACCCTTATCGAGCACGAGATAGATCCCCAAAGCCATCATCACCAAACCGAGGGTTCGCTTGAGCGTGATGCTGTACTGAGTTGCACCAAAGAGGCCTAAGTGGTCGATGATGGTCATTGCGACTAACTGACCTAAAAGCGCAAAAGCGATCGCATTGGTGACGCCGAATTTTGGGACAATCCAGGTCACACTGATGACATAAAAGCCGACGCAGAGGCCATGCGCCTAGAGTACTAGCTGAACAGGGCAAATCCGCTCGCAATGATGGTCATCACAAAGAGAATCCATTTGAGCGCTTTTTGACTGAGATTGATGGTGATCTTCACCGCCATATGGGCACCTACGATACTGCCAAGCGCTAAAATTAATCCAGGGACCCAAAGTATCTGATCATTAGCGATAAAGACCAGCAGTGCG
>JAYQBD010000013.1:8280-33550 GCA_038137135.1 Oceanospirillaceae bacterium | reverse complement strand
AGTAGTAGTTTGGGCCTTTGCCTTGATGGCGGACGGTTCCACGCCATATGCCACTCTTATCGATAGTTGCAATGATCTCAGTGTAGAGTTCATGACCCAACTGCGGGTCAAGCAACTTCCAGACAGGCTCACCAATAAGGTCCTGCTTCTCGTAGCCTGATATTTTCAATAGTGCGTGTGAGACCCAGGTGATTTTTAGGTCGAGGTCTGTACGCGAGGCGATTACCTGAGAATCAAATTTGTCGAGTAACTGCCTCTGTTGCCCCAGCCCCTGTTGGAGATCACGCAGAAAAATCTGACGTTGACGCGCACTGCGCCAAAAGTAGAGTGCCGCCAGGGTACTGAGTACTGTTACCGCAGTTGCGCCAGCGATGCTGAAACCGAGAGCAGACGTTAGGGCGGGTAGAGCTGCGTTAACGGGAGTTGCACCTGTAATGGCAATGAGTGCCGCGGTAGATGCGGCGACAGGAGACCAATTTTTAGGTGCGCGGGAGTGCGGCATAACTGCAAACAGCCCAATCCAAAAGATTATCTAATAAATATAGTTCGGATTGTGCAATTTGCGAGTAAGCATAAAAAAGCCCCGCTGGATTCAACCGCCGGGGCTCGGGTGTTTCGTTTCAGTCTAGGTTTACTGAGGAATTGAACCCGTCAGACCTTCAACGTAGAAGCTCATGCCGGCCAGAGTGCCGTCATCAGCAGTTTCACCTTCAGCCAACCAAGCAGAACCGTCCTGCTTGTTGATTGGACCCGTGAACGCATGGTATTCGCCCGATGCCAGCGCATCGCGCAGAGCTTCGGCTTCAGCTTTTACGTCAGCAGGCACAGCTGATGAGATCTCACCGATGCCAACCATGCCTGGACCGATACCGTCCCAAGTGTCGGTTGAAGTCCAAGTACCATCCAGAACGGCCTGAGTACGTGCAATGTAGTATGGTGCCCAGTTGTCGATGATAGATGACACGCGCGGCAGTGGGCCGTAATCAGCCATATCAGATGCCTGACCGAAGGTGATGACATTGCCCGCTTCCTGGGCTGCTGCCTGCGGTGCAGTCGAGTCAGTGTGCTGCAGGATCACGTCAGCGCCCTGTTCAATCAGCGCTTTAGCGGCATCTGCTTCTTTCGCCGGATCGAACCAGGTGTAGGCCCAAACAATGTTGAACTCTACATTTGGATTCGCCTTCTTCGCATGAATGTAAGCCGAGTTGATACCGCGGATTACCTCTGGAATTGGGAAAGAGCCGATGTAACCAATCTTGTTGGTTTTGGTCATCTTACCTGCGATGTGCCCCTGTACTGCACGGCCCTCATAGAATCGTGCTGAGTAGGTTGATACGTTGTCAGCGCGCTTGTAGCCAGTCGCGTGCTCGAACTTAACCTTAGGGAACTTCTTGGCAACGTTGATGGTGGGATCCATGTAACCGAAAGAGGTTGTAAAGATCAGGTCTGCACCCTGCAGCGCCATCTGAGTCATTACACGCTCAGAGTCAGCACCCTCAGGAACACTCTCCTGGAAAATTGTCTCAACACGATCACCAAAGTGCTTCTCGACCGCCAGACGGCCCTGTTCGTGCTCGTAAGTCCAGCCGCCATCACCAACGGGGCCAACGTAGACAAAACCGACTTTAACGTCGGCTGCCATTGCTGCAGAGCTCAGCGCTACAGCTGCAACCGTTGATGCGAAGATTGATTTAAGTTTCATGGGGTACTCCCTGTGAAGTTGCCTGTTAAGGTTAGTTGCCTCAGCTTGAGGCGTGGAATAGGCGACCGAGCGATGCAGGTGCGCCCTGATTCCCTCGAGCCGAAATTATTACCAAGACCGCTATAGTTATCAAAAACGGCGACATAGACAAGTACTCTACCGGAATTGCTACGCCAGCCGCCTGTAAATTGAGCTGCAAAACGGTTATTCCGCCAAATAGATATGCCCCTATCAGTGTCCGCCAGGGCTTCCAGCTTGCGAAAACTACTATTGCCAAAGCGATCCAGCCCGCACCAGCAGTCATGCCCTCGGTCCACTGGGGTACGCGCGCCAAGCTGATATAAGCACCCCCGAGGCCTGCACAGGCACCACCGAACATGATCGCCATAAAGCGGATACGTATCACCTTGTAGCCCAGAGCATGGGCGGCGTCGTGGTTTTCACCGACCGCACGCAGTATCAGACCAAAGCGGGTGTATTTAAGCGTGTACCACACCAGCGCGACAATCAGTATTGAGATGTAAACCATAAGGTCATGTGAGAAGAGCATCGGGCCTAGGACTGGGATGTCGGATAGCATCGGAATCTCGAAGGATTTGATGGTTGGTGACTTGATGCCCTCATAGGGCTTGCCCAGTAGAGCAGAAACACCCAGGCCGACCAGGGTTAATCCGAGACCTGTTGCCACTTGGTTGGATTTGAAATAGAGCACCAGTGTGGCAAAAATTGTAGAGAGCAGGGCGCCTGCGATAGCGGCTGTTAAGAACCCTAGCAGTGGATTCTCAGTGTTCACTGCGGTGATAAAACCAACCACAGCGCCAACAATCATCATCCCTTCAACACCGAGATTCAGTACACCCGACTTCTCAACAACCGTCTCACCGATGGCTGCCAATAGAATGGGGGTGGCAGAGACCATCAGCGAAGCGATCAAAAGAATAGGATCTATTCCAAGTAGGTTCATCAGTGTGCCCCCCCGAGACGCAGACGGTAGTTGGTGAAGATATCAGTCGCGAGCAAAAAGAGCAGCAGCATGCCTTGGAATAGCTGAATTGAAGCGCCCGGAAGTCCCAACATTAACTGAGCTAATTCGCCGCCAATATAGGTGAGCGCCATCAATAAGCCAGCCAGCAGTATACCAATCGGATGCAGACGTCCCAGGAAGGCAACAATGATTGCGGTAAAACCATAGCCGGTGTTGAAATCGATGGTAATCTGACCGGATGGACCTGAAACCTCGAACATGCCGGCTAACCCTGCCAGCGCGCCAGAGAAGCCAAGACAGAACACTACGAGGCGCGTCGTTGAAACGCCGGCGAACCGAGCGGCTTTGGGTGCTTCACCCATTAGACGCACCTCAAATCCGCGAATATGGCGGGTCATCATTACGTAGGTAAAGATCACTGCGATAAATGCTGTGATGACACCCCAGTGCATACCTGAGTTAGCAAATACCTCTTCGTTAAAGGCGCTCGGGTACTGTTGCAGGTTTCGCGAGCCCGGGAAGCCGTAGCCGTCCGGGTTCTTCAGAACGCCCTGTGCAACTGAGGCAAGGATCGATTCAGCGACGTAGACGAGCATCAACGACACTAGAATTTCATTGGTCTTAAACTTGGTGCGCAAAATGGCCGGAATCATAGCCCATAGCCAGCCGCCCAGGGCACCCGCAATCACCATTGCGGGGAAGATCAAGGGGGATTCGGTTGGGTAGACTGCCAACGCGGTAGCTGCACCGAAGATTGCCCCCATGATATACTGGCCTTCCGCGCCGATGTTCCAGATACCCGCACGAAAGCCCACAGACAGACCGATCGCGATTAGGATAAGTGGCCCTGCTTTGACCAGCAGTTGTGGGCGTGAGTAGTCGGCAAAATTTGGATCGAATAGTGGATCCCAGAAGATGATGCGTATCGCCTCCACTGGATCCTTTCCTAGAGCCGCAAACATGATCCCGCCGGCGATCATCGTCAGCAGAACGGCGATAAACGGCGTCAGAATTGTTGTAGCGCGTGATGGATTAAGGCGCTTCTCAAACCGAATCATTGAGCGCCCTCCTGGCCAGCACCGTGCGAACCGCCCATCATCAGGCCGATCTGATCAAGTTCCAGTTCTGCGGTGGGGTAGGTGGCCGAAAGCGTACCTTCGTTAAGGGCACAGAAGTAGTCGCTTATCTCTAGTAGCTCATCCAGGTCTTGGCTGATCACAATAACGCCCGCTCCGTTGTCGGCAAGGTCAAGTAATTTTTGTCGGATTGAAGCTGCTGCGGCTGCATCCACACCCCAGGTTGGCTGGTTTATTACGAGCACTTCAGGTTGCTGGGAGACTTCACGTCCCACTACAAATTTCTGCAGGTTGCCGCCTGACAAGGAGCCGGCCGGCGTATGGGTGCCCGGGGTTCTCACATCAAAGTCAGCAATCACCCGCTGGGTGAATTGCTCGGTCGCACTCCAATTAATGAAACCGCTATTAAGCAGTCCCATGCGGCGCGCGGCCGTCACCACCGAGTTCTCCTTCAATGACATTCCAGGAGCGGCGGCATGACCTAGACGCTCTTCGGGTGCACTGAGCAAACCGAGTTCACGACGCTTGTTCGGCCCCAGCCTGCCTATCGCTTGGTGTTTAAGACGGATGGTATCGGCGCCAGTACGCATCTCTCCGGATAGGGCTGCCAGTAGTTCATCTTGGCCGTTGCCGGCTACACCACCAATTCCAAGTATCTCACCCGCTTTTACTTCAAAACTGATCGCGCGCAATGAGGTGCCAAAGGGATCGGCACTTTGTGAGCGAAGGTTATCCACTTGCAACAAAGTTTCACCGATCTCACGCTGTGCCTTAACGGGATTTGAGAAGCTGGCGCCAACCATCATTTCGGCCATATCACGCGCTGTAGTTGAGGCGGGGATACAGGTTGCCACCTTTTCACCGTGGCGCAGTATCGTCGCGGTATCGCAGAGTGCTCGGATCTCTTCAAGCTTGTGCGAGATATAGAGAATCGAGGTGCCCTCAGCTTTAAGCTGACGCAAAGTTTGAAACAGAATTTCAACCTCTTGTGGCGTCAATACCGAAGTCGGCTCATCCATAATCAGGAGTTTCGGGTTTTGCAGAAGGCAGCGGATGATCTCAACTCGCTGGCGTTCACCGGCTGAGAGGGTACCGACGATACGCTTGGGTTCAAGCGGCAGGCCGTAGGCGTGTGAGACATCCTCAATGCTCTTGGCAAGCTCTCTGGGTGCTGGAGCGTTATCCATACCCAGGGCAATATTCTCGGCAACACTAAGAGCATCAAAGAGTGAAAAGTGCTGAAACACCATGGCAACACCGCTAGCACGTGCGCGGTTCGGTGAATCGGGCGCGAAACTCGTACCGTTCAACCTCATTTCACCTGCATCCGGGTTGACCAGGCCGTAAATCATCTTTACGAGGGTGCTTTTGCCGGCGCCGTTCTCGCCCAGTAGCGCATGAACTTCACCCTTGTTGATCGTGAAGGAGACGTCGTTGTTGGCAACAACACCGGGGTAGGCTTTGGTGAGCCCAGTAATCTCTAACAGCGACTCTGGCATCAGTTATCGGCTCTCAGCTAGCGGCGGCGTAAAGGTTTGTACCATATCCCAAGGGAATCGTATCCAGGTATCCTGGCTCACCTCGGTGATAAAAGTATCGACCAAAGGCTTGCCAGCAGGCTTCGCATAAAGCGTCGCAAAATGGGCTTTGGGTAGCATTTCGCGAACGTGGCGAGCGGTTTTGCCGGTATCGACCAGATCATCAATCAGGATCATTCCCTCACCGTCACCTTCAACGCCTTTAAGTACCTCAATATCACCCTGTACCGAGGCCTCGCCACTGTCTGAATTGGTGTAGGAGACAACGCAGATGGTATCGATCAGTCGCAGATCCATCTCACGGGCCAGAATAGCGGCAGGCACTAGACCACCGCGGGTAATCGCAATAACACCCTTCCATGGGCCCAGTTCAAGCAGACGCCAGGAGAGAGCACGGGCATTGCGGTGCATTTCGTCCCAACTAACCGGGAAGTCTTTGTTATGGGGTGTCATCACTTACCTCACTGGGTCGCACGGGCGGCCAGGGTCTGGGCCGCACATTTGTGTTCAAACATAATCTGGTCGATATCGCCGTCAACCAGCTCACCACCTTTTACACGCCATTCGCCATTAACCATAACTGACTCAGCGCGATGAGCACCGCAGAGGAGCAGGGCGGCTAGCGGATCATGAGCGCCAGAGAAGCGCGGCTCATCCAATTTAAAGGTGGCTATGTCAGCTGCTTTTCCAACCGCCAGTGTACCTATATCTTCACGCCCAAGCACGCGCGCCGAACCCGCCGTTCCCCAGCGCAGCGCGTCAAAGTGGGTGACCTTTGCTGACCCATAGCGCAGTCGCTGGATATACATCGCCTGACGCACCTCTTGAATCATATTCGAGCAGTCATTGGATGCTGATCCATCGACACCCAGTCCGACCGGTGAACCTGCGGCTTCGAGCTCTTTGACGTGACAGATACCCGAAGCGAGCATCATATTGGAGCTTGGACAGTGGCAGATGCCGGTACCTGCTCGCCCCAAACGCTCAATCTCTTCGCTATTGAAGTGGATAGCGTGCGCCAGCCAGGTTCGGTTGGAGAGCCAGCCAACGGATTCAAGATAGTCGACCGTGCGCATACCGAACATCTGCTGGCAGAAGTTCTCCTCATCGATGGTTTCGGCCAAGTGGGTATGCAATCGTACATCGAGTTTCTCGGCTAGTAATGCAGTGTCGCGCATTAGCTCGGTGGTGACCGAAAACGGCGAGCAGGGTGCCAGAGCGATCTGGCTCATCGAGAATTTCGCGCTGTCATGATAGCGTGATACCAGGCGCTCAGAGTCAGCCAGAATAGCCTCCTCGGTCTGTACGACTGAGTTAGGTGGCAGTCCGCCTTGATCTTTGCCTAGACTCATGGAGCCGCGTGTCATCGCCATTCGCACGCCCATCTGGGCACCAATCTCAACTTGGTGATCTATCGCATCTGTTAGGTTTTGAGGAAACAGGTAGTGATGATCTGAAGCGGTAGTGCAACCGGACAGAAGTAGCTCTGCTAAAGCAAGGCGCGTGGCAGCACGGTGAACTTCTGGGTCCAGGTTAGCCCAGACTGGATAGAGCGTCTGCAGCCAGGGGAAAAGCTCTTTATTCAGTGCGGCGGGCAGAGCGCGCGTCAGCGTCTGGTAAAAGTGGTGGTGAGTATTGATCAGGCCAGGAATCAGCACCTGCTCACTCATATCGATACGCTCAGATGCATACGTCTTAGGCTGAGCGCCTGCGGGAACTAGTTCAACTATCTCTCGGCCCGATACAACAACTCCACCGCCAGCGTCGGTTTCTGTTCCGGTATAGATCGCAAGCGGATTTGCGAGCCATATTGTTTTGCTATTCAAATCCGATATAGATTGGGGGTTGGACATTCGCTCGTAACTTCTAAAGGGCCGATACCAGTACGGATACAGCCAAATCAGTATTGAAAGAAATCAACACCACTAAATCAACCAAAACTTGCCCTTTTTGACCATTCTAGGCAATAGTCGTTACAGGATAAGTGTAAACGGCGGCTTGGGAGTGCCTAAGTGATTCAATATCTACACAACAATCAGATCATTAGCGAGACAGAGCTGCCCGCCGATTTAACACTGCTTGATTATCTACGTAACGAGCGGCGCATGACCGCCACTAAAGAGGGGTGCGCTTCAGGCGATTGCGGTGCCTGCACTGTTGCGCTGGGCCAACTTGATGAGGCTGGACAGGTTGAATACCAGAGTATAAACGCCTGTATCTGTCCCGCGACCGAGCTGCACGGGCGCGAACTGATCACGGCGGCCGATCTGCGGCAGGGCACTACCCTTCATCCGGTACAGCAGGCCTTTATTGAGACGCATGCATCTCAGTGCGGGTTTTGTACTCCCGGTTTTATCGTTTCTGCGTTTGTCTTGATGGAGAGTCTGGGGGAGGGCGAAACACCGTCAGATGAAAAGGCGAGCCAGGCGGTTGCGGGTAACCTATGCCGCTGTACGGGCTATGGCACCATCGTCAGCGCCGTGAAACGGGCCGCACAAAACTATGAGACTCAGATCGATCGGGTTGAGATAGCTAATCAGCTTAATCAAATACCGCCCCTAGGGCAGGAGTGTGCGCTTATGCTTCCCGAGTCGTTGATAGAGTTGGCTCGCCTGCAGTCGCAAAGCTTGAATTACGGGTTGGTTGCAGGTGGAACTGACCTGATGCTGGAGGTGACTCAGCAACTGAAGAGAAAGCCCCAGATGATCGGGTTGAGTCGAATTCGGGAGCTGCAGCAGATTGTTGAGGAAAGAGAGTCCAGTCAGGTAAGAGTCGGGGCGGGAGTGAGCTTCAACCAGCTATTGGACTGGGCAAGCGCAGCCTTACCTGAACTCGCAAACCTGCTACTACATATAGGCTCTGATCAGATCCGCAATCGCGGCACTGTGGGTGGGAATCTCGGAACCGCTTCACCGATCGGAGACCTGCCGCCGCTGTTCTTGGCCCTCGGCGCAGAGGTGCGGTGTTGGAGTGCTCAGGGAACGCGCGATGTCCCTCTCGCTCAGTTCTTCACCGGTTATCGGACGACGGTTCTGGAACCCAACGAAATTATCCACTCGGTGAGTTTGCGCTTGCCTGAGGGACCTCAAAAACTCATAGTCGAGAAGGTCTCAAAACGGCGCGAAGATGATATTTCGGCCTTGCTTTTCGCCGCCTGCATCACCGTTGCTCGTGGGCGAATTGCGCATCTAGCGCTCGGGCTTGGCGGTGTGGCGGCAACTCCAATCAACGCGTCGAGCTTGGCCGCTGAGTTGCAGGGCACTGAGACTGGAGCCTGGGATTACAGGTCAATTCGCGCGCTGGTCGATAAGCACCTGCACCCGCTAGATGATCTGCGCGCCAGCGCCGACTATCGTCTGCACTGTACAACTGCGTTGCTTTTAGATGCTTTGCAGACTGCGGAGGTGAGCGATGAAGAGTAGTTTGCCAGTGGGTTTGAGTATCGAGCATGAGTCCGCCAAACTTCACGTAACCGGCGATGCCCGTTACATAGATGATATTCCACTGCCTCAGGGTTCTCTGTTCGCTGCGGTAGGGCAGACGAGTATCGCGCGTGGAGAGGTGAGGTCGCTGAATCTCAACGCTGTGCGAGCAGCATCAGGGGTGGTTGACCTACTAACATACTCAGACCTGCCAGCTCTTACAGATGTTGCACCGATCTTCCCTGGCGACCCGCTACTCGTTGATACAGAGGTCATATTTCACGGACAGGCGCTGTTTGTTGTAATTGCGAAAACTGAATTACAGGCGCGCCGCGCGGCGCTGCTGGCCGAAGTGGAGTACTGCGAAGAGGCGCCGATTCTAACGCTAGCCCAAGCTCGCTCTGCTCAAGCGCGTGTCCGACCAAGTCATGAACTACTCAAAGGTGATCCGGATGCGGTTCTCGCGTCTGCCGATAATGTGATTGTTGGTGGCCTTCAAATCGGTGGTCAAGAGCATGTCTACCTAGAGGGGCAGGCCTCAGTCGCCTTGCCAAACGAAGATGGTAGCTTGCAGATTCACTGCTCAACTCAGCATCCCAGCGAAGTGCAGAAATTGGTGGCTGAGGTCTGTGGCCTCGAATTCAACCAGGTATGTGTCGAAGTGCGCCGCATGGGTGGAGGTTTTGGCGGCAAGGAGAGTCAGGCTGCTGCCTGGGCATGCCTAGCAGCCGTTGCTGCACAGCGTACAGGGCAGGCTGTTAAACTACGTCTACCTCGAGCTCAGGATATGATGCTAACGGGTAAACGCCACCCTTTCGAGGCAGCTTATCGAGCTGCCGTTACGGCGGAGGGTAAGATAGAAGCAGTAACGGCTGTGCTGGACGGTGATTGCGGTTGCTCTGCGGATCTCTCAGACGCAATCGTCGATCGAGCGATGTTCCACTTTGATAATGCCTATAATCTGCCAAATGCTCGCATCCTCGGTGAGCGTTGGCGCACTGATAAGGTCTCCAATACGGCTTTTCGTGGCTTTGGCGGGCCCCAGGGGATGCTTGCTGGAGAAGCGATGATGCAGCAGATCGCGCGTGAGCTTGCTCTCGACCCTTTAGATCTGCGCTTGAGGAACCTCTATCCAGAGTCGGGAGCGACCACTCCCTATCATCAGCAGGTCGACGGCAGTCAACTACGCTCAATGATACAAAGACTCGAGCAGAGTGCGGACTACCGCGAGCGTCGCCAGGCGATTACCGCCCACAACACCACAGATCCGCGCTACTTAAAAGGCTTAGCGCTGACCCCTGTTAAGTTTGGAATCTCTTTCACCGGCAAACACCTGAACCAAGCCGGCGTACTTTTGCATATCTACACCGATGGGTCGGTACTCGTGAGCCAGGCCGGTACAGAGATGGGGCAGGGTCTTTACACCAAAGTGAGCCAGATCGTTGCGGCGGTGTTGGGAGTCGCTTTAGGCCAGGTTAGAATGAGCTCTACTCGCACCGATAAGGTACCCAACACGTCGCCGACAGCCGCTTCAAGTGGCGCTGACCTCAACGGTATGGCTGCCCGTAATGCTGCGCTGACCTTGCGTGAACGTCTTGTCGAGCATCTGGTAAAGCGTCAGGGTATAGCGGCGCAGTCAGTGCGCTTTGCTGATGGGATGGTTAGTTGGCCGGGAGGCGAGCAGAGTTTTGCCGAGCTGGTACAGCAGGCCTATATGGCGCGTGTCTCTCTATCAGCGACCGGTTTCTACAAGACGCCGGAGATCGGGTACGACCGCAAACAGGCAAAAGGCCAGCCGTTCTACTATTTCGCCTTGGGAGTCGCCTGTACCGAAGTTGAGGTGGACCGACTCACTGGTATGTCTCAGGTGATACGGGCCGATATTTTGCATGACGCGGGTATGAGTCTTAACCCGAGTATTGATCTGGGACAGATTGAGGGTGGCTACGTACAGGGGTTGGGGTGGTTAACGACGGAAGAGCTCTGTTGGAGCGATGACGGTCGCTTACTGACGAACTCTCCGGCAACCTATAAGATCCCTGCGGTTTCTGATCGTCCAACGGATCTGCGTATCGAGCTGCTGCAGGAGCCTAACTCGGCTGCGACAATTTACAGCTCTAAGGCTGTTGGCGAGCCGCCGTTGATGCTCGCAATCTCGGCCTGGTGTGCCATTGAAGATGCTATTGCAAGTGTGGCAGGCTACCAACGCTGGGTTCAACTGCAGGCGCCAGCAACGCCAGAAGCCGTTGTGTCCGCACTGGCGCAGCTAAACAGAGCGCACTAGCGTGGCAGGCGAAATACCAGATTTTAGATTTAAAGGACCTCTTTACGCATTGAATAATAAGGAATTAATAGTTGTTTAGTCAGTGGAGCAAAGCACTCGCAGATACCATCGAGTCGGGCCAGGCGGCGGTACTTGTTACCCAAATTGCTGATCGTGGTTCAAGCCCTCGGTCGCGCGGAACCAAAATGGTGGTAACGCTCGATAAGGTCGTTGAGTCCCTCGGCGGCGGCAATCTTGAGTACGATGCAGTCGGGTATGCGCGTGAGTTGATCCACCAAGGGGTCGATGGGGTGTTTGAGAAGCCCTACACACTAAACAGCTCACTGGGGCAGTGTTGTGGCGGCGAAGTTCGCGTACTGTTCGAGGTCTTTAATGCCAGTTTGGTGCAGCTCTATCTATTCGGTGCGGGGCATGTAGCCCAAGCGTTGGTGCCAATATTGGCCGGCCTTGGATTCAATGTGCACTGGATTGATGATCGCGATGAACTCTTTATCCATGCGATACCCCCGGGTGTTAATCGAGTAGAACGTGACCCTATTGATGTCGCAGGATCTTTGCCAAAACGGGCTTGGTCGTTAATTATGACGCACGATCATCAACTCGACTTCGAACTGGTACTTGCCGCGCTTAGCTGTGAGTTTGATTATTTGGGGATGATCGGCTCGAACACGAAAGCGCGTCGGTTTATGCAGCGCCTAGATCAGCGCGGTATCGCACAGTCTGAGAAGGATCGAATTGATACACCGATCGGACTGCCCGACTTAAAAACTAAAACACCGACTGAGATCGCTGTGTCTATTGCCGCGGATCTGATGTACAAGCGCCAAAAACTCTGCGGCGACGATTCTATTGAGTCAGCGAGTGACAGCAAGCTAGCCATCGTTCGGCCACTTAAGACGGATAGCGGTGCCCGTTGATGCAACGATGTATCCGCGCCTCCATCCTTCACTTTCCCGACAGCTCTAAATCCGCTCTCGATGCTCAGTGGGAGTACCTGCCTGACGGTCTACTCTGGATCGCTGATGGCCGTGTGAAACAGCTTGGGAACGCCGAGGTACTGCTAGCGCAACTACCGCCGGGTACCGCTGTGGAGCACTACCCCGACCATATCCTGATCCCCGGCCTCATCGATATGCACGTGCACTATCCTCAGCTTGAGATGATTGCGGCTTATGGTACACAACTACTGGAGTGGCTCAACCGTTACACCTTTCCGGTAGAGCAGAAGTATGCGGATAAGCCTTATGCGAGCCGTCAGGCCGGCGCTTTCCTTGATCAACTTCTGGCACAAGGAACGACCACCGCGTTGGTGTTCGCAACTTCAGCCGTCAATTCAGTGGATGCTTTTTTTGAGCAAGCGCAGCAGCGCAATCTACGGATTCTCAGCGGAAAAGTGCTGATGGATCAGCATGCGCCTGAGGCACTCTGTGACACGCCCGAACGCGCTTACGATGAGTCAGCCGAATTGATCGAGCGCTGGCGAGGGGTCGGCCGTTTAGACTACGCCGTAACCCCCAGGTTTGCCCCCACTTCGAGCGAGGCTCAGTTGCTCGCAGCTGGTCAGTTGCTCTGCGACTACCCGCAGACCTATCTGCACACTCATGTGGCAGAAAATGTAGATGAGTGTGCTTGGGTGGCTGAACTCTACCCCAAGAGCCGCTCCTATCTGGATGCGTACAAACAGGCTGGACTGGTCACCGATCGGGCGGTATTCGCACACGGCATCCACTTGGACACTGAGGACCATCAATGTTTGGCTGAAGCGGGCTCTACCGTTTGCCACTGCCCCAGCTCAAACCTGTTCCTTGGCTCTGGACTCTTCTCCATCAACGGTGCGTTAAACGCAGGCGTGCAGGTAGGTGTGGGGACTGATGTGGGCGGTGGTACCAACCTCTCAATGCTGAGCGCGCTGGGGGATGCCTACAAGGTACAGCAGATGGCGGGTGAGGGGCTCACACCCCAGCAAGCACTCTATCTAGCGACGCTCGGTGCGGCTCGAGCACTACAACTCGATGCCTATATCGGTAATTTTGAAGTCGGCAAAGAGGCGGACTGCGTTCTGCTAGCGCCTGAACGCATTCCACAACTTAAGCTGCGGTTGGAGCACCCGATAGAGATCGACGAGCTGATCTTCGCTCTAATGATTTTGGGTGATGAGCGTGCAGTTAAACAGACTTGGGTGATGGGAGAGCCGGCTCTGTCGCCAGAGTGACCGCCGAGAAGTCCAGACTGACCTGTATCCGTTGACCACGCCCGGTGCCGACCAGTCCCAGGGATAGCTTTATGTCTAGCTGCTGACAGAAGGCCGAGACAATAGCTAATCCTAGGCCGGCGCCTGGTTTGTTTCGTTCGGAACCGCGAACAAACCGCTGCTGTAGAGTCTGAAGACTCTCTGCGTCTAGGTTAGGCGCTAGGTTCTCTACATGGACCTGCGCATCTTTGTCAGCGCGCAGAATGACCGGGCTCTCGCTTGGCGCATACTTCAGACCGTTCTCTAGCAGGTTTGAGAGGATAACTGCCAAGGCGTCGGGGTCTAGCTGCAAATTCGGTGCACCGCTGACGAGTAACTCAATACGCTGCCCACTCGGATCCAATTCACGTGCGACCATCTGAGCCACACGTTCAATGGGCGTCGGGGTACCTGAGTAGAGGCCCGCAGATTCCGCGCGCGCCAGCTGCAACAGCTTATCAACCAAGCGCGTCAAGCGCTGCAAGCTAAAAGAGACAGTGCTCAAACGTTCACGTCGGTCGGCATCACCACCGAGCTCCTGCTGCAAGCGCTGCAGCTGTACCGATGCAACGGCTAGCGGGGTACGCAGCTCATGCGCGGCATTAGCAGCAAATTCACGTTCGGAGTTAAGCGCACTACGCAGCCGTTCAAGCAGGTCGTTGGTTGCCTGCTGCACCTCAAGAAAATCATCTGGCAGATCGATGGGATCAATCGGTTTGAGATTGTGGCCGTGGCGTCGTGCGATCGCCTTAGTAAACATATTGACCGGCACTAATTGTTTGCGCACCGCGGTGTACACCAGCAACACGCTGACCGGAAGGGCAAGCACGAACACCAGCAAGAATAGAATTAGCGAGTCGACCAGCGCACCATAGCGGTGCTTTACCGATTCAGCCACCTGAATATGGTAGAGGCCGTCCGGCGTCGAGGCCGTATATAGCCTGAAGTGTTCAAGGGAGGCGAAGCCCGGTTGAATCGCAGGTAGCATTGGGCTCATCGGTGCGTTGTGCGAGCTCAGTAGCACCTTACCGCGCCAATCTCGCAGTTGATACAGCAGGTACTCGGGCTGGTCGCTTAGCAGACGGTGAGTAATACCCAGGTCAAAATTCTGCAGCAGGCTCAGATCCGGTCGCAGTTCGAGTAGGCCGACCTGATGCAGTTGATAATCTGATATGGCCAGAGGCAGCAGGCGCTGAGCCGTCTCCCGTAGCGTTTTATCATAGGAGTAGTTGAGCTCGCGCATCAAAACGGCTAGCGATACCAGGGTCGCCAGAATCCAGGCGATTAATAGACTGATCGCAATACGGGTGCCCAGACGTGCCGCGAGCGTTGAGGGTCGGCTCATGCCGTCTCGGTATCCAAGCGATAGCCGAGTCCGCGCACAGTGGTTATCTGCTCCCGGCCAAGCTTCTTGCGCAGTCGGCTGATGTAGACCTCTACGGTATTGCTCTCAACCTCGTGGCCGAAGGCGTAGAGTCGATCTTCAATCTGCTCTTTGCTGACAACGTGACCGGGGCGCTTTATCAGCGTTTCGAGAATACTCCATTCGCGAGCGGTGAGCTCAACACGCTCGCCATCCAGCGCCAGGTGGCGCCGTTGCAAATCGATGCTGAGATTGCCGTACTGCACCTCATTGGTAGCTAGCCCGGACTGCCGGCGGGTGACAGCCAGAATCCGTGCACTCACCTCATCCAAATCGTAGGGCTTGATGACGTAATCATCGGCACCGGCGTCGAGTCCTGCGATCCGATCGCTGATCTGGTCGCGTGCAGTCAGTATGATGACCGGGGTTTTTAACTGCTGCTGCCGTTGCTGCTTAAGCCAAGGGATTGCGTCGCCATCGGGCAGCTGAAGGTCGAGTAGCACCAGGTCATACTCGGTTGTGCGCAGCGCACCGTCGGCCAGCCGTAGATGATCAAAACTATCAACCGCCATCCCTTGAAGCTCTAGATGCTCAGCTAGTGCACTTGCCAACGCGGCTTCATCTTCTACCAGGAGTACACGCATGTTTAGGACCTTCTTAGCTCTTAAAACAGTAGATTTAATAAGAGATTAGAACAGATCTCTGACATTTGTCTGAACCTCGCTATCTAGCTTCCCTAGGCCATGTGGGCGGAGGGGACTACATCGGTTACCGCCTGGGTTTTGATTTGGTCAAGTACTTCCATCACCTGACGCGACTGCTCTAAGTTGTTCCACGACACGCCCGCATCAACCTTGGATGCGAACGCCTTAACCATCTCGGTGTACTGATCTATCGGTGGCATCTCGATCAGAGTGCCTTCACCTCGACCACCTTCAACTTCCCAACGGAAACGTGCATCCTCTTCACTATCTGGATTGAAAGGCACCATCACTTCAGCCCAACCCTGGGTTCCTAGAATCGTGATACGCTGGTGCAAGCAGGCTTGGGTCGCTACCGTAAATGCGTACGTGCGGCCCTGTCCGTAATCAAGCATGGCGCTGGTGAGGCGATCCACACCGCCTTCGCGATCCAATACACGTCGCGACGCCATCACTTTGGGCTGAGCGTCAAAGATCCAGCGCCCCGCTAGTGTCGCGTAGCAACCAATATCGAGAAGGCCACCACCACCAAGTTCCGCTTTCGCCCGAATATTATTTGGATCTAAGTTTTTGTAAGCGAAGATACAGTGTGCCGATTGGATTGGACCGATCTTTGGCAGCAACTCCTCACGCAGCAGGCGCCATTGCGGGTTGTAGGCTACCATGAAGGCTTCCATCAGAACTCCGGGGTTTTTCTCTACGGCGGCCTCTAAACGGCTCAGATCAGCTTGATCGAGTGCGACCGGCTTCTCGCAGAGGACCGCTTTGCCAGCCTCTAGCCCCTTGATCGAGTACTCAACATGTAGATGGTTGGGGAGGGGAATGTAGATCGCATCTATCTCTGGATCGCTCAGCAGTTGATCGTAGTCGGGGTAAGTTTTGCTGATATTGAACGGCTCGATGATATTAGCTGCAGCGTCAGGGCGAGCAGTGGCCAGCGCATAAACTTGATGTCCGGCAGCAACAATCGCGGGGCAGACCTTTTCGCGAGCAATTTTTGCATTGCCCAGTATTCCAAACTTCAACATCTTCAAATCCTTAGAGCTGTTGGGATAGATAGTGCGTAGGACTATACTAGGCAACCTGAGTCGAATCTATTTTTGCTGAATCTTTCAGCACCGTTACTCCCTCACGGGAGATCTTTGGGAATTCAATGCTACTTCAACTGTTTGAACGTTTTACACAAGCCCTGCCTGATCGTGAGGCTGAACAACCGCCAGAGGGGTTGTGGGCGTTTTGTCGCCACTACACGCGGGGTTTTGAGCTGCCTCTGATCGGTTTGTCTCTGAGCACGGCGACGATCGCGATCTTGGAGGTAACCCTGTTCAGCTTCTTGGGCCAGCTAGTCGACTGGTTATCAGACAAGGATCCACAAACCCTCTTTGCTGAGGAGGGTAGTACACTGTTGTGGATGAGTCTGGTGACGCTGATCGCGATCCCAGCGGTAACGCTGCTGCATGCGCTGCTGCTCCATCAGAGCTTATTGGGCAATTATCCGATGGCGATTCGCTGGATGGCCCACCGTTATCTGCTACGACAGAGTTTGAGCTTCTACCAGAATGACTTCGCTGGACGCATCGCGACTAAGGTGATGCAGACTGCGCTCGCGGTGCGCGAGACCGTAATGAAACTGCTGGACGTGATGGTTTACGTGTTGGTCTACTTCATCAGCATGCTGGTGCTGGTCGCCCAAGCAGATTGGGTGCTGATGCTGCCGATGCTGGGCTGGCTGGCTATCTACATCGGTTTGCAGATCTATTTCGTGCCCCGCCTGAAGCGAGTCGCGACTGATCAAGCGGATGCGCGCTCGACGATGACAGGTCGTATCGTTGACTCTTATACCAACATCAGCACCGTGAAACTCTTTGCGCATACACAACGCGAATCCGACTACGCCGAATCAAGTATGCGCGAGTTTCTGTACACCGTTTACCGCCAGATGCGCCTCGGCACGGGGCTGAACTTCAGTGTGCAGCTCTCTAACTATGTGCTGGCCTTCTCTACAGCCGCGTTAGCGATCTATCTCTGGTCGCAGGGTGATATTACTGTGGGTGCCATAGCGATCGCCGTCAGCATGGCGCTGCGCCTCAACGGGATCTCTATGTGGATTATGTGGGAAGTCAGTGCGCTGTTCGAGAATATCGGCACGGTCGTCGACGGCATGAACACACTATCGAAACCGGTAGATATTCAGGATGCGGCGCACGCACGCAACATAGAGGTCGAGCAGGGTCATATTGAGTTCGATCAGGTGGATTTCTCTTACGGCGAGAAGGTTCAGGTCTTTAACAAGCTAAAGCTTGATATCAAACCGGGCGAGAAGGTCGGAATAGTAGGGCGCTCTGGGGCGGGCAAATCAACACTCGTTAACCTCCTGCTGCGCTTCTATGAAATTGATGGCGGCGCGATTCGTATCGATGGTCAGGAGTTGCGAGAGGTTACCCAGGATTCGCTGCGCTCGAAGATCGGCATGGTGACCCAAGATACCTCACTGCTGCACCGTTCGATTCGCGATAACATCCTTTACGGCAGACCTGATGCAACTGAAGAGGAGTTGATGCAGGCGCTCAGGGGTGCACAGGCGGAGCAGTTCATTGATCAGCTCTCTGATCCAAGCGGCAATACCGGTCTTGACGCTCAGGTCGGAGAGCGTGGTGTCAAGCTCTCGGGTGGACAGCGCCAGCGCATCGCTATTGCCCGTGTACTGCTAAAAGATGCACCAATCCTTGTACTCGATGAAGCTACTTCGGCCCTGGATTCAGAGGTAGAGGCGGCCATTCAGGAGAGCCTATATGAGTTGATGCAGGGCAAGACGGTTATTGCTATCGCGCATCGGCTATCGACCATAGCCGCGCTAGATCGTTTGGTGGTTATCGACAAGGGAGAGATCGTTGAGCAGGGGACGCATGAAGAGCTGCTACGCTACAAGGGTATTTATGCCCAGCTGTGGGCGCATCAAACGGGTGGATTTTTGGGGCTGGACTGATAGTCCAACCCCGACTGTCTCAGCTTGGTGTCACTCTACGCAGGATTGCTGATCCCGCTGCGCCTGAGCCTGCTGGTCGCGTTCCCATGCACGTAGCATGGTTCGGGCAAGGAAGGTTCCGACGATGTAGGCACCAACCACAACAATAATATCGCTGTTTGCAAAGCTCAAAGAGGTCAGCATAGGGCCTGGGCAGTAACCACCGATTCCCCAACCGGCACCAAAGAGCACCCCACCGATGATCAAGCGTTTATCCACCTGATGCTTAGTCGGTGTGCGGAAGAATTCGGCAAGAATCGGTGTCTTACGGCGCATGATGAACGGGGTCGCGATCGCGTT
The DNA here is from genome assembly GCA_038137135.1 of Oceanospirillaceae bacterium. Taxonomy (GTDB): domain Bacteria; phylum Pseudomonadota; class Gammaproteobacteria; order Pseudomonadales; family Balneatricaceae; genus Marinobacterium_E. The sequence goes on along the minus strand of JAYQBD010000013.1, from coordinate 14,924 downwards.
CACTAGCAAGCCACCACCCATTACGAATGCAAGGGAGGGGTCCCAAGTGCCAAAGATATCCAGAAAGTTAACAACTTTTGCTGGATCGATCATACCGGCGATTGCTAATCCCAAACCGAAGAGAGTACCCGCAGCCAGGGCGGCAATTAGCGGCATCATACTAGGCACCTCCTAAGTGACGAACAACAAAGACTGTCACCATCGCACTCGCCATAAACGTGAGTGTGGCAACCAATGAGCGCGGGCTACGACGAGCAAGGCCACAGATACCGTGGCCACTGGTGCAGCCGGTACCAACAGTAGTTCCTATGCCCACTAACAGACCCGCAACGATCAACATGCCTTTATCGGTCTGTGCCTCTATCAGTGCTACATCGGGGCCCAGGTCAAAGAACTGGTAGATTAGACCGCCAAGAACAAGCCCCAGCACAAACAGAATTCGCCAAGGCACATCGCCTTTCTCAGGCAGAATAATACCGCCGGCAATACCCGAGATACCTGCTACACGGCCTTTTACCAAAAGTAGGAAGGCTGCTGAAAGCCCGATCAATGCGCCGCCAATAAAAGCGGGGACAGGAGTGAAATTTACTATTTCCATGAGTTATCGCGTCTCGATAGTTTCCAAAGTCGGTGTATATTAGAGGTTTATTATATAATCTTCAATACGAACTTTTCGAAGTTAATACGGGAAAGTTGGCTCGCTCTTTGCTTCTCCACAACGGCTCAATCGCTTTCATCCTATGGGTTGAACGGTTCGGCTTTCAGCAAAAATTTATCTGGCTGAATTAGTGTTTATCGAGAGTAAGAGAAGTAGGGGATTGGAATGACGGTTTCTTATCTGAAACAGACCGGGTTTGACACTCATAGCATTGAGCGTCTGCTGGAGGCCAATCGGAAGCAGCTACTTATACACTGGAATGAAGGAATCTGTGGCGCGGATGCAATGTTCACGGCAGTGCAGACAGCAAGCAGAGGCTACATAGAAGGCAGCCGCAGTAAACTCGAGCAGTTAGCTAAACGGTTGATGCTGTTTTTGCGCGCCACTCGCGACCGGCAGGCAATCTTACGCCTAATCCCAAGCATTCGAGACTACCGCCAAGGTCGACGGAACCAAGCCGAGCTGCGCAAACTGCTGGAGCGCGAAATTGAAGGGCTGCTATTAGAGGACTCCGTGCGTTTGGGTCTGCAGCAGGGCGTGTTCAGTGACCTGGGTCACTCGATCAATCTTACGCCAACTCAATCTTTCGAGACGCTCTATCCTAAGCATCCAGCGCGCTAATCTGCGGTCAATTGGCTGAATCTCTGCTCAATTTTGGCGCACTGAGTGTACCCCAGTGCTAACGCGTGATAAGCGCCGTTGATCTCAACTATAAGTGCGGGAAATCCAGAGATACCCATTGAGCGGGCGCGCGATAAATCTTGCTTTAATTGATTCTCGACCGATTCACCGGCCAGAGCTTCTGCAAAATCGCCCTCACTGATACCGAGTTCGCCAGCGAGTTGTATCAATGTAGAGGAGTCGCTGGGGTTCATCGCTCGCAGATAGTAGGCCTGCTGTATCGCATCGACCATCTCCGTTGCTTTGTTAGCTAACCGGTCAGCAGCAATGACGGCCCGGCACGCAGGATAGGTGGAGCGTCTTGGAGTGTTTTTCTGCCAAAACTCGTAGTTAAACTCGGCCCCGGTCTGCTCCGCGATCTGATGCCAAATCTGCTCAATTTGGTGGCGTTGATCTGTTGGCATCGGTTGATCGGAGTCTGGCGCTAAGCCGCCGAGTATCAGATCGAGCTCCAACTCGGGATGTCGGCTGAGAAACTGCTGTAGCTGAGGGCGAAAGGCCCAACACCAAGAACACATCGGATCGAGTACGTAGATCAGCTTCATCAGATACCTCAAAATAATTTTGTTTCAGTATATCGCTTGTAAGATTGATCCGTAATGCCCAAACTCAGAGTATGCGTATGTTAGTCGAGAAGCAAAATCAGCTTGAATATCAGCAGTTTCCAGTAGTGCTGGCGCTGCTATGTGTGGGTCTCTTTGCGCTCTTTTGGTTTCTTGCACTAGCCGTTGAAACAGGGCTGAAACCTCTGCACTTCACGCTATTTAATTTTTTATTGATCGCTATTCTTGCGTTACAGAAGTATCACCGATTGCAACTGGATGCCGACAAAGGTATGTATCGCCTGTTGAGTATCGGACTCTTGTCAGGGATCAATCGCTGGAGCGGTGCGCTGGAGGAGATCTCTGGTTTGCAGATGGAGCCTGGTTTTGGTGGAGTAAAAGGGAGCGGCGGACGCCTGCTTTTACAGCGATTCGAACAACCCGCACTGATACTCAGCAGTACGGACATACTACCGGGTGCACACCGCCAGCTAGCGGCTGTGGCCCAGAAAATTGAAACATGGATAAATCAGCATCAAGGAGCTGTTAAATGACATCACTGGTGATCGGTCTAATTCTATTTTTAGGCATCCATCTTCTGCCGGCTCTGCAACCCGCAAAGCGCGAAAACCTGGTGGAGAAACTCGGTGCAGGTGTTTGGAAAGGGCTTTTTAGCCTGGTCTCAGTGATCGGCCTGTACCTGATCGCAACCGGATACGGAGCGGCGCGCATGGAGCCGGTGTGGATCTGGCATCCCCCCGCCTTTCTCTCTCACATAACAGCACTGTTGATGCTGGTCGCGTTTATCTTCCTTGCGGCAACCTATGTGCCGGGTAATGCGATTAAAGCTCGTCTTGGGCACCCAATGCTGATCGCTGTTAAAACTTGGACGATAGCGCACCTGTTGGTTAATGGGACCCTCGCTGATCTGATTCTATTCGGTAGCTTTCTGGCTTGGGGTGTTCTGGCCTTTATCAAACATCGCAGGGCCGATCGGGCGGCCGGGCTAGGACCAACAGCTTCAACCCTAGGGGCGACTCTATTAACAGTTGCAGTCGGTGTGGTGCTCACAGCCGTGTTCGCTATCTGGCTGCATCCGATGCTGATTGGTGTGCCGGCAATAATTCGCGGGTAATCTTACCCAACCTTCTGGGAGGGTATTAGTTGGCACAGGGCTTGCAATCTCCGCTCTAAGTTAAGATAAACGAGCGGAGATTTGTCCCTATGACTAGCATCGCCAAAACCGAACGACAGCATTCTCTCAACGCCGAGGAACTTCTCCAATCACAATGGACCTACACTGGGTCAGTGGTGCTTGAGACAGAGTCTCTCGACAGACACTCACAACACCGAGTTTTGACTCGCTGGAGAGACGAGCAGGGCGCAGAACTCTGCTTTCTATTGAACTTTATCGCTGGCAAACAGAACAACCAACAGCTAGTGATGCCCTCAAGCCAGTGTTGTCCTGAAATTGATCGTCGAGCACGTCTGTTAGATAACTATGGATTTGAGGTGCACCGGTCATCGCGTCGAGCACTGCAGTGGGACCTGCTCATGCATCTCGATCTTGATTGCGTCAGCACTGATCTGCAGAAACGCCTCTTCGCGCACTGATAAAGAGCGTAAGTCGAACTACTTTTCATGCGTTAAGTCACCGGCGTAGACCTGTGTCATCGATACAGCGCGTTGGTTGCCGACATAGATCATTGCATGACTGCGATTGAGCATTGATGCATTCGCGGCACCACAGCTGTGGGCAATCGTATCCAGTTCAGCATGCATCTCATTGGCATAGTTAGCGACGCGATTGGATTTAACCTTCGCATCCAATCCTCGCTGTAACTTCTTGTTATGCGTCGTTATTCCTGTGGGGCAGGTGTTTTGATGGCACTGAAGTGCTTGGATGCAGCCGAGTGAGAACATGAAGCCGCGAGCACTGGTCACGCAGTCGGCCCCTGCGCAGAGCGCCCAGGCAACATCGACAGGGGTAATCAACTTACCCGATGCGACTACCCGTATCCGCTCGCGCAGCCCCATAGAGGTTAAAAGATTGACCACAGAGGGCAGAGACTCCTGAATATTCATACCAGCAGCATCAATCAACGACATGGGCGCAGCGCCGGTGCCGCCATTGCCGCTGTCCAGTGTGATGAAATCGGGAGCGTAGTCGGCTAGGTAGGCCTCAAAAGCCTGGTTAGACTGATCAGCGGCTACTGATTCAGAGGCTTTTTGCGCGGCGACTACTAGCACCTCTAGTACAGCACGGAAATCGTCCATATTGCCGATGCAGATTTTAAATCCGGTTGGTTTTCCGGTGAGTTCACGGACTTGATGGATAAAATCGAATAGATCAGAAGCGCTATTAATCTCCTCATGTCCTGGCGGTGAAATGCTCGCCTCACCGACCGGAATACCTCGTTGCGCTGCAATTTCGGGGGTTACTTTGTCTGCTGGAAGAATACCGCCTTTGCCCGGCTTAGCTCCCTGACTGATCTTAATCTCAAACATCTTTACAGACTCCCGCGCGGCGAGAGACTTGAGCTTTTCGGGATCTAGATGCCCGTCAGCCGTTCGAACTCCGTATTTAGCGGTACCAATCTGACAGACAAGATCGGCATCGGACTCTAGATGGGCATCGCTGGCACCACCTTCACCGGTGTTGATCCAGATGCCTGCCTGCTTAGCACCGAGTGCAAGAGCAGTAACAGCGGGCTTGGAGATCGCGCCATAGCTCATGCCTGAAATGTGAAAGCGACGGTCAGTAGTGTAGGGGCTTCGGCACCCTGGTCCGAATGTCAGCGGGGTATTACTGCTCTGGCCGGTAAAGGGAATAACCGCGTTGGCAAACACCACGTCGCCCTCATGCTGGACACGGGTTGAACCGAAAGCCTGAAGCGTTGATTCGCGCTTAGCGGCCCGATAGGCCCATGAGCGGTCAGCACGGTTAAACGGCATCTCCTCACGGTCGAGGGCGAAGAAGTACTGCCGAAAGAAGACCCCAAGATCCTCGAAGAAGTAGCGAAAACGGCCAATAACAGGGTAGTTGCGCCTGATTGTCTGGTCGACCTGACTGCGATCTTGTACATAGAGTATGCCAATACCCAGGATGATCAACAGAGTAATCAACCCTGGAATATGACTCAAAACAAAGCTAGCGAGCTGTGAGAGGCTATCCATAAACTCCTCGAGCGGTAATAAACGCAGAGCCATTAAGCTCTTCATGCGTTAAATGGGGCTAGCTGTAGTCTAGCCTAGAGATTAAATAGCACCAGAAAATAACGACTTAACAGCGCTATCTGTTGTTCTAGGTCAATATAAAAGTAAAAGGCTACCTAAAACTTAAGATAGCGCTCTCAAATTATTGTTTTTAATAGTTTATCAGGCCTTTTTAACAAACTGTGATTTCAACATGATTGCTCCGAAACCGTCCATTTTGCAATCTAGGTCGTGATCACCGTCTACAAGGCGTCCAATCTTGGCGCGCGTGCCTATCTTGGCAACATTTGATGAGCCTTTGACCTTCAGATCCTTAATTAGCGTCACAGAATCGCCTTCATTCAGCACATTGCCGTTTGAATCCTTTACGACAAGAGCGTCTTCATCAATAACTGGGGCAGCTGGATCCCATTCATGACCACACTCTGGACAAATCAGCATCTGCTGATCTTCATACGCATAGGGAGAGTTGCATTTCGGACAGGGTGGTAGTTCGGTGCTCATTAAAACGCTTCCTTAGTTCAAGAGCGCCTAGGCTAGCGGTTCAGAATCTATTTCGCTACTTTTTCTGTGGGTTTTAGGCTGTTCTGGGCATGCCAGGGGCGTATCAGGCATTAGAAGTCATCATAGTAAGTTTGCTTTTACACAGTCCAAGCCCTCCAAATACTGATGTTTATAATTGCGTATAATATATATTATGTTAAATAACAATTGGTAGAGACGCTAGGCTGAGGCGTCGTGCGAACTGCACCAACCTTTCGGTTATGGACGTCGTCTTAAGGAGTTAAACCAATCTGTTACGCGAGGGTCGGTACGTGATCAGCCTTGTTATAGTTGCAGACAAACGCTGGTGAGACATGCACTAGCTCATTGACAAGATCAGACTCAACCACGAAAGCATCGAAGTAAGCGCTGCCCTGAGAATCAACCTTCGCTAATACCGTGTAGAATTTTGATTTGCTGAGGCGTCGCACACCCTGTTCGATAAGATCAGCCTCGAGCTGAATTTGATCGCCAACATTGATGGCCGCCCAAAGTGCTGTAGTACTGTTTGGATCTTCGGCTAGCTCAGCCCCTGCATCCGTAGCACCTACATTCATAGTTGTTACTGCTGAATAACGCCGGACGAGAGCGCAAAGCGCACTAGGTCTGAGTTGTTCTTAAGGTTGAGTTTACGCAGGATATTGGCACGGTGAGCATGTACGGTTTTGGGGCTTAGATTGGTCTTTTCAGCGATCTCTACAGCTGGTAACCCCTCCGCTAATAGCAAGAAGATTTGTAGCTCGCGCTCAGAGAGATCCTCGATTCGAGTGATAGCTTCGCTATCTGTGGCTAGCTCCATAGCGATCGACGGGGAAATGTACTGACCGCCGGACGCAACCGTACGAACCGCATTCACTAACTCATCCGCCGCTTCAGTCTTCACTAGATAGCCTTGCGCACCAGCCTGAAGCACGCGCTGAGGCACCGGCGATTTATCCAGCATCGTTGAAATTAAGACCTTGGTCTCGATGCCCTTCTCGGCTAGCGTCTTGATCACGCCGATC
>JAYQBD010000013.1:0-8180 GCA_038137135.1 Oceanospirillaceae bacterium | reverse complement strand
AATTAAGACCTTGGTCTCGATGCCCTTCTCGGCTAGCGTCTTGATCACGCCGATCCCGCCCAGGGAGTGCGTCTGCTCATTTCCCTCGGACTCGGGTAGCCCTAGATCTAGTACAAGGATATCCGGCTCATGCTCTGCGCAAAGACTAATAGCCTCATCTGAACTGCCTGTTTGAGCAATAATATGCACCCCGCCCTCATCTTCAAGCAGGTGTTGGTAACCCGCTAGTACGATTGGGTGGTCATCTGCGAGTACAACACTGATAGTCTTCGGCATTTAATTGCTCACTTAAGTTCTCATGATCAACTTTTCAAAATGTCGGCACCAAGATAGACGTCCCCAGTTTCCAGTTCGCGAGCTTCGGCTGATGCCAGATCAGTATGCAACAGCGCTGCGGGCACGGCGACCAGGGAATCACTGTAACCGACTAGGCGTATGTCTTCACGCTCACAGGCCTCCAGGACACGCTCGAGAGCCTTAAGCACCCTCTTCTGCTGCTCGTTAAAACCTGGCTCAACTCGTTCGGATTTAGAGCGGCTCGAGACTTGGCGTAATATGTAGCCATCTTCATCTAATAAGCATAGACGCAAGCCAACTTTTTTGTACTCAACCAGCAGTCTTTTAAGTTGGTCAAACTGCGCTTGAGTCACCGTGTTTATTATGTCGCCAGTGCTCGCCGAACTGACAAGCTCACGCATCGCTGCATCGGTAGCCGTGCTGTTCAGCTGACTTTCCATGATTAACTCTTAACCTGCCTTAGCTTTAATCTTAATTCTGCATTTTCTTCGATAAGCTTCTGATTTTTGACGCTTAGCTCATCGATTGCGTCCTGTTTGATGCGCAGTTTTACACGCTCCTCGAGTAACTGATCACGCAGATTTTCATCTGCATTGCTGGCTATGCTACTGTTTTTGCGTGAGTTTTCTAACTTAGAGAGACGATAACACTCCTCCTCGGTCGCGTGAAGGGTCTTTTGCAGGCTTTGGCGCTCGTTCTCTAGGCCGGCAAGATTGCGTTGCTGATTGGCGATCGTCGCGCTCAGCTCCTGAAGCTTAGCGGCGTATTCAGAGCGCTCTTTAAGTAGTTGATTATTAATGCTTTCTAGAATGGATTCCTGCTCTGAGCGAAGCTTCTTGTGCTCTTGCCTAGCGTAGCTAAGGGCCTCGCTCCAGAGTCTCGCGCTCTGACGAATAACCGCCTCGGGTACGGTGCCCGAGGCATCGGCGTTGTTAAAACGATCGCTTAGCGCGCTCCACCACTCATTCAAACCTTTGTTGATGGTTGTAATCGATCCCACCCCAATGCGATCCCGAATGAGCTGTTGTGTTGGACGCTTTCCTTCTCGAAGCAGCTCATCAGCTACCTCAAAGACCTTACGTCGAGTATCGCTAGACATAAAATACACCATACGTATTAATAATACGTACAATATACTCCGCGCACTCGATTGTGGCTAGAGCTGCTCTACAGCGTCTATGAAAGCCTTCATAGAGATGGGCTTAGCCAAAACCTGATTGGCCCCCGCATCTCGCAACTCCTGCGCCTCTTCACCGAGAACAGCGGCTGTAACCGAAATTATTGGCGTCAAGATTCCGCAGGCGCGCGCTTGACGGATCATCTCGGCGCCGTCCATTACAGGCATAAAGAAATCACTAAGAATGAGATCATAGGAGCTACTTTTGATCTTTTCGAGTCCTGCAGCGCCGTTCTCCGCAACATCGACTTGGCCAACTCTTTTTGCGAGCAGCTTCTGTGAAACCATGCGAATCACTGGATCATCTTCGACAACCAATACTCGCATCGTGGCTAGACGCTTCTGGAAACGTTTCGACTCCTGACTGGCGTCTCCAAGATTGGAGCTCTCGCTCTCCACCGGAGTAATAGGTACCACTGCGCGTGCCTCTAATCCGCCAGAGGCTATTGGGCTAAGGGTCAGCGTGCCACCAAGTTCACTGATGCTCTGTTTAACGACGAACAATCCAAGGCCCGCACCATCACCGCCCTGCTCCAGCCCTTGCATACGCTCAAAGGGTTGAAGGATGCGGTCCAACTCAGCAGGTGCGATGCCCACTCCGTTATCACGAATACTAAGGGTCATCGAGGGCTCGTCAGTTGCCACGCCGCTGACCTCAGCACTAACACAGACTTCAGTTCCTTCCGAGTGGAGAACCGCGTTCTTTAGGAGGTTAAGCATAATCAGCTTGCACCGCTCAAGATCTGACTTAACGCGAAGCTGCTCATCACTTATCAACTCCATGCGCAGCGCAATGCCCAGCGCCTGTGCAATGCGTCGTACTTGGCTCGTGACACTCTCAAGCAGTCTATTTGGGTGAAATACCCTCAGTTGATGCGGCAAATTCTGCTGGGGATTAATCGCCTGGCGCATATCTTGAAGCACGGCCATTAGATGCTCGCTGGTATCACGCATTAGCGGCAGCTGCTCAGCGAGGCTCTGCTCGCTCAGCTCATCGATCAGCATCTTCAGTGTTGCTGCAGGTGTTCTCAGCTCATGCGATATAATTGAGAGAAGCTGCTGCTGAGCAAAAAAACGCTTCTTCAGTGGGTTTTCATCAGTCGCATTTTGCATCTCAATTTGAATAGCAATCTGCCAATTAGCTTGACTGCTCGAGCGATACTGCCACAGCTTTGCAGGGGTATATATACCCGCAAGGTCACGCACTAATATAGGAGTGCTGTCGATATCGACCTTCCCGATTAGGCTATGAATCTCAGTGGGCTCAAGTCCCTCGAGCCAGGTTGCGAGGGGCTGGTCTTCACTCATACCCAGTATCGCCTGCCCCATGTGATCTGCAGTGATCGTCTGCCGATCCATGCTGATTTGGAGCTGCATTATCATCAAGCGGCCGACAAGGGAGTTTGCCTGATTCGACGCCAGCTCAAGATTATGAGGTTGCGGGGCTGTAGATGGATTGCTCATTTTGACCAGTCTGTTAGCGTTTAGATCAAGCAATGCAGGGGGCGTGCCAGAGTTGATCTTTCGCTATCAGTCTAGTTCAAATTTTGGTGCTGTTGGTTGGCGTAACTCGTGACCCGTACGCCTATCTGCAGATCGTCTATCAGAGCCGGCATCGAGGTTTGGAAGTTCTGCCACCTCCTCAACCTGCTGAATGAAGGATTTAGAAACCATAATTAACTGATACTTACCGTTGTCTCCTAGCGCATGGAGCGGTAGAAAGGATCGGGCGTCATTTAGAATATCCTGTAGTCGCTCAGTTGATTCTACAAAGAAGAAACCCAGCAGACGCTGGCCATCAGCCAGCTTCAGGTAGACTTTGAGTTTCTCTTTGGTAACCGTTGCGTCGCTGTTCATATCTACTCTTTATGCTCGGGAAAGTGAGCCAGTGGCCGTTACCGCTTTTGCGCTCTTTTCTCTATAGATGCGCGAATTTCGGTGAGTATTGATGCTGCGCTATTGAAATCATTAACTTCTAGTGCCTGCTCTAACTCCTGTGCCATGCTATCGAAACCTTCAGCCCTGAGTCCAGCAACATAGGGTTTCCACTCGTTTTGCGGGGTGAAGCAGTTATCAGAATAGGCAGCCAGTAGCTCGCTGGTTACCTGTTCGAGCTCTGAACTCGAAATTGCTTTCACGGACTCAGTCCGCATTTCAGCTAACAGCGGCTGCAGATATTTGATGTGCTCCCCAACCAGGTCTCCAAGCTCATTTCCTGTCGGAAGCTTGCCATTTTTTACCTCGAGCTCCAGCGTTTTAGCTAACTCATGCACTTTAGTGTCACCGATATAACCCGCAGCGCCTTTAACGCGATGGGTTAAAAGCTCGAGCCGGCTGGAGTCTCTTGTATCCACAGCTTCGGCGTATTCAGATGGGTAAGCAGCAAAACCGGTTACAAAAGCACGAGCCAGATTCAGAAGTGCTGCCTCGTCACCGCTTGTCTGTTTGAGTGCCATCTCTCTGTCTATAAACTCCGGCCAGTCATAGGTCGATACTTTTGCCGGCTTGGTATCAGGCACGCACCTAACTGAATCATCGATATCAACATTCAATATCGTTATTAACTCTTTGATTCTGAATGGCTTATTGAGATACTCATCCATGCCCGCTGCTAGGCCTTTGGCCCTATCTTCAGGCAAAACTGATGCTGATAAACCGAAGATCAACGGCTGCAAGCTCTCTGCCAACTCTCTAATTTGGCGAGTCGCCTCCAACCCATCCATATCCGGCATGTGAACGTCCATCAATACCAGGTCAACTCCACCCTGTTTTATCCGAGCTATCGCTTTTCGAGCGTCAGTAAACAGCTCAACTTCCGCGTTGTATTGCGCTAACAGCCCTTTGATGACGTCGTTGTTCAATTCAACATCATCGACACTGATGATTTTAAGGTTGCTTAGCTTCTTCTCGGTACCTGCCACACTCCGTACCGCTGGATCGGGTGGGCGATTTGACATTGAGTTTCGCAGTAGGCGCTCGATACCTGTAGCGGTTATGTTGCCGTAGATCAGGCGAGTTGTCCCCGAACCCAGCTGAATACGCAGGGATGTGCTGACCAACGGTGGTAGAAATAGAGTTTGGCTTGTGTACTCCTGCAGTTGGGGCCTCAACTCATCGTACCTTGCTGCGAAGGTCTCTCCTGTAGGCCCCTCAATATACATCGAATCTATTAATAGATGCCGCCATATCGCAGCTGGGTCTTTCGCACTCTCAACCAGCTCATCGACGCTTGAGAAGACACGCAAACTGACGCCGCTAGCAACAAGCGCGGGTCTCAAACTCCGCTCTAGAGTTTGATTGAGAGTGACGAGGTCGACCTGGCATGAGTGGAGATTTTGCTGACTTGATGATGCAGGCGCTACAAACTCAAAAGGCACGTGCAAGGTTGCCGTCGTTCCGTTACCCGGTCTACTGGAAAGCTTTATCTGTCCATGCATTAGCTCTGTTAAGCGTTTACAGATTGAAAGGCCGAGCCCAGTTCCTCCATAGCGTTTAGAGATACTATCGTCAGCCTGGTTGAACTCATCAAATGCTCTAGCCGCCTGCTCTTCGGTCATGCCAATACCTGTGTCGATAATGCTGACCTTCAACTGCGGTGTCTGGGATAATTGATCAAGCTCAAAACGCGCCAAAACCCGCCCGCCTTTATCGGTAAACTTAAGCGCATTCCCAACTAAATTGGAGATAATCTGCCCCAGCCTCAAACCATCTACCTTCAAGCTGAATGGCAAACTGGGTGCAACCTCCACCTCGAATGCAACCCCCTTGAGCTCGGCGTTGGTAGAGAAGATATCCACCGACTCCTGCAGTAAGCTGTCTATCTCGATTTCAGCTTTATTCAGGGTCAGTTTGCCGGCGTCGGCCCGAGAGATATCAAGAACATCATTGAGTATCCCCATTAGTCGCTCTGCAGCGTGGAGCGCCTTATCGACAAGATTAGCGCTCTCTTTCTCTCGGGTTCGTTTCTGCAATAGCGCTAGCATGCCGAGAATGCCATTCATCGGCGTACGTATTTCGTGACTGATATTAGCAAGGAAAGCTGACTTCGCCAGATTTGAGCTCTCCGCTTGCGAGCGCGCCTCCTCTAAATCAATCTCAACCTCTTTCTGCTCTGAAACATCCAACAAAACGCCGTAAATTACGAGATCATCACGCGTCTCATCAACGATAGCGTCCAGAAAAAGGTGCAAGAAACGGGTATCACCTGGCGGTGTTCGAATTTGAATGTAGGCGTCGTAAGGCTCATGCCGAGCGATCGCGGCTTGATAATCCAACTCTATGCGGTCCCGCTGTTCCGGGACTATATATTGCAGCAGGCGCTGGAGAGAGAAATTCGATTGTTTAGGTAGGCCGAGCAGAGAAAATACCTCACTCGACCACTCAGACCGCTTCTGCGCAAGAACAATCCGAAAAATACCGATCCCGGCAACCTTCCTCGCCTGCTCAAGGTGAGCTAGGGCCTCCTCTAAGGAGAGCGTAAGGTTTTTGTAGGCGGTTATATCCTGCGAGCAACCGATTAATTTCACACGTGATCTGTTGGCACTGTGTTGTACTGAAGCGTCATCTCTCACCCATATGGTTTTCCCATCTGGCCGCATCACCCTGTACTCGAGGTGTATATTCTGCAGCTCCTGAGCGGCGTAGGCTAATTTAGCTTCGATCTCCGAAAGATCGTCAGGGTGAATGCTCTCTTTCCAAAGACGATAGATGTTAGGTTTTGGAGAGCGATGTTGACCAAAGATGGAGAACATTCTGTCATCCCAGACGAGGTGATGGTGAGATAGGTCTAGCTCCCATACCCCCAAATTTGCCGAACCGGCAGCAAACTCAAACCGCCGAAGAAGCTCACGCTTCTCTTTGAGTAGCTCGGCCAGATTGGATTCAAGAATTCGCTTCTCGTCCTCGACTCTTTCAGCTAGATCAATCGCGCTCTGCACATCGGTATTCGAACCAAACCACTTAATGACTTGCCCGTTGCTGTCCTTCAATGCATGTGCGCGGGTGTCAAACATACGGTAGTTACCAGCCTCATCTCGAATTCTGAAATGATGCGAGAAATCCTCACCGGTTAGCAGACACCGTTCCCATGCGCCCTGAACACGCTCGCGATCTTCCGGGTGGACAAACTGAAACCACCCCGTACCCACAAGCTCAATCTCTGGCACTCCTGTATATGACTCCCAGCGAGAGTTAACAAAATCGCAATAGCCCTCGGAAGTTGTGGTCCAAGTCATCTGTGGCAGTAAGTTTGCGATACCGAAGAGCCGATCGAGCTCTTCGCTCTTGACGAGGGTGGATGCATCAGAGACAACCCGTCTGCGCCACTGAATCAATAGTACGTAAATCAGAAAAGAGAGCAGCAGCGCCAGCAGGTAAGCTAAAGCTGGCTGGATGAGATGGCGCTGACCTATATACTCATCGACAAAACTGCGAGGTATCAGGCGCAGGATTATCGGGTGATCATCTTCTAGTCGAGCTTGCGAGCTGCTTGTAGGACCTAAGTTGAGTGAGCTCGCCAAGAGTATATCGCCGGAACCAGGCGCGATGGAGGACCAACTCTCACCCGAAATAAGTTGTCCTAGATTGGGAAACGACAGAGTATCCCAAATTCTGACAGGCTCACCCAACTGAAAACCCCACTCCATGGATTGCTCTGGCGCGATTAACCAGTCACCTTGACGATTAATCAACCAGGTTTCATGCAGTGAATACTGGGGGGTTCGGATCAGCGCAAAAAGATGGGCGAGGTTGAGGTTAGCTAGAATATAGCCCCGCGTAGCGCGAATACCGATGCGAACCGTTGGGCGAAATGGGACTTCAATCGTTCCCTGCTCCACATTGAGGTTGAACTCCGATATGTAGATCTGCCCAACCTCAAGATCGCGCATTGAGCGGAAGTAGTCGCGGTCTGATTTATCTTGAAGTTTTTGCCTGGAAACCTCAGTTATCTCGTCACCATTGCGATCAAATCGCATTAACTCCTGTCCGTCTAGTGATAGCCAACGCGCCTGAAAGGCTGCATGGTTTGCAAAAATTGCAGAGCGCAGCGCTTCAGCCGGAGGCGCCCCCAACTCCTCGGCACGTTGGAGAAGTATCTGTAGGGCAGATATCGTTTCCCGCAGCTCTGTGGCTATCAACTCGTTATCTTTTATCAGTAAAGAGTGCTGCTCGGCGATGATGCGCTCAAGTGACTCACTGCTTTTAGACTGGAAGTTAAAATAAGTAGCTGCCGAGAGCAGTGCGAAGACGCAGAGGGATAGAAACGCTATCCTGGGAACAACTTTTAATTGGGAAGCTGCTGTTATCATTTGCGAAGCAGACTCCTGTTTGTTTAAGTTGCTGTCTACTGTGGCTGCTAGAGAAAATCTTGCCGTTTTAGCTCATTAAGTTGGGCGGGATCGCAGCTCGTCTTAAGCGCGGCCCTCAAAGACAGTTTCAAGCGTTGCCGTCAGGTGATCGAGATCCACCGGTTTACTCAGAAAGGCAGTGGCCCCTAGCGAGTTTGCACGAGACTTAATCTCTTCACTTGCAAATGCACTAAGAAACACCACCGGAATATCCTTTGTGAGTGACAGTTTGGATGTCATATCGGCTAGCTCGAAGCCATTCATGTTCGGCATATTGAGATCTAAAAGAATAGGATCGGGGCGCTTTTTGTCGCCAGTTCAAAACCGACATCGGGATCGATAGCAAATATGAGATTATA
>JAYQBD010000012.1:30890-33623 GCA_038137135.1 Oceanospirillaceae bacterium | reverse complement strand
TCTCGATGATCTTACCGCCCATACCACCGATACGCATTTTCAGGCCATCGAGGTCCGCCAGAGATTTGATCTCTTTGTTGTACCAACCACCCATCTGTACACCAGTGTTACCCGCTGGGAACGGCACAATGTTAGAGCCAGCAAAGAGCTCTTTGATCATCTCACCGCCGCCACCGAAGTTGTACCATGCCTGGAACTGACGGTAGTTAAGACCGAATGGGATTGTAGTATCGAGAGCGAATGCTGGGTTCTTACCGTAGTAGTAGTAAGACGCTGTGTGACCTGCTTCGATCGTGCCGTCAGATACTGCGTCAAAGATCTGCATAGTGCCAACGATCTCACCCGCTGGGAACACGCGGATTTTGAACTTACCGTTGGTCATCTTCTCAACTTCTTCAGCGAAGAACACACCGCCCATGTAGAAGCCGATGCCTGGTGGTACAGCTGACTGTAGACGCCAGTTCAGTTCTGGGAGTTCAGCAGCAGATGCTGCAGTTGCTGTTGATACGGCTGCTGCAAGCAGGGCGCCTTTAAACAGATCTCTACGTTTCATGAGGAATCCTTTATCGTTATTGGTCTTTTATTGAACCGAGGGGAATCGCGACTCACGATAACCCTTGAATCACAATTTAACTTCATCAGTTATAAATACTACAGCAGGAGCTCATACTTTAGTTTAATGACTCTTGAAATACTGGTCCGACCAGTAGACAGCCGAGTTGTCTCGTTTTACTAAAGCCGGCACACTGCAGGCAGTCCGAACTTGGTAATCTAAGATCGGTAGCATAATAAGCTTCATGGAATTTGATAAATGAACGCTCTCTTAAGATTCTCGGCAACCGTAGATGCTATTAATGGCTTCGTCGGGCGCAACGTAAAGTGGCTGATACTAGCCGCGGTCCTGGTCAGTGCGGGTAATGCAACGACGCGTTATCTTTTTAACGTGGCATCAAACGCGATGTTGGAGCTGCAGTGGTACTTCTATGCGGCAGTGTTCACACTAGCGGCAGGCTATGTACTCAAAGTGAATGAGCACGTGCGCATCGATGTGATGAGTCAGCGTATGACCCCCCGGACTCGTAACTGGGTGGATTTTTGGGGCTTCCTGCTATTTGTACTCCCAGTGACCCTCTACATCACCCTGCAGTCGATCCCGAACTTGATCGAGACCTACCAGAACCAAGAGGTGAGTCAGAACGCCGGTGGCCTTATTCGTTGGCCGGTACGTCTTATGATTCCGGTGGGTTTTGGTCTGCTCTTTATTCAGGCCTGTTCTGAGTTAATTAAGCGCTGGGCGTTTCTGAAGGGCTTAATCGAAGATCCGCTCGCCAAAGGTGGCCATGCAACGGTTGATATGGATGATGCTAAGGAGAGCGTATAAATGGAGTTTCTGACAGATAACATCGCGCCGATCATGTTCGGCTCGTTGATCTTTTTCTTGCTCTCAGGCTTCCCTGTAGCATTTAGCCTTGCAGCCAACGGTATTCTGTTCGCGCTGATCGGTCATGAGCTGGGTCTCTTGGACTGGGTGCTGTTACAGGCGATCCCTGAACGTATCTACGGCATCATGCAGAACGATACGCTGTTAGCGATCCCGTTTTTCACTTTCATGGGAATCATCCTGCAACGTTCAGGCATGGCGGAAGATCTTTTAGAGAGTGCAGGGCAGTTGTTCGGTCGTGTCCCAGGTGGTCTTGGCTACGCGGTAATTCTGGTTGGCGCACTGCTGGCTGCTACGACGGGTGTCGTTGCGGCATCAGTCATCTCTATGGGCTTGATCTCACTGCCTGTTATGATGCGTTACCGCTATCACTACCCGACAGCAGCAGGTCTGTTGACCGGGGCAGGCTCACTAGCGCAGATCATCCCGCCATCACTGGTACTTATTGTACTGGCTGATGTCCTGTCAGTTTCTGTGAAAGATGCTTATACCGGTGCACTCTTTCCCGCGCTAATGGTTGTAGGCTTCTTGCTTCTGTATATGTTTGTTCTATCCATCGTTAAGCCCGATATGGTGCCACCTCTGCCGGAGGAGGCGCGTACGATGAAGGGCTCCGAGCTTTATATTTCTGTAGCGACTGCGATGTTGCCACCAATCGTGCTGATCTTCCTGGTACTTGGTACCATCTTTATCGGCTGGGCTACTCCAACCGAGGGCGGAGCGATGGGTGCCGTAGGTGCACTGCTGCTGGCGATTGCTCGTCGCCGTTTGACATTAGAAGTCGTGAAGGGTGCGTTGGATTCAACGACTAAACTCTCGACCTTCGTCATGTTCATTCTGGTGGGCTCGTCAATTTTTGCTCTCTCGTTCCGTGCAGTGAATGGTGATATCTGGATAGAACACCTGTTTAGTTTCATTCCTGGTGGTGAGCTTGGTTTCGTACTTTTTGTCAGCTTGCTGGTGTTTGTACTGGGGTTCTTCATCGACTTCTTCGAGATTGCCTTTATCCTAATGCCGTTGATCGGCCCTGTGGCTGTCAGCATGGATATCAATATGATCTGGTTCCTGGTGTTGGTCGGCTTGAACATGTCCATGTCGTTCCTGACGCCTCCTTTCGGCTTCGCACTCTTCTACCTGCGAAGTGTCGCGCCGAAGGAGGATTACAAGGATGAGATTACCGGTGGTTTGGTGAAGGGCATGCGCACTCAAGAGATCTACAAAGGCGCTATCCCATTCATTTTGATTATGCTGCTGTCGTTATCACTGGTAATCATCTTCCCAGAGATCGTGAC
>JAYQBD010000012.1:9642-30790 GCA_038137135.1 Oceanospirillaceae bacterium | reverse complement strand
TTTTGATTATGCTGCTGTCGTTATCACTGGTAATCATCTTCCCAGAGATCGTGACTTACAACCTGGATGCGCCGTTGGATGTTGATCTAAACACGATCGATATTCAGCTCGACACGGGCGGTGACATGGGTGGTGATGACCCCTGGGGTAGTGAAGCAAACGACCCTTGGGCTAACTGATACCTAGCCCTGTGTATAAAAAGGCCGCCCAAGCGGCCTTTTTTGTGGATAACTCTGGGGTTAAATTGTTAGCAAATTATGCGTAACTCCAATTTAACTATATAATACATAGGCTTATAAGAGTTTTGTAAAGTGAATAAGTATTTTTAGAACGGCTGAGGAGCCTGATTTTGTTGTGGATAAGCTTTAGTGATACAGGTAGACTTATCCCCAGTATGTAGATCTTTCCACCGAGAATAATAATGTCTGACGCCATCTGGTCCCACTGCTTAGAAAATCTGCGCGACGAGCTTCCATCGCAGCAGTTTCACATGTGGATAAGGCCGCTGCGCTTAGAGAGCGAATCTGAGGCTCAGATACACCTGGTTGCGCCCAACCGTTTTGTTAAGGACTGGGTGAACGATAAGTTTCTACAGCAGATCAATAATGCGCTCGAGACGCTAACAGGTGGTATTCCTCCAGAGGTCAGTATCAGTATCGCCGGGCAGCCCGATACTGCCGCTCGGGCGTGGCCTAAATCGAGTCAACCTCGTACGCGTCCCGCACCGATCCGACGTAACCCCGATCGATTCACAGATAGCGATTTAAGCGACTCTCAGCGTAGCTACGAGCCCAATACAATTGAGTCAGTAGAGCCTGGTGAAGTAGTTACTAACTCGAGTGAAAGTGAGCATTCACTTGCATCGCAGGCTCCTGTTTTTCAATCTGAACCATCTTTGTTAGTTCCATCGCAGATGCGTTCTACGATGGTGGATCTGGTTGATCAATCTGAGATCGAGCGTGAGGTACAGGTTGAGGGTGGTCTACGGCATCAGTCTAATTTGAACCCTGAGTTTACCTTTGAGTCCTTTGTTCAAGGTAAATCGAATCAGCTCGCGTTGGCGGCTGCGCGTCAGGTAGCAGACAACCCTGGCGCCGGTTACAACCCGCTGTTCATTTATGGCGGTGTTGGCTTAGGTAAGACCCATTTGATGCACGCAGTCGGCATGGAGATGCGTAAACGCAACCCTAACGCCAAGATTGTCTACCTGCACTCGGAGCGCTTTGTTGCTGACATGGTAAAAGCATTGCAACTTAACGCCATCAACGATTTTAAACGTTTCTATCGTTCGGTAGACGCGCTGCTGATCGATGATATTCAATTTTTCGGTGGCAAGGAGCGCTCGCAAGAGGAGTTCTTCCACACCTTCAATGCTCTGTTAGAGGGCGGTCAGCAGATGATCCTGACCAGTGACCGCTACCCACGCGAGATCAAAGGCGTCGAGGAGCGCCTTAAATCCCGCTTTGGTTGGGGTCTGACGGTGGCGATTGAGCCGCCAGAACTAGAGACCCGCGTAGCGATTTTGATGCGTAAAGCATCAGAGGCAAAGGTGAAGCTTCCTGAAGATGCAGCCTTCTTCTTGGCTCAGAACCTAAGATCGAATGTTCGCGAGTTGGAAGGTGCACTGAAACGGGTGATAGCACACGCTCATTTTCATGGTGTGCCGTTAAATATCCCAACAATTAAAGAAGCATTAAAAGACCTGCTGGCATTACAGGACAAACAGGTTAGTATTGAGAATATTCAGAAGGTTGTGGCGGAATATTACAGAATCAAAGTAGCTGATCTGTACTCCAAAAGACGCAGTCGCTCGGTGGCCCGTCCAAGGCAGATTGCTATGACCCTCGTAAAGGAACTGACCAACCACAGTTTGCCGGAGATCGGTAATGCTTTTGGCGGTCGAGACCATACCACGGTATTGCACGCAAACCGCAAGGTTACGGAGTTGCGTGAGACCGATTCGGATATGGCTGAAGATTACAAAAACCTCCTTCGTCTGCTGACGAGCTAAGTTGGAACTGGGATAGGAAACCACATGAGATTTGTTATCACCCGAGAAGCCCTGATTAAGCCGCTACAGTTGGTAGCGGGTGTAGTCGAGCGTCGTCAGACCTTGCCGGTACTGTCAAACATATTGATGGTGGTAGAGGGCGATCAGCTGTCACTGACCGGTACTGACCTTGAGGTTGAGCTGGTAGGCCGTGTGCAACTGGATGAGCCAGCGCAGGCTGGTTCGGTGACAGTTCCCGCTCGTAAGCTGATGGATATCTGTAAATCACTTGCTGATGATGCTCGCATTGAGATGGAAGTGGTTGGGCAGAAGATGGTGATCAAGTCAGGTCGCTCAAAGTTCTCGCTGTCGACGCTTGCGGCCTCTGAGTTTCCAAATGTAGAAGATAGCCCGCAGACGCTGGAGCTGAGCTTGCCACAAGCAGAGCTACGTCAGCTAATCGATAAGACTGGCTTCTCTATGGCGCAGCAAGATGTACGTTATTACCTTAACGGCATGCTTTTGGAAGTGAGTGAGGACTCACTCCGCGCGGTCGCAACTGATGGCCACCGCTTGGCTACATCACTGAGTGATGCCGAGGTTCCTGTGGGTACGCAGCATCAGATCATTGTTCCACGTAAGGGCATTCTGGAACTGGCTCGACTGCTCCAGGGTGGTGATGCAGCGGTCACACTGGTGATCGGTGCGTCGCACATTCGTGCCAACGTGGGTGATTACACATTTACCTCGAAGCTGGTCGACGGTAAGTTCCCGGATTACCAGCGCGTGATTCCAAAGAATGGCGATAAGATCCTTCTAGGAGACCGTCAGGAGCTGCGTCAGGTATTCCACCGTATCGCTATCCTGTCGAATGAAAAATACCGTGGTGTGCGTCTGACGCTCTCTGACGGCTATCTGCAGGTCATGGCGAACAACCCGGAGCAGGAAGAGGCGGAAGAGACCGTTGCTGTGGATTACGAAGGGCCAAGCATCGATATAGGCTTTAACGTCAATTATTTGCTAGACGTGTTGTCGATCCTGCACTCTGATGTGGTTAAGTTCACGCTGGCCGATGCTAATTCCAGTGCGTTGGTTGAAGGGTTTGACGACCCGAACTCCACTTACGTCATCATGCCCATGCGTATGTAATCTGCTCGGGCCGGGCGCACTATCACAAGCGCTCGGCCTAGCTTCTCTCCAGCGATGCGTATTCAGCGCTTACAGCTTACTAATCTCCGCTCTCTCACCTCGCTTGCTCTAGACGCTTCGCCAGAGATCAATCTGGTGCACGGGGCCAATGGTAGCGGCAAAACCAGTGTGTTGGAGGCGATCCATCTTCTGTCGCTCGGGCGCTCATTTAGGACGCACCAAGCACGTCACGTTATTACCGAGGGTTGCGCTGAGGCCACGAGCTTTGCGCAGCTGTGCGACGAGCAGGGGGCTTCTGCCGGGAATCTCGGAGTATCACGCTCTAATCAAGGCGAGTTGAGAGCCCGCTTTCAGGGCCAGGATATAGACACTGCTGGCCTCGCTGCACTCATGCCGGTGCAGGTTATCGACTCTGAGGCTTTCAGTTTACTGGACGGTTCGCCCGCCACTCGTCG
Source organism: Oceanospirillaceae bacterium (assembly GCA_038137135.1). GTDB lineage: Bacteria > Pseudomonadota > Gammaproteobacteria > Pseudomonadales > Balneatricaceae > Marinobacterium_E. The sequence goes on along the minus strand of JAYQBD010000012.1, from coordinate 27,196 downwards.
TCAATTTATCGATTGGGGCGGATTTCACCACTCAAATCGATTTATTTCTACTTGGAGAGGCTTTCAGAGGGCCCTAAAACAACGGAATTCTCTGCTCAAATATGGTAGAATCGACCGATCAGTTTTGGAGGTGTGGAATCGAGAATTTCTCTCGTATTCTGAAGAGCTTACGAAGCTCCGCCAGGCTTATGTCGAGGCGTTAATTCCCCAGTTTCAGAGAATTTTGACCGCCCTTATTGGTGAGGGTGTGGGTGGACTGGATGTTGAACTGCGTTATTCACGGGGTTGGGACCGTGAGCGCAGTCTTGAAGAGCTCCTCGACGTCGGCTTCGAGAGAGATCAGCGTCAGGGTTTCACTGGCTATGGTCCTCAGCGCGCTGATCTGCGCTTTAGAGTCGGTGCTCGCAGTGCCGCCGAGCATCTGTCTCGAGGTCAGAAGAAACTCACCGTCAGTGCGCTTAAATTGGCACAGGGGCAGGTTTACAGCGAAACAACTGGCAGACGTTGTATCTATTTGATCGACGATCTGCCCGCCGAGCTTGATGCGCGGCATCTGGGTAAGTTCTGTACTTACCTCAAAGCGAGTGGCAGTCAGTGTTTTATCACCTGCGTCGACCCTCAGTTGCTGTTGCAGCTCTGGGGGGCATCGGAGCAGGGAAGACTGTTCAAGCTAGAGAATGGAAAACTCACGGCCAGCGAGCCATTTGGAGATTCAGAATGAGTGATGAGAGCCAAAACTACGACTCTTCCAGTATCAAGGTCCTGAAGGGTCTGGATGCGGTACGTAAGCGTCCCGGTATGTATATAGGTGATACCGATGATGGCAGCGGCCTGCACCACATGGTTTTTGAGCTTGTGGATAACGGTATTGATGAGGCCCTGGCAGGTTTCTGTTCAGAAGTAGGCGTCATTATTCATGCTGATGAGAGTGTTACGGTTAGCGACAACGGTCGTGGTATCCCAACAGACCTGCACCCAGAAGAGGGCGTCTCTGCGGCTGAGGTTATCATGACGGTACTGCATGCCGGCGGTAAGTTCGATGACAACACCTATAAGGTCTCTGGTGGTCTGCACGGAGTAGGCGTCTCCGTTGTGAATGCACTTTCGACGGATCTACGTCTGACTATCCGTCGCGCCGGTGAAGTGCATGAGCAGGTTTATCATCACGGTGTCCCGGAAGAGCCGCTCAAGGTTATTGGACAGACTGATTCGACCGGTACCATCGTTCGTTTCCACCCATCACCAGAGACGTTCACCAACATCAAGTTTGAGTACGACATCCTTGCCAAGCGTTTGCGTGAGCTTTCGTTTCTCAACTCCGGTGTGCGTATTCGTTTGAAGGATGAGCGTGACGGCCGCGAAGAGGTGTTCGAGTATGAAGGTGGCTTGGCCGCGTTTGTTGATTTCATGAACACTAACAAGTCGCCAGTGAACTCAATTTTCCACTTCAATGCGATGCATGAGAACGGCGTCGGTGTTGAGGTAGCGCTACAGTGGAATGACTCCTTCCAGGAGAACATCCAGTGTTATGCAAATAACATTCCGCAGCGAGACGGTGGTACCCACTTGTCGGGTTTCCGTGCTTCGCTGACACGCTGTTTGAACGGCTATATCGAGGCTGAACAGCTGAACAAAAAAGGTAACGTCAGCACTAGCGGTGACGATAGCCGCGAAGGTATCTGTGCCATTATCTCTGTCAAAGTTCCCGACCCTAAGTTCTCATCACAGACCAAAGATAAGCTAGTCTCCTCTGAGGTTAAGACGGCTGTAGAGCAGTTGATGGCGCAGAACTTTAACGACTACCTGTTAGAGAATCCTCAGGACGCGAAGGCGGTCGTGCAGAAGATGATCGACGCTGCGCGTGCCCGTGAGGCTGCTCGTAAAGCGCGCGAGATGACTCGCCGTAAAGGGGTGCTCGATATCGCGGGTCTGCCAGGTAAACTTGCAGATTGTCAGGAGAAAGATCCGGCACTCTCTGAACTCTACTTGGTGGAGGGTGACTCGGCGGGTGGTTCTGCGAAGCAGGGCCGCGATCGTCGTACTCAGGCGATTCTGCCGCTCAAAGGTAAGATACTTAACGTTGAGAAGGCGCGTTTCGATAAGATGCTGACCTCGGCAGAGGTGGGTACGCTAATCACTGCGCTGGGTTGTGGCATTGGTCGCGAAGAGTTTGATGTTGAGAAGCTGCGTTACCACAGCATCATTATCATGACCGATGCGGACGTGGACGGATCGCACATTCGTACACTGCTGCTGACCTTTTTCTTCCGTCAGATGCCTGAGCTGATTGAGCGTGGCCATATCTACATCGCTCAGCCACCGCTCTATAAGGTTAAGAAGGGCAAGCAAGAGCAGTACCTCAAAGATGATGAGGCGATGGATAACTATCTGCTGCAGGGCGCACTCGAGGGTACTTCACTCTACCCATCAGAAGATGCTCCAGCGATCTCCGGTACTGCGCTTGAAGATCTATTCAACCGCTACCGTAGCGTAGGCGCTTTGATGTCCCGCTTGGGACGCGTTTACCCTGAATCAATACTCCGCCAGCTACTATTTATGAACAAGCTTGAGCTCGATGCTATGGGTGATCAGGTGCATGTAGAAGAGTGGTGTAAAACTCTCCAGGCTCAGCTTGATGCGCTGCAGGAGAGTGGTTCAGAGGTGTACACGGTTGTACCAGAGCTTGATCGTGAGCACAGCCTCTATGTGCCTAAGATCTCGATCCTCCTGCACGGCATCAGCGATGATTACCGCTTGGACGTCGACTTCTTCCGTTCACGTGATTACGGCCAGATCTCGGCGTTAGGTGCTGAGCTGCAGTCTTTGCTGGCAGATGGCGCATACATCACTCGTGGGGAGCGTCGTATGGAGGTGAGCGATTTGGGAGTGGGTATCAACTGGCTGATGGATCTCGCACGTCGTGGCAGTAGCTTCCAGCGCTATAAAGGATTGGGAGAGATGAACCCCGAGCAGCTCTGGGAAACCACTATGGATCCAGATGCTCGTCGTATGCTACAGGTGACTATCGATGACGCAATTTCTGCGGATCAGCTCTTCACTACACTGATGGGTGATGAGGTAGAGCCACGTCGTAACTTTATCGAGTCTAACGCACTGAACGTCTCTAATTTGGACGTTTAGTTTGGTATTTGGTTTCACGTGAAACAAAAAAGGCGACCTGTTGGTCGCCTTTTTTATTTAACCTAAACAGCTTCGTCAGGAACAAGCAGGTTCTTAATTGCGTTCACAAGAACCTCACCCGAGACTGGCTTTTGCAGCTTGAGGCTGATACCGAAGGCTTCGGCTAGGCTACTGAACCCCGCGTGGCCGGACGCGACGATGATAGGTATGTGCGGGTCAATTTCTCGTATCTCGGTGATTCCACTTATTCCCTCGTTCTCTGAATCCATCACTAAGTCGGTCACTATCAAGTCAGGATGTGTCCTGTGATAAGTATCGAGCAGGTTTCGCGAATCCGGAAGTGGGTAAATGGTGGCATCGGGAAAGGCGTGGCCTATAGCCTGCTGGTAATCAGCCTGAATTAGAAACTCATCTTCGACAATAATTATGGTGTAGCCTGACATTATAGGATCTCACACTGGTATTGACCTCAGTGTAGACCCCATACGAACACAGGGTGGTGACGGTGCATTAATTACTGACGTTCTACAACTGTTTCACGTGAAACCTTTAGACCTTAGGGCGCCAGCATAAGAAAAGCCTAGCTATAAGCGCAAAAAAGCCCAGCAATTGCTGGGCTTTTGGGGAAAGTACTTACCTTAAGCAAGCTGAGAGATATCAGCGATACCGATGAATTGCTGACGGAGATTGGCGAGTATAGCCAGGCGGTTCGCTTTAACGGCTTCATCATCTGCCATCACACGAACCTCATCAAAGAACTTGTCAATCGGCGCCCGCAGGCTCGACAGCGCATTAAGTGCGCCTTGGTAGTCCGCATCTTCAACCTTAGACTCGACCTCGGCGCGCAGTGTCGATAGAGCGCTGTATAGAGCCTTCTCCGCATCCTCTTGCAGCAAAGCCTCGTTGACGCTGGAATCTATATCGCCTTCAAGCTTGCTGAGAATATTGCTAACGCGCTTGTTACCAGCGATCAGTGCAGCAGACGCCTCTTGCTCAGCGAAGCCTGCGACGGCTCGAGCCCGGCGAACGAAGTCGAGCGGCACGCGTGGTTTGAGTGCGTGGACTGACAGATACACCTCAGCGCTAATGGACTCCTCTTCAAACCAGAAGCGGAACCGCTCTAGCATAAACTCAAAGACACTCTCGGCTGCATTATCAAGAGCTGGCAAGTCAGAGTAGTTCTTCGCTGCCACAACGAGAAGGTCCGCCAGATCGAGTGGTAGTTCGTGCTCAACCAGAATGCGAAGAACGCCCAGGGCAGCGCGACGCAGCGCGAAGGGATCTTTAGAGCCGGTAGGGGGTTGGTTAATAGCAAACAGCCCCACCAGCGTATCGAGTCGGTCTGCCAGTGCTACTGCAATGCCGCTCTTAGTTTGCGGCAGATCATCACCGGCGAACTTCGGCAAGTACTGCTCTTGAATTGCCACAGCGACTTCGTCAGCTTCACCATCATGCAGGGCGAGGTGGTAGCCAATTAGACCCTGGAGCTCGGTGAACTCATAGACCGTGTCAGATAGCAGGTCACACTTTGCTAGTTGTGCTGCACGAGCTGCATATTCAGAGTTGCCACCAATCAAGCCTGCAATGTGCTTGGCTGTCGCCTCAATACGAGCTGCTTTGTCGTAGACAGTACCGAGCTGGTTTTGGAATACGACGCTCTTGAGCTTTTCTAGACGTGCAATCAGTGGCTGCTTCTTATCAGTTTCAAAGAAGAACGCTGCGTCAGCGAGACGAGGGCGGATGACCTTCTCGTTGCCGGCAATAACCTGCTGTGGGTCTTTGGATTCAATATTGGCAATGGTGATGAAGTAGGGCATTAAACCGCCTTGCTCATTAACAAGGTGGAAGTACTTCTGGTTCTCTTTCATTGAGAGAATCAGGGCTTGCTCGGGTACTTCAAGGAAGCGCTCTTCAAAACGACCAGTTAACGCGACTGGCCACTCATTGAGTGCACAGACCTCATCAAGCAGATCCTCATCAAACTCGACTATTCCGCCGATCTTAGCAGCCTGCTCCAGAACCTGAGCGCGGATCATCTCACGGCGTTCTGCGAAACCAGTGACCACGTAGCCAGTGTTACGCAGGGTAGGTGCGTACTCACTAGCGTTTATGATCTCGATCTCATGATCGTAGTGGAAACGGTGACCGCGGGTTTTGCGGCCAGATTTGATATCCAAAAGCGTACAGTCAACGACTTCGTCTCCGAAGAGCGCAATAACCCACTTAACCGGGCGCACAAATTCAGTACGGCTCGCGGCCCAGCGCATACGCTTAGGGATTGGTAGCTGCTGCATCGCATTCTGTAGCATCTCAGGCAGTAGCTCGGTCGCTGCACGGCCTTTTTCGGTCCCGCGGTAGACGTAGTATTCGCCTTTGTCGGTCTGTTCGATGCTGAGATCGGCCAAAGTTACACCGCAAGAGCCAGCGAAGCCCATCGCCGCCTTCTCAGGGGCTTTGGCTGAAGGGCCGGTGCGTTCGATAGAACGATCAGGCTGCTCTGTGCTCAACTGCTTAACCAAGAAGCCAAGGCGACGCGGTGCGGCGTAGAGTTCAATTTCTTCAAAGCTCAGTTGCGCCGCCTTGAGTTGTGTCTCAATCGACTCACCCAGAGCGTTGGATAGCATCTTCAGTGCCGTTGGGGGTAGTTCTTCAGTACCGAGCTCAAATAGAAAATCACGTGTACTCATTACTCAGCTCCCTCTAGCGATGCCATAACTTCTTCTCGGATGCTCGCTTCAGCCAACGGGAATCCGGCTGCACGACGTGAATCAAAGTAACCCTGAGCAACACCTCGAGCCAGTGTACGAACCCTTAGAATGTAACGCTGACGTTCAGTGGCTGAGATCGCATGACGGGCATCAAGCAAGTTAAAGGTATGTGAAGCTTGGAGAACCATCTCGTAGGCGGGTAGCGGCAGTTTGGCCTCTAGCAGTTTGTTGCATTCGCGCTCATAGTGTTCGAAGTTTTCAAACAATTTGGGTACATCAGCCTGTTCGAAGTTGTAGGTCGACATCTCTACTTCGTTCTGATGGAAGACATCGCCATAGGTAACAATGCTGCCATCCGGAGCGCGACTCCAAACCAAGTCATACACTGAGTCGACTTCCTGAATGTACATCGCTAGGCGTTCCAGACCGTAGGTGATTTCGCCCGTTACTGGGTAACACTCTAGGCCACCGGCTTGCTGGAAGTAGGTAAACTGTGTCACCTCCATCCCGTTGAGCCAAATTTCCCAGCCCAGTCCCCAAGCTCCGAGAGTCGGTGACTCCCAGTTGTCCTCTACAAAGCGAACGTCGTGAGTCAGTAGGTCAAAGCCAAGATGCTCGAGTGAGCCCAGGTAGAGCTCCTGGAAGTTGTCCGGGTGAGGCTTCATTACGACCTGAAACTGGTAGTAGTGCTGCAGACGGTTAGGGTTCTCACCATAGCGGCCATCAGTTGGACGGCGGCTAGGCTGCACGTATGCAGAGTTCCAGTTCTCTGGGCCGATAGCACGCAGGAAAGTAGCCGGGTGGAAGGTACCCGCGCCTACGTTCATATCAAGCGGTTGAACGATGACACAACCCTTCTCTGCCCAATACTGCTGCAGAGCAAGAATCAGTCCCTGAAAGGTCTTTACATCCGGTTTAGCGATGTCAGTCACGAGAGTGTCCCTCGGAGGTCAAAATAAATGCGCGATTTGCAAAAAAATTAGCGCCGCATTATACACGAAAATTCGCTAAAAGCGGCTTAGATATAGGGAGATAGCGCCTAACGACGCCAAAAAGCGGGTGTGAGGAGTACGAGAAGAGTGAATACCTCTAGGCGGCCGAGCAACATTGCCAACACCAGGATCCATTTTGCGGTCTCATTGATGTTGCCATAGTTCTCGGAAACATCGCCAAGGCCTGGGCCGAGATTGTTTAGTGTGGCACCTACTGCCGACCAGGCCGTCACCTGATCCAGGCCGGTCGCCATCAGTGCGATAAGCATCAGCACAAAGACGATCAGGTAAACCGAGAAGAAGCCCCATACAGCCTCCAGCACCTTGCTGGAGATCGGTCTACGGCCAAGCTTAACCGGCATAATGGCATTGGGATGAATCAGGCGCACGATCTCGCGATACCCCTGTTTGAGGATCAGTAGGATGCGGATCACCTTCATGCCGCCGCCGGTCGAGCCAGCACAACCGCCGGCGAATGCCGCGACAAACAGCATGAACGGCAGCATCGCCGGCCAGTGGGCAAAATCGGCCACAGCAAAGCCTGTTGTTGTTGCGATAGAGACCACCATAAATACCGATTTTCGCAGCGACTCGAGCGGCGGATAGGTATCGGTAAAGTCGAGTACAAAGAGTGTCATCAGTGAGACGCTGATCAGAATGAATAGGTAGAACTTAAGCTCTGGATCGGCCAGGTAATGACTGAGGGTCCTCTGTCTGAAGGCGGCAAAGTGCAGGCCAAAGTTAATGCCCGATAGCATCATAAAAAACACACAGATCGATTCAATCAGTGCGCTGTCGAAGTAACCGATACTCGCGTCATGTGTCGAGAAGCCACCAATGGCTACCGTTGCGAAGCTATGGCTGATCGCATCAAAGAGGGTCATGCCTGCGGCCCAGAAACCCAGTGCACAGGCTATCGTCAGTGTTAGGTAGATGTTCCAGAGCGCCTTGGCAGTTTCAGTAATACGCGGTGTCAGCTTAGAGTCTTTTACCGGTCCCGGAGTCTCTGCGCGGTAGAGCTGCATGCCCCCGATGCCTAGCATTGGCAGAATTGCAACGGCCAGTACGATGATACCCATGCCGCCCAGCCACTGAAGTTGCTGGCGGTAGTAGAGTAGGGATTTGGGCAGCTCATCTAGGCCGGTAATGACGGTTGCACCAGTGGTGGTGAGACCAGAAACCGCCTCGAAGATAGCGTCGGTAAAACTCAATGCCAGGGCATCGGCAAAGTGCAGCGGCAAAGCGCCGAAGAAGCTCAGTACGCTCCAGAACAGCACAGTAATTAGGAATCCATCACGGGTACGCAGCTCTTGGCGCACACGCATCACCGGTAGCCAGATAAAGAATCCTGTCAGCAAGGTGATTGCAAAGCCACCGATGAAGGCATTGAGGTTGCCGTCGTCGTAGTAGAGCGATATCAATGCGGGTGGCAGTTGCGTGATGCTGAAGATCATCAGCAGTATGCCTAGGATGCGGAGGATTACCCGAAAGTGCATGTGCGGCTCAGAAGAAGTGCAGGCCGACGGAGAAGAGTTTCTCGACCTCGGCAATCCGTTTGTTATCAACTAGGAAGAGGATGACATGGTCACCATCCTCAATCACCACATCATCGTGGGCGATCAGCACCTGATCATTGCGCACGAGTGCGCCGATGGTGGCACCCTCCGGTAGCTTGATCTCCTCAATCATGCGGCCAACTACTTTAGAACTCATCCGGTCACCGTGGGCTACGGCCTCAATCGCCTCCGCAGCACCTCGACGTAGAGAGTGCACGGCCGCCACATCACCGCGGCGAACATGGGTTAGCAGTGCGCCGATTGTGGTTTGCTGCGGAGAGATAGCGATATCGATGACGCCGCCCTGTACAAGGTCAACATAGGCAGGGTTATTTATTAGCGTCATAACCTTGCGTGCACCCATGCGCTTGGCCAGCATCGAAGCCATAATGTTGGCTTCATCGTCGTTAGTCAGCGCACAGAAAACATCGGTGTCTTCGATGTTCTCCTCGAGTAGTAGTTCGCGATCAGAGGCGCTGCCTTGGAGCACAATCGTGTTATGCAGATCACGCGCCAGTTGATGGCAGCGATTAACATTGCGCTCAATGATTTTGACCTGAAAATCATTCTCAATTGAGTCGGCTAGACGGGCACCTATATTGCCACCACCGGCGATGATGATGCGTTTATAAGGGTTGTCGAGGCGTCGCAGTTCGCCCATTACCGAACGTATATCTTTGGATGCGGCGATAAAAAAGACCTCATCGTCAGCTTCGATTACGGTCGTGCCTTCAGGAATAATCGGTCGATCTTGGCGGAAAATCGCGGCAACACGGGTATCAACATTAGGCATGTGAGCGCGTAAAACCGCTATCTCTCGTCCCACCAGTGGGCCACCGTAATAGGCTTTGACGGCTACCAGTTGGGCGCGCCCATCGGCAAAGTCGAGTACCTGCAAAGCTCCAGGGTGCTCGATCATACGTTTCACGTGTTGTGTTACCAGCTCTTCCGGACTGATCAGGACATCAATAGGAATGGCAGTGTCCGCGAATAGTTGGCGGTTGTTGTAGAGGTAATCCTGTTCGCGCACACGGGCGATACGCTTAGGCACCTTGAACAGGCTGGTGGCAACCTGACAAGCGATCATATTGATCTCATCAGAGTTGGTGACAGCGATAAGTAGATCGGCGTCACGTGCGCCAGCGCGCTCGAGCGTACTCGGCTGAGAGGCGGGCCCCTCAATGGTGCGAATATCTAGGCGGTCGGCCAGCTCGCGCAAGCGCGGCCCGTCTGTATCAACAACGGTTATGTCATTGGACTCGTTTGCCAGGTGCTCCGCGAGTGAACCACCAACCTGACCTGCGCCGAGAATAACGACATTCATCTGTTGTCTACGCCTCCTGCGCTCGCTCTAAACGAGCATAGAAAAATCCATCATGACCCTCTAACTGCGGGAAGAGCTGTCGACCAAACTCCCGCTCTACGCCCCAGTCTGCCTCTATTGGAACTAAGCGAGCATCGGCAGTTTGCTTGATAAACCGCTCAACGATTCGCTCGTTCTCCTGTGGGAAGATCGAACAGGTCGCATAGAGCAATGTACCACCCGGTTTGAGCATAGCCCAGAGATTATCTAAGATCGCGAGCTGAATCGATGCCAGAGCCAAGATATCTTCGTTGCGACGCAGGATCTTTATGTCGGGATTGCGGCGAATAACACCTGTCGCACTGCAGGGCGCATCGACCAGTAGCTGATCATATTGCTCACCGCTCCACCAGTCTGTAGTGCTGGCATCGCCAATCTTCACGCTTGCGCTGAGACCAAGCCGTTTGAGATTCTCATCAATACGAACGGCGCGTCGCGCCTCTAGCTCGACCGCTTCAACAGTTGCGGCAGGCTGCAGCTCCAGTAGGTGGCAGAGTTTCCCGCCGGGAGCAGCACAGGCATCGAGCACTCGCATTCCCGGTTGCGGCGCGAGTAGTTGCCCTGCCAGTTGAGCGGCCTCATCTTGTACTGAGACCCAGCCGTCACTAAATTTGGGTAGCTTATCGACTCCCAGCGGCGACTCTAGATAGATCGCATCCGCTGAGTGTTGACCAGCTTTGGCCTCGATCCCGGCGGCGGCCAGCAGACGCAGATAGCCATCGCGATCGCAGCGTTGGCGATTAACCCGTAGACACATAGGCGGCGCTTGGTCATTGGCATTGAGAATCTGTTCCCACTGATCGGGCCAGTTATGCTTGAGCTTGGCCAGCATCCAGTCTGGATGGTTGAAGATATATCCATCGAGCTTTTGGGCAGCTAGCGTTAGCTCCTCTCGTTCGCGTTGGTAGCGCCGAAGAATAGCGTTGAGCAGCTTGCCAGCCCAAGGTTTGCCGAGCTGTTTACAGGCCTCAACCGTTTCACTGATAACGGCATGATCCGGCACGCTAAGCTGGTCAAGCTGATAGAGCGCTGAGTTCAATAGAATCTGAATATCCTGCTCATCCGGATGGAAGGGCTTGCGCAACATCAGGCTGGCGAGATTCTCATAACGAAACCAGAACCTCAGTGTGCCGTAGCAGATCTGCTGCATCAGCGCGCGATCACGCTCGTAGGCTTTAGCGAGTGCTGCTGGCAACTGGCTAGAAAGAGATCCGCGCTGTTGCAGTAACGGTAAGAGCGCCTGAGCCACGCGGGCACGTAGGTTCAGTCCTGCACTCGATGGCTTGGTTTTATCAGTCAAACTGGGTACCCAACTGGAATGGATGATTGTTGGAGTTCAACAGTGCGGCTGCTTGTGTGGCTTTTTTGCCCGGTAGTTGCAAGCTCTTTATCCAGAGGCGACCCGTACCACAGCTCACAGCAATACCTCGTTTTGACGTTTCGCAAACTGATCCTGCAGGGGTGTTGCCGCTTTGGGCGTCGGGCTCCGCCAGCCAAATTCGCATCGCATTGCCGTCTAGGTGTGTGAAAGCGACTGGCCAGGGACTTAAGCCACGCACTTGGCGTGCAATGGCGTCAGCATCTTGGCTCCAATCTATCCGGCCCTCTTGCTTCTCGAGCTTTGTCGCATAATTTGCTTGGTTGTCATCTTGTTGCTCGGGCTGGAGTTCGCCAGCCAACAGCGCCGGTAATTGATCGACCAGCATTTGGCTACCTAGGTAGGCGAGGCGATCATGAAGTTCACCACTGGTCTCCTGATTGCTAATCTCGGTACGAACCTTCGCCAGCATTGGTCCCGTGTCGAGGCCCGCCTCCATCTGCATCAGCGTTACGCCGGTCTCAGCATCACCTGCGAGTAAGGCACGATGAATCGGTGCTGCCCCGCGCCAGCGAGGTAGTAGTGAAGCGTGTACATTAACGCAGCCGAGTTTTGGTGTATCGAGCACGACCTGGGGCAGGATAAGTCCGTAGGCAACAACAATCATCAAGTCAGCATTTAGCGCTGCCAACTCAGCCTGCGCCTCTTCAGCGCGCAAGCTCAGGGGTTGATATACAGGGATATCCTGGCTGAGGGCGAGCTGTTTGACGGGGCTGGGCTGAAGTTTACGGCCCCGTCCTGCGGGACGATCGGGCTGGGTGTAAACCGCCGTCACCGGTATTTTGGCGTTGATTAGGGCTTGCAGGTGCTCGGCCGCGAAGTCAGGCGTGCCGGCGAAGATGATGCGTGGATCTGACATCGATACTCCAGAAGCGCAACGGGGCGCTTGAAGCGCCCCTGCGGATATAGAAGAGGTTAGGCGTGAGTGCCCTCAAGCTTATGTTTCTTCTCAAGTTTTGAGCGAATACGATCTCGTTTCAAGCGCGAGATATGATCAACAAAGAGCTTGCCATTTAGGTGGTCCAGCTCGTGTTGAATGCAGACAGCCAATAGCTCTTCAGCGATCAGCTCGTAGGGGTGCCCGTCTCGGTCGAGCGCTTTTAAACGAATACGATTGGGGCGCTCAACATTTTCATAGAAGCCCGGTACAGAGAGGCAACCCTCCTGCATTTGATCCTGATCTTCAGTGAGCACCTCAAACTCTGGATTGATCATGACCAGAGGTTCAGATTTATCCTCGGAGAGATCAATCACGACGATGCGCTTGTGTACGTTCACCTGTGTCGCCGCTAAGCCAATGCCTGGCGCGTCGTACATCGTTTCAAACATGTCGTCGATCAGCTTGCGAACTTCATCATCGACCTGCTCAACGGGCTCCGCGATGGTACGCAGGCGCGGGTCTGGAAACTCAAGAATCTTCAGTAGTGCCATAACAAATTTGTCTCTATATCGTGCGACCGTCGTCGGTCACACATGCATTCCGAAATTTTGGACTATTATACTCATAAAGCATTGCAATGTGTGCACGGTCAGCATGAGGCTAGAGCCGTGGCTTGCGCGTATTGAAAGACGTATTGAAAGGACTGATTATGCGATACCTACTCGGCTCCCTCTTGGCGCTGGTGTTGGCTCTTGGTACTCCCGCCATCGCGGAGATGCACACCAAAACACAGGGCGATGTGATTCAACTGCGTGATGACCACCCTAAAGAGTACGTTGTCGTGAAGGGCGATACCCTCTGGGATATCTCCGCGCGCTTTCTTCAGAGCCCCTGGCTCTGGCCGGAAGTCTGGGACATGAATAACCAGATCTATAACCCTCACCTTATTTACCCCGGCGATATCATCTACCTCTACTGGTGCGATGGTAAGCCGTGCTTAGGTCTGAAACGCGATACCGGCATGCAGCCTAAAGTGACTCCGCTCGAGGATGCGATTCCGACTATTTCGTTGCGCGACATCGCTGCTTTTCTGAATGATAACCGTGTTGTTGATGAGGATCTGCTGGAGAGAGCGCCTTACATTCTTGGCGGAAAGAATCAGCGCATCATTGCTGGCGCCGGAGATCGGGTTTACGCCCGTGGTGAATTGGTGAGTGATTTACGTCAGCAGAGCATCTACCGCCCGGCAAAAGAGTACCGCGACCCATTCGACAACGAGCTGCTCGGTTACGAGTTGTATAAGGTTGCAGACACTCTGGTTGCTGCCCGTGACGCCGATGTGCTGTCGCTGGATTTGACCGAATCTGTGGAAGAGGTGCGTCTACGTGATCGCGTATTGCCGCGCTCCGAAGAGCCGATTCAATCGATCTTCACACCGCGTGCTGGCCCACCGTTAGATGATGCGGTGATCCTCAGTGTCCTCGGTGGCGTTGCGAATATTGGTCAGTTTGACGCCGTTACCATAAATGCGGGTCTGCGTGAAGGTTTGGACGCGGGTCATGTCTACTCTGTTTACAGCAAGGGCGAGGACGTGCGTGACCCAATTAATGGCGAGACTGTGCGCCTACCATCTGAGCGCGCAGGCGAATTGATGGTGTTCAAATCGTTTGAGAAGGTGAGTTACGCGCTGATTATGCGCGCCACTGATGTCATCTCTGTTGGTGACGAACTTCGACAGCCCTAGCAGCCCCCAGCTGCGGTAGGCACTAATAGCTTTAGATCGCGCCTCAAGGATGGGGCGCTGTTCATCAGGACTGCAAGGAGCGCAGATGTCCGACACTCTCCTCTGGCTGCAACTTCTGCAGCTTCCACTTACGCGGCTTCAAAAGCGCAAATTGATTAAACGGTTCAATTCCCTAGCAACTCTGTTCGAGAGCGATGAGGCCTGGCAGTTTGTCGCCGAATTTTGTCGTAAACACGAACGGCCGTTACTTGCGAGACAAGATTACAGCGCTGGCGCTGATCAAATTGCCGAGCAGTGTGAGCAACTAGGATGGCAGATCCTCAGCGAAGAGCATTCTGATTTCCCTGACCGTCTGCGAACGATTCCTGACCCGCCATTTCTACTGTTTGCATGCGGTGAACCTATGGCCGTAAGCGAGCCTCAGATCGCGCTGGTAGGCAGTCGTAAAGCGACACCGCTCGGAATTAAAGTAGCAGAGCGCTTCGCTAAACACCTCTCAGATTGGGGTGTGGGCGTAGTGAGTGGGCTAGCACTGGGTATCGATAGTGCTGCGCATTTGGGTGCTCTACAGGGCCCTACCGCTACAACAGCCGTGCTAGCGAACGGCCCAGGAAAGATCTATCCCCAGAGAAATCATGCATTGGCAGATCAAATCGTTAAGCAGGGTGGCCTGCTGCTGACCGAGAATCCGCCCGCAGCGTCGCTTGATGCCTGGCGTTTTCCCGAACGTAACCGTTTGATTGCCGGGTTAGCGCTCGGGACACTCGTGGTTGAGGCTGATCTCAAGAGCGGCTCATTAGTTACCGCAAAGTTGGCATTGAGTCAGGGGGCAGAGGTCTTTGCTGTCCCTGGAGCGCTCTCTAATCCTCAAGCGCGCGGTTGCCATCAATTGATCAAGCAGGGAGCGGTTCTCGTTGAATCTCCAGATGATATAATCAACGCCCTTCATCAACCGCTGCGTCAGTTATGTAGTAGCTCCGGTGATCGCGATGCATCTTCGAGCACTAAGGTTTCAGCAAGCGGTAAGGATCCAATTCTATCTTTGCTGAGCAGTGAAGACCTGAGCTTTGACGAGCTTGTTGAAGTCAGTGGTTTGGATGTAGCTCAGTTGCAGGTGGAGCTAGCCAAGCATGAGCTGACAGGTAAGCTTGTACGTAGAGCGGGTCGCTACTTTTGCAACAGTTAGGAATAGAGCGAGACAGGTTAAATTATGTTGAACGCGTGGCAGATTCGACGTGCAGTTGATTACATTCAGCAGGATGGGGTGATAGCCTACCCAACGGAAGCAGTTTGGGGGTTGGGTTGTGATCCCTATTCAGAGTCAGCCGTTAAACGACTCTTGGCACTGAAGAAGCGGCCGGTTGAGAAGGGTTTGATACTAGTCGCCTCAAAGGTTGCGCAGGTTGAGCACCTGTTAGCCAACTTAACAGTTGAGCAACGCGACACCGTTTTAAACTCCTGGCCTGGGCCGAATACTTGGCTGATTCCCGATACAGAAAACCTGATTCCTGAGTGGATAAAAGGTGAGCACAGCTCGGTGGCGGTGCGTGTATCAGACCACCCGTTAGTCTGTGCGCTCTGCGATCGTTTCGGCCGTTTGCTGGTGTCGACATCGGCCAACCCTGCTACACGTGAGCCCGCACTAACTAAAACCAGAGTAAATGCTTACTTCGGCCCTGAGTTAGATTTTGTATTGGCTGGAGAGTTGGGCGGTCGTAGCGCGCCCTCGGTTATTCGTGATGCAGTGAGCTTAAAGACGCTGCGTAGTTAAAAGATTTATTGGAGACGAGTTAATGAGCCAACCCAGTGTTGCTGAGGTAAAAGCTTACCTGCTGGATCTACAGGATCGCATCTGTTCCGCGCTTGCGGCTGAAGATGGCGGTGCCGATTTTGTTGAAGACAGCTGGGATCGCCCCGAAGGCGGTGGTGGCCGAAGCCGTGTTATCAAGAACGGTGCAGTTTTTGAAAAAGGCGGCGTTAACTTCTCTCACGTACATGGCAACCAGATGCCAGCCTCGGCGACGGCTCACCGCCCCGAGCTTAAAGGTCGCGATTTTGAGGCGATGGGCGTCTCTTTGGTGATGCACCCAGAGAACCCAATGGTGCCCACATCACACGCCAATGTGCGCTTCTTTATCGCAGAGAAAGAGGGTGAGGAGCCCGTCTGGTGGTTTGGCGGTGGTTTCGACCTCACTCCATACTACGGTAACGATGAAGACTGCATCCACTGGCATCGTATCGCCAAAGAGGCCTGTGAACCCTTTGGTGAAGATGTCTACGCACGCTACAAGCAGTGGTGCGACGACTACTTCTTCTTGAAGCACCGTGATGAGCCACGCGGCATTGGCGGTCTCTTCTTTGATGATCTCAATGAGCTCGGCTTTGAGCAGAGCTTCGCGCTGATGCGTGCTATCGGTGATGCCTACGTCGACGCCTATCTACCAATCGTGCAGCGCCGCAAAAACGACCCCTATGGTGAGAACGAGCGTGATTTCCAGCTGCATCGTCGTGGCCGTTATGTCGAGTTCAACCTGGTGTTTGACCGCGGCACGCTGTTCGGTTTGCAGACCGGCGGGCGCACCGAGTCGATTCTGATGTCGTTGCCGCCTGAGGTGCGCTGGGACTATAACTGGGCGCCAGAGCCAGGCACTCCCGAGGCCAAGCTGACAGAGTACTACCTGCAATCTCGTGACTGGCTCGGAGAAGCGGGATGACCGACCTTTACCAGGTTACAGGGAATCCTGTTGGTCACAGCCTGTCGCCGCGTATACATACAGCGTTTGCTCAACAGTGTAAGCAAGATCTGGTCTACCGTGCGCTGCAACTCGAGTCTGAAGAGTTCACTGAGACCATGGAGCAGCTGTTACGTTCAGGCGAGATCAAAGGCTCGAACGTCACCGTGCCACATAAGGAGTTAGCTTGGGATTTGGCACAGCAGCGGTCTGAGGCTGCCGAGTTAGCTGGCGCGGTGAATACCTTGTTTGTTAGCGCTGCCGGTGAGATCTGTGGCGACAACACTGATGGCTCGGGTTTAGTTGCCGATCTAACAAACAACCAAGGCTTCAAGCTCGAGGGCGCTCGCATTCTGCTGCTTGGCGCCGGTGGCGCCGTGCGCGGTGTGATCTTACCGTTACTGACAGCCGGCGTAAGTGAGTTAGTACTAGCAAACCGTACATTAGCCAAAGCAGAGGCTCTGAAGGAGCTTTTCGACGATGAGCGAATCGTTGTAAGTCGCTTCGAAGAAGTCCCAGCACCGGCCTACGATCTAATCGTAAACGGCACTGCTGCGAGCCTCGCTGGTGACTTGCCGCCGGTACCTGAGAGCGCTGTCGGAACCGAAACGCTCGCTTACGATATGATGTATAGCGCTAAGAAAACGCCTTTCTGCGCTTGGGCTGAATCCCTCGGTGCTCGCTCTGTCGACGGTCTCGGAATGTTGGTAGAGCAGGCAGCAGACGCTTTTTGCATCTGGCGCGGTGTGCGCCCTCAAACAGCGGACCTGTTGGCTGAACTCAACGCTGAGCTGCACCAAACGAGCTAGGTCGATGTTTTTCAGCTTTTAGTTTGACTTAACCTTGCGCGGGTATCAGTCTTAAGGAAAAGACTCTGCCGACTGGAACCGCGCATGGAAAAGCACGCCCCTCTGAGCATCGAACAACTCTACCGCGTCTGCGATACCGACCTTCTCCCATTCAAAACCACCGAAACGCTTGAGCCCTTTGCCGGATTTTTCGGCCAAGAGCGGGCGCTAGATGCGATGGAGTTCGGCGTGGGTATGGACCGTCCGGGCTA
>JAYQBD010000012.1:0-9542 GCA_038137135.1 Oceanospirillaceae bacterium | reverse complement strand
AGCCCGGCCTATCAGCGCAAGAAGAGTCAGATAGAGCGCGATTTTAGCCGTCGTTATGATAACGCCGTCGAGACGGTCGAACGTCAGGCGCGTGAATACTCCATCGCTGTCTACCGCGATGCTGGCACCATAGGTTTTACCCCGGTTGCGGAAGGGCAGGCGATTGATGAAGCGGTCTTTTCTGCACTGCCGGAGGAGATTCGAGACGCCTTCACCAAACATATTTCAGATCTCGAAGAGCTGTTGAATGAAGAGCTGACCGAGCTACCAAAGTGGCGCCGTGAAGCAGCAGAGGCGCTGCGTTACCTCGACCGCGACACTGCTCGCGCTGCACTTCAGCCGCTGTTTGCTGAGGTTATTGATCGCTACTCTAGCCACGCAGCGGTCGGTCACTACCTTGAAGAGGTTGAACGTGACCTTATCCGCAACGCCGGCGAGCTAATCGCTGAAGGGATCTTTGAGAACAAGTCCGAAGCGGCTCGCCGCACTTTTATGGATGAGAACTACGGCATCAATCTGTTGGTCGATAATGAGAAGACCAAAGGCGCGCCGGTAGTCTACGAGGCACATCCAAACTACGAGAATCTATTTGGCCGCATCGAATACAACTCAGAAATGGGTGCGATGGTGACTAACTACCGTCTGATCCGCTCGGGTGCATTGCATCGCGCTAATGGTGGTTATCTCGTAATAGAGGCGGAGAAGCTGTTTGAGCAACCGTTCGTCTACGGTGCCCTGAAGCGGGCGCTTAAGGCGCATGAGATTCGTATCGAAAATCCCGCCAGCGAATACACTGGCATCAGTACGATTACACTCGACCCTGAAGCGATCAAGTTGCATGTCAAAATTGTACTGATCGGTAACCGCAACACCTTCTACCTGTTACAGGAACTGGATCACGACTTCGAAAAGATGTTCCGTGTGGTTGTCGATTTTGAAGAGGATGTGGAGCGCAGTCCGCAAACGATCCGCCACTACGCCCGTCTAATGAAGACCCTGGCCACAGAAGAGAAGCTGGCGCCGTTAACGAGAGGCGGGGTCGCTCGCTTGGTAGAACATAGCTCGCGGCTGGCCGGTGATCAGGAGATGCTCTCGACTCACATTGGTGAACTCAAGGATCTGCTCTGCGAAGCTGACTACCGTCGCAATGTTGATGGCGCCAAACTTATAGCGTCCGAGCACGTTGACGAGGCGCTGGATGCGAAAGAGCGACGTACCGGACGCTTAGCGCAGAAGATTCAAGATGGCATCACCAATGAGACTGTACTGATCGATACCGATGGTGAAGCAGTCGGTAAATCGAATGGCCTAACGGTTCTGCAGGTGGGCGATGTCAGCTTTGGTACTCCGGCGCGTATCACGGCAACCGTGCACCCCGGCTCGCGCGGTATAGTTGATATTGAGCGTGAAGTAACCCTTGGCCAACCGATCCACTCCAAAGGTGTGTTGATTCTCTCGGGCTATCTTGGCCACCGCTACGCCAAAGATTTCCCAATGACGCTATCGGCCAGTATTGCGATGGAGCAGTCTTACGGTTACATCGATGGTGACTCGGCCTCAATGGCTGAGATCTGTACGCTGATCTCTGCGTTAACGCATATCCCCATTAAGCAGAGCTTTGCGATGACAGGCTCCATTAACCAGTATGGCGAGGTGCAGGCGATTGGCGGCGTAAACGAAAAGATCGAAGGCTTCTTCAGGCTGTGTGAGACCCGGGGCCTAACAGGTCGCCAGGGCGTCATTATCCCACAGGCGAATGTGCGTCATCTGATGTTGAAACAGTCGGTGGTTGATGCGGTCAAAGAGGGGCTCTTCGCGATTCATTCGGTCTCTACCGTTGATCAATGTCTGGAGATTCTAACCGGCAAAAGCGCGGGTAAAACCAAAGCGGATGGCTCTTTCACTCAGCGCTCAATCGGGGCAGAAGTGGTGAAACGCTTGCGGGAAATAGCCAAAGCCAAGCCGTAGGCGGGTCAGGATGTAGGAGGCATCTACGCAAAGCGTAGGTTGCCGACCCCTCTTTACCCAGCCTTTACTCGGCGTGTGCCCAATCCTCGGCCAGATGCTCATCCTTCAGCTTCACGTAGTTTCCGGCCGAGTAGCTGAAGTAACTCAGCTCCTTCTCCGTGAGATCACGTACCGCCTTTGCTGGACGCCCCATGTAAAGCTTGCCCG
The DNA here is from genome assembly GCA_038137135.1 of Oceanospirillaceae bacterium. Taxonomy (GTDB): domain Bacteria; phylum Pseudomonadota; class Gammaproteobacteria; order Pseudomonadales; family Balneatricaceae; genus Marinobacterium_E. The sequence continues at coordinate 7,367 of JAYQBD010000012.1, read as the reverse complement.
ACTCCAGGCGCTTGCCGGGAGGCACCAGAGAGCCGGCCCCAATTACCACATCATCTTCGACCACCGCACCATCCATAATGGTGCAGGACATGCCGATTAGAATGCGATTGCCGATAGTGCAACCGTGCAGCATTACCTGATGACCAATGATCACCTCATCACCGATAATTAGCGGGTAACCCTCGGGGTTGTAACTGCTGGCGTGAGTAATATGCAGGATAGAGCCATCCTGCACATTAGTGCGTTTACCGATTCGAATGCGATGCATATCGCCGCGAATCACGGTCAGCGGCCAGACCGATGAGTCATCGCCAATCTCGACATCACCTAAGACTACAGCACTGGGGTCGACAAAAACGCGCTCACCAAGTGTAGGTGTGATGCCTTTAAAGGGGCGTATTTTCATGGCGCTCTCCAGTTGTATATCGTTATCCGGTTGAAAGTCTGATCTAGGCCCCCCATTCTATAGTAAAGGTTATTAATTCCCAGATTTCCGGAGATCTCCATGAGCAACCCGCTGCTTACCCCAGCCTCTCTGCCGCAGTTTAGCGCCATTAAACCCGAGCATGTTGTCCCTGCAATCGATGAGCTTCTGAGTCGCAACCGAGCGCGTGTTGCTGAACTTGTTGAGCAGCCGATGACGGATTGGCAGAGCCTGGTCGGTGAGATCGAGCAACTCAATGATGAGCTGGCGCAGGCCTGGTCACCCGTCTCGCATCTTAACGCGGTGCAGAACACTGATGAGATGCGTGAAGCCTACAACGCCTGTCTGCCGAAGCTTTCGGAGTACTTCACTGAGCTGGGCCAGAACGAGAAGCTCTATCAGGCATTCGAAGCCTTTGCCGCAACTGACGCGTTCACTGCACTGACAACAGCGCAGAAAAAAGTGATTACTAACTCACTGCGTGACTTCCGTCTTTCAGGGATCGGGCTGGAAGGTGAGCAGCAAAAACGATACGCGCAGCTCCAGCTCGAGCTCTCAGAGCTGACCACCAAGTTTTCTGAAAACGTCCTAGATGCGACCCAAGGGTGGGTCAAACAGGTTACCGATGAAGCCGAGCTTGCTGGCCTTCCGGAGCACGTTTTAGTTGCTGCTAAAGCAGCTGCAGAGGAGCGTGAGCTGGAGGGGTGGGTGCTGACACTGGACTTCCCGGTCTACTACGGAGTGATGTTACACGCTGACAACCGTGCTCTGCGTGAAGAGTTCTACACCGCTTATGCGACGCGCGCGTCTGATCAGGGACCAAAAGCGGGTGAATGGGATAACTCTGAGTTGATGCAGAAGATCCTGACAGCCCGTCTAGAGCTGGCCAAACTGCTTGGGTTTGAGAACTACGCCGAGTACTCGCTGGCAACCAAGATGGCGCAGTCGACCGATCAGGTCGTACAGTTCCTTGAGGATCTGGCTGAGCGTAGTAAGCCGCAGGCGGCTAAAGAGGTTGCGGAGCTGCGGGCGTTCGCGGCCGAGGAGTCCGGCCTTGAGACACTCGAAGCCTGGGATATGACCTACTATGCCGAGAAGCTAAAGCAGAAGCGTTTCAATATATCGCAGCAGGAGCTGCGCCCTTACTTCCCATTGCCGCGTGTTCTCGAAGGCCTGTTCGGTGTAACCGAGCGCTTGTTCAATGTCAGTGTGCGAGAGCTACAGGATTTTGATACCTACCACAAAGATGTGCGCCTGTTTGAACTTAGCCGAGACGGTGAGGTGGTTGCACACTGCTATTTGGATCCCTTTGCACGTTCCGCCAAACGCGGTGGCGCCTGGATGGATGATTGCCGCGTACGCCGCCGTATCGATACCAGTCTGCAGCTACCTGTCGCTTATCTGGTCTGCAATTTTACTCCGCCGATTGAGGGTGAGCCGGCGTTGCTGACGCATGATGAGGTAACCACACTGTTCCACGAGTTTGGCCACGGTCTGCACCATATGCTGACACAGATGGAGCACGCTGATATCAGCGGTATCAATGGTGTTGCTTGGGACGCAGTGGAGCTGCCAAGCCAGTTTATGGAGAACTGGTGCTGGGAGCCAGAGGCTTTGGCACTGATCTCCGGCCATTATGAAACCGGTGAGCCCCTGCCTGCACAGATGCTCGAACGCCTGCTGGAGGCGAAGCACTTCCAGTCGGGCATGATGATGGTGCGCCAGCTCGAGTTCTCGTTGTTTGACTTTGTACTGCACCGTGATTACCAGCCGGGTGACACCTCGGTGCAAGCAGTACTCGATCAGGTGCGCTCGCAGGTTGCTGTTGTCACACCGCCAGCATTTAATCGCTTTCAACACAGTTTCAGCCATATCTTTGCCGGTGGTTACGCGGCTGGCTACTACTCTTACAAATGGGCCGAAGTACTCTCAGCTGATGCGTTCTCGCGCTTTGAAGAGGAGGGCATCTTCAATGCGGATACGGGTCAGTCATTCCGCACTGAGATTCTAGAGAAGGGGGGCTCGAAAGAGCCGATGGAGCTGTTTGTAGCTTTCCGTGGCCGTGAGCCTGAGGTTGATGCACTACTACGCCACTCCGGTATTGCAGCATGAGCGTTGTGAAACGCTTTATGGCCGGCGTGGTCTGTCCACGCTGTGCCGCGATGGATAGCACCCGTATGTATCGTGATGACGAACGCGAGTACCGCGAGTGTGTGGATTGTGGTTTTGAGGACTCAATGCGCCTTGATGGCCGTCCGGAACCCAAAGAGCTTGAGACCCGTGTCTCGAAAGAGGGTGTGGATCCACTGAAAAACACACCAGCAACTGAACCCGAGGCTCAGCCGATTAAGTTCTTTGTGAATCCGAAGCTGCAGAAGAGGGATCACTAGTATGAGTGACACCTCACATACCTGCGGTTGGGCGCGCAACTCTGAGATAGAGCACCGCTACCACGATGAGGAGTGGGGTAAACTAAAACTAGATGACCGGACTCTGTTCGAGTTTGTCGTGCTGGAGTCGGCTCAGGCAGGGTTGAGCTGGCGCACCGTGTTGAACAAACGCGAGGGCTACCGCCAGCACTACCTCAACTTCTATCCCGAAAAAGTCGCGCAATTTGGCGAATCTGAGATAGCCGCGATGCTTGATGATCCCGGCGTTATCCGTAACCGCGCAAAAATAGAAGCCTCTATCGGCAACGCTAAAGTGTTCTTAGCGCTGGTAGATGAGTTTGGCAGCTTCTCCGATTACCTATTCAGCCATATGGGCGGCTCGGTCATAACCAACCGCTGGCAGTCGATGGCAGAGCTACCGGCCGAGACTGATCTCTCTAAAGTTATCGCGAAAGATTTGAAAAAACGCGGTATGCGCTTTTTCGGCTCCACCATCGTTTATGCGTATCTACAGGCCTGCGGTTACGTCAACGACCATATCGAGTGTTGTCCCGAGTACGCTCGGGCTAGGGCAGTGGCAGACGGGGCTGGCTTTCTAAGTTAGTTGATCTTAGTCGGTGTTGAACCAGCGCTCTTCGCGCGTAAACTTGATGTAGTAGTAGAGCCCAGCTAGCCCGCGCGCGACAAAGGCTAGCGTGAATGTTAGCCAGAGACCGGTATTCTCCAAGGGTTGAGTTATCCACCAGAGCGGTAGGAATACCAGCAGCACGGTAATCAACATGATCTGCTGCATCGCCCGTGTCTGGGTCGTACCAATCAACACCCCGTCCAATAGGTAGCTGCCTACAGCAATGATTGGCAGCACCCAAATCCAGGGTAGATAGTCGACTGCGATCGCCATCACCGTATCGATATCGGTCATCAGGCCCAATATCGGCTCGCCAAAAAGATAGAAGATCATGGTTAGTGCCAGCGCAAACACCAGCGACCAGATTGCAGCGCTAAAGACTGCCTCATAAAACCCCGGTTTGTCGTTGGCACCTGCATAGCGCCCACAGCCTGCCTCGCTGGCATGCGCAAAGCCATCAAGTGCATGCGAAATGAGCATCAAAAAATTAAGCAGCAGAGCGTTTGCCGAGAGCACTTCGGTACTGATTCGTGCACCTTGGGACGTAAAGAAGGCGAACATAAACAGCAGCAGTGCGGTACGGATAAAGAGATAGCGGTTCACCCGTATCAAGGCACGATAGGCCTCCAGCCGAGTCAGCAACTCCTGTTTGATCTGTCCATCCACCAGTTTAAGCTGGCGAGCGACAAAATAGAGGCCTGCAACCAGACCGGCGTACTCGGCGACAAGCGTGGCCGCGGCTACACCTTGAGCACCCCAACCAAAGCCCATTACAAACAGCAGGTCGAGCGCAAGGTTAACCAGATTTACCAGTGTCAGCAGGTAGAGCGGTACGCGTGTATTCTGATTGCCTACAAACCAGCCAATAATCACGTAGTTGATCAAGGCGGCGGGTGCACCGTAGATGCGGGTATAGGCGTAATCTGAGGCGCTATCGAGCACCTCAGCTTCCGGACCCATTAGCTGCAAGCCAACATTAAGTAGCGGCCACTGCAGCAGTACCATCGCCAGTGCCAGAACCAGCGCGAAGATGATCCCCTGAGCTAACAGTGTTCGATTACGATCGCCATCATTGCGGCCAACGGCCTGAGCCACTAGTCCTGTGGTGCCCATCCTCAAGAAGCCAAACGCCCAGTAGATGGTAGTAAATAGAGTGGCGCCTACAGCGACCGCCCCAAGGTGGCGCGGATCGTCCAGATGCCCGACTACAGCGGAGTCCACCAGCCCAACTAAAGGCACCGTGATATTAGAGAGCATCATCGGCCAGGCAAGCGCCCAGACGCGACTGTGCATCTCGCGGCTCGGCCAGTTGATAGCTTGGCCGCGGATCATGCGCGGGCCCGTGGTGCCAGAAATATCAGCATGAATATAACCAGTGCGCTCACGACTACGGACGGTCCGGCCGGTGTGTCGATAAACCAAGAGAGGCTAATACCGCCCAATACGGAGAGCGTCCCGAGTAGGCCGGCAAAGATCGCCATCTGCTCTGGCGTCTGCGACAGTCGCCGTGCAGCTGCGGCCGGAATTATCATTAAAGAGGTAATGAGCAGCACGCCTACAAGTTTCATAGCCCCGGCTATGACCATCGCTATTAGCAGCATCAGAATGAGACGGTAACGCGACACGTGAATCCCTTCGACCTGAGCCAGCTCCTCGTTGATAGTAATCGCCAGTAGAGGCTTCCATAGCCAGTACACGAGGCCGAGCACAATAACTGCGCCAATTAGGATCCAGCGCAGGTCCTCGGGTGTGATCGCGAGTAGGTCGCCAAACAGATAGGCCTGCAGATCAAGGCGCACATTATCGAGCAGCGATATGGTAACAAGCCCCAGCGATAGAGCACTGTGCGCCATAATACCAAGCAACGTATCGCTGGCGATCCAGTGCTGGCGCTGCATCGCCACAAGTGCCAGAGCCAATCCAACACAGCAGAGCACTACCGCGAGACTCAGGTTGATATCCATCAGTACGCCAAGTGAAATTCCCAGTAGTGCCGAGTGAGCCAGCGTGTCACCGAAATAAGCCATCCTTCGCCAGACGACGAAAGCGCCGAGGGGCCCGGATACCAGTGCCACAGCGATACCGGCGATAAGAGCGTATAACAGGAAATCAGCCATGGTGATGATCTCCGTCGCAGCGCTCGCCTTGAACCACGTCACCGTGAAGGTCATGGCTGTGATTGTGATGATGGTTGTAGAGCGCCAGAGTTGCAGCGTGTGACGCGCCGAATAGCTCGATATAGGCAGGGTCGGCACTGACTGCCTCGGGGTGGCCGGAACAGCAGACATGGGTGTTCAGGCAGATAACGTGATCAGTCGAGGCCATAACCAGATGCAGATCGTGCGATATCATCAGCACACTGCAGTGTCGCTTTTTACGAATACTGGTGATCAGGTTGTAGAGTTCGGTCTGGCCGTTGATATCGACTCCCTGTACGGGTTCATCGAGTACCAACAAATCTGGGTTGCGCAGCAGTGCACGGGCCAACAGCGTACGCTGCATCTCACCGCCCGAGAGGTCGTGAATCGAGTAGTCCAACAGATGTGGCGCGCCTACATCTGCGAGTACTGACTCAATCTCTAATTTTGAGTAGCTATAGGGAATCTGCAGGAAACGTTTCACCGTCAGCGGCAAGGTACGGTCTATCTGGATTTTTTGCGGCATGTAGCCGACCACAAGTCCTGGACGCTTCCACACCTTGCCACTGGTCGGCTTCACCAGTCCCAAAAGAATCTTCACCAGCGTCGATTTACCGGCTCCATTGGGCCCAATCAGTGTGGTGATGCAGTCATCATGCAGCGACAGATTGATATTACTGAGAATCTGCTTTTTACCCGCCTGTAGGGCGATACCCTCTAGGCGAGCTAGGTCAGGGTGGGTCACTTAGCGCCCCCCTGGCAATGTTGGCACAGCCCTATGAGCTCGACACTCTCCTGCTCGACCTGAAACCCCAGGGTTCCGGCAGCAGCCGATAGCGCTGAGTTAAGCTCGGCGGTATCTAGCTCGGCCGCGCTCTTACATTCGCGACAGATCATAAACGCGTTGGGGTGTGTTTCATCTGGGTGGCTACAACCAATAAAAGCGTTCATTGACGCGATACGGTGTATCAGCCCAAGCTCTTGCAGAAAGTCGAGTGCACGATAAACGGTTGGAGGAGCTGAGTTGAAGCCTGCTTCAGCGAGCTGCGGTAACAGCTCATAGGCCCCCAGAGGCTGATGACTCTGCCATACCAGACGCAATACAAGTTCGCGCACCGGTGTTAACCGCTGGCCACGATCACGACAAAGCGCTTTGGCACTTGTCAGTGCAGCGCTGACGCATTTTTGATGATTGTGGTTGCTGTTGAATGCATCGCTGTTGAATGCGTTGGCCTGTGTGTGCATAATGCGCCTCCCGAATTGGCGTTATATTATAACAGTACACTTTTTATCGATAGGGTTTTGTCAGTTATGTTGTTTCAGCGTTCCTTTACTATCGTTGCGTCTGCGCTGTTCTCTGTCTCGGCTTCGGCCGCAACGGTGGTTGCCAGTATTAAACCGATCTCACTGATCGCCACTGAACTGCTTGACGGTGTAGCACAGGTTCAGACGCTACTACCCGAGGGTGCTTCACCACACGACTACGCGCTTAAACCGTCTGACCGCCGCAAGATTGACGAAACCGAACTGATGATCTGGATTGGCCCCGATGTGGAGCCCTACCTGACGAAGGTGATTGCCGCCTCGGGTGTTGCTGATATGCGCTGGCTGGAGACCGCAGAGGAGCATGCAGAGCATGCAGGTGAGGCGCATGCGCATGAAGAAAACGAGCATGACGAGCACGAACACCAAGAATCACTGCACGATCATGATGCTGATCATTCCGACCATGCCGACCATGCCGACGAGCACGGCCATGACGAAAATGAAGTCCATGAGGGTCACGA
>JAYQBD010000011.1:31417-34188 GCA_038137135.1 Oceanospirillaceae bacterium | reverse complement strand
GCGATGATGGATGCGGGTGTTCCTGTTTCTGCAGCTGTTGCGGGTATCGCAATGGGTCTGGTGAAAGAGGATGATCGCTTTGCAGTCCTGACTGACATCCTCGGTGACGAAGATCACCTTGGCGACATGGACTTCAAAGTAGCGGGTACTGAAGCGGGTGTTACTGCACTGCAGATGGACATCAAGATCACCGGTATCACTGAAGAGATCATGGAGATCGCTCTGGAGCAGGCGCACGATGCACGTACACACATCCTGCGTGAGATGGCTAAGGTAATCGGCTACGCTCGTCCAGAACTGGCAGACCACGCTCCAGCAATGGTTCAGCTTAAGATCAATCCAGAGAAGATTCGCGACGTTATCGGTAAGGGCGGTGCTGTTATCCGTTCAATCACTGAAGAGACTGGCGCATCTATCGATCTGGACGACGACGGCACAGTTCGCATCTACGCTGACAACAAAGAGTCTTCTAAGGCTGCTGTTGACCGCGTAACTGCAATCACTGCTGAAGCTGAAGTTGGCAAGATCTACGAAGGTAAGGTTGTTCGCATCGAAGACTTCGGTGCATTCGTTAACATCCTGCCTGGTAAAGATGGTTTGGTTCACATTTCACAGATCGCTAACGAGCGTGTGAACAAGGTGACTGACTACATCAACATGGATGACATTGTTAAAGTTAAGGTACTGGACGTGGATATGCGCGGCCGTATCAAACTGTCGATGAAAGACATGGAAGAGGATGAAACTGTTGATAACTAATCAATAGTTGACGTTAAAAAGGGAGCTTTGGCTCCCTTTTTTGTGCCCTTTAGGCACGCCGCCTAGGAGTCAAATTTGCTGCTGATCTCGATCCTTTGCTGACATCTGATCGCCTCGTTCGGCTTTGCCTCACAAGCCTCTTACAGTGTTTTTGTGGGAGGGTTATTCGGCGCCGCCGAATGACGCGACAAACTTTGATTATAAAGGTCTCTCAACAAGCTTTGCGTGCAGTACTCATGGCAGAAGCCCAGTGTTGCGAAGCCGGAATCCATTTTTTACATGAAAGAATAACGGTTAGAACGAATCACACAGCAGTGTAATATAAGGTCAAATTGAACTGTCTGACAGTTCAGCCGTAATTATCTGGGTCAAGTGCCTACGGGCTCATATGATTGGCATCAGCCCATAACATGCGAGAGCGATAATGTCGGATTCCGTTTCAACTATCTCTAGTAAATGTGTTGGCTCGCTCAATGAGCTAGCAAAATGCGCTGACTACTCCTTTGTGGAATCGCTTCGTGCCGATCCTCAGGCGCGCGAGGACGGGCAAGATCATGATCCAAGGCAGGTCTTTTCGGGGCACTTTGTAACTGTTACCCCAACGCCCATTGGCGAGCCTGAATACGTGGCGCATAGCCAGAGTCTGTTTGCTCAGTTAGGCCTAGATGATGGTCTCGCTGATACCCCAGAATTCATCAAGATCTTCTCCGGCGACTTATCTAGTGCGCCTGGGCCTATGCGTAATACCGGTTGGGCGACAGGCTATGCGCTCTCCATCTTTGGCCGCGAATATTACCAGCAATGCCCCTTTCAGACCGGCAACGGTTATGGGGATGGGCGTGCCATCTCCGTATTAGAGGGCGTTTTTTTAGGTCAGCGCTGGGAGATGCAGCTCAAAGGAGGCGGGCGTACGCCTTACTGCCGTGGTGGAGATGGACGCGCTGTATTACGTTCGAGTGTGCGGGAATTTTTGGCTCAGGAGCATATGCATGCGCTTGGCGTTCCAACCTCAAGATCACTGAGTCTCTATGCTTCCCGAGAGGAGACTGTGCAGCGCTCTTGGTACTCAGAGGGCTCTTTCTCCTATGACCCAGACCGCATGGGATTGGAGACTGTTGCCATTTCAACGCGCGTTGCCCCATCGTTCATCCGCGTTGGGCAGTTAGAGCTTTTTGGGCGTCGCGCGCGCAAAGGCGAGCATCCAGAGGCGATGAATGAGCTAGAGATGCTGGTACTGCATCTAATTGACCGCGAATACGCGGGAGAGATCGATTCACAACTGCCTCTCACCGAGAAACTGCTGAAACTGGCCGAACTGTTTCGTGCGCGTCTCACTTCGCTAGTGGCTAACTGGATTCGCGTCGGGTACTGCCAGGGCAACTTCAACAGTGATAACTGTGCTGCGGGAGGCTTTACCCTCGATTATGGCCCATTTGGTTTCTGTGAACAGTTTGATCCTAACTTCCAACCGTGGACCGGCGGGGGTGAACACTTCGCCTTCATGAATCAGCCGATCGCAGCGGCACGTAATTATCAGATGTTCCTGGTCGCTCTGTTACCGCTGGTGGCCGAGGATGAAAGTGCATTGGAGCAGTTACAGGCGCTTAACTCCGGCTTCTCTGCAGTGATGCAAGAGAAGATGGAGGTGATGTGGGTCTCTAAACTCGGTCTTCCAGAGTTCGATAAGGCTTTGTTGGATGAGCTGCTTGAGCTAATGACAGCAACTCCGGCGGATTACACCAAGTTTTTCAGAGCTCTATCTGATCTTCCTGAGGATATCAGAGCGCTAGAGGTCAGTTTCTATCTCCCTAGCTCCCAACAGGACGTGCCGGAACAGTTGAAGCAGCGCTGGGGCGCCTGGCTAGCGCAGTGGCATTCGCTTATCGCCGAGCGCGTTGCGTCTGAGGGCTCTGACGCGATTAAGCGGCAGATGAGAGCAGTTAATCCGAAATACATTCTCAGGGAGTGGTTAGTTGTGCCGACCTATCAAGCCGCCTACAACGGTGACTATG
>JAYQBD010000011.1:0-31317 GCA_038137135.1 Oceanospirillaceae bacterium | reverse complement strand
CTCAGGGAGTGGTTAGTTGTGCCGACCTATCAAGCCGCCTACAACGGTGACTATGAGCCGCTGCGGCAACTGCAAACCGTAATGAATGCACCCTATGCGGAGCAGTCCGGCGAAATCGAAGCTCAGCATGACCGTCTCAAGCCCGAGCAGTATTGGGGTTTAGGCGGCGTGAGCCACTACAGCTGTTCATCCTAGAGTGGCTGTGTGGCTGCTACTTAATTATCCATTGAGACCTAACCGCTACTTTACGCGTCTCCAGGTGCCGCCATCGCGACAGACGAACAGAATACACCCTTCAACGGCAAGTCCGTTGCCGTCATCAACTAGCTCCATTTTGGATTTATAGGTTTTGTCTCGGTCAGGTGACCAGATTTTACCACCGTCGTATCGGCCATCGCCTTTTGCTGTCATATCCCAAATGATGTTGCGTCCAATATTCTCAGACTCCAACACTTCTCCATTAGCTGAGAAGCTTTGTACAAGCTCTCCGCAAAGCTTGTCTGCGCACGGGCTTACTACTATGTGGCCATAGTTACCGTTGTCATCGGGTTCGGTCTGCCAGGTCCCGAAGGCTGGCTCAGACATTGCTGAAGCTGAAAGAGTGAGTGCACTAAACGCAGTAATGAGTTGTCGGTACATACTGTATCCCTAAGTTTTTATTTTAATTGTTTTGAATCTGAAGCCGGTGAGGGCTTGTCGACCTAATTTAGACTCCGACCGACTTCACCAGTCTCAATCCTTACTTATCCTTCACGCAGCGGAAGCCGATATAGACAACCGCCATATCGCGCGGTTTTGTCGCTACATAGTCGGCTCGCATTTGTCGAGGTCCGTACCACCAAGAGCCACCGCGAGTACCTTTTGAGCTCTCGTCGGGGATATCCACCCACTCCCATACATTGGCGCCCATATCGTAAAGCCCGTTCACGCCTTCTCGGGTTGTTCCAACTTCAGCGTGGCCCCTCCCGCGATTCAAGTGCTCGCTCACGTCCGCCGTAACGACTTCACCACATCCGTCTAGGCAGTTTGCACCCATCGGTGAGTTGCCCGTAGGGTAGGTGTAGTTTTTGCGCTCCATGCCAGAGCGTTGCTCAGTGTAGGCAGCGCTGATCCATTCGGGTTCAGTCGGCAGGCGTTTGCCGCTCCAGCGGCAGAAGGCAGCGGCTTCATCGTATGTTAGATGAACTGCAGGCTCGCTGGGTTTGGCAGAAATACCGTATGGGCTACGCCAGTTCCACCCCGGTTTCTGCGTCCATCCAAACTCGTAGACAAGCCCACCACCGTCACGCTCTGCCGCGGTCAGAATAGATTCCGCCTTTGCATAAAGCTCGAACTGACCAACACTCACTTCGGTCTTGTCTATGAAGAACTGTTCTAGCTCTACCATTTCAGCCCGAGCTAGATAGGGAATTACGATAAGCAGAGAGCAGATATATGTTTTCATGTGTCTGTTTACGCCTCAGCGTTACAGCTGGTTTTTCGGCTGATTATCCGGTTAAACACGATACTGTCGCTTCTGCTCCATACGGCGTAAAAACTCGGCAATAATCTCATGGTAGAGAGCGTCTCCGAGCAGTAAATCCTCCACTTCAGAATCGATACTTGGGTTGTCGTTAACTTCTATAACAGCCACGCGATCACCGGCTTGTTTTAGGTCAACGCCATAGAGCCCATCACCAATTAGACGAGCTGCTTTGAGTGCGGCCTCCATTACTTTGTGTGGAACTTCCCAAATCGGCGGAGCATCAAAGTTGCCGGAGTCGGGAGTCTGTGGGTCATCACCGTGTTTATAGATTTGCCAGTGTCCTTCAACCATGAAGTACCGGCATGCGAACAGTGGTTTGTTGTTCAGTATGCCGATACGCCAGTCGTACTCGGTGTACATATACTCCTGGGCGAGCACCAGTGATGAACTGCGGCGCAAATGTTTCAGGGATTTGGCAAGTTCTGCCTGCGTACCCACCTTCTCGACACCTCTAGAGAAAGCGCCGTCGGGTATTTTCAGTACCGCGGGAAGGCCGATCTCACTGATTATTTTTTCTTGGGACTCTGCGGATGCATTACTTACGATGACCGTTTTGGGGGTCGGCACTGCGTTGGCCTTGAGCAGATCGGCTAAATAGACCTTGTTTGTGCATCGAAGGATAGACTGAGGATCATCCATCACGACCAGCCCCTCTGCTTCAGCTTTGCGGGCGAATTTGTAAGTTGCATCATCAATCGATGTGGTGGCTCGGATGAACAAGCCATCAAATTCTGCCAACCGCTGATAGTCATTCGAAGTGATTTGCTCGGTTTTAATACCCAATCTCTCCGCCGCTTTTGCGAAGCGCTTTAGTGCGGTTTCATCGCTCGGTGGCATTGGGTCTTCAGGATCAACATAGATCGCCAAGTCGTAGCGGTACTGTTGGCGGACTTTGGGTTTACGCCAGATTTTATGGCTAAATCGATCAAACGCAGCTGCAAATCGCACCTGCTCGTCGTCACTTGATATCTCGCTCAGGCTACCTTGTCGCAGTTTCTGTACGCGCCACTGTCCGTCAAACTGCAGCGTTACCTGCAGTACTGGAACTGGATAGCGCTCGAACAGCGTTTTGCCGAGAGACTCGAGACGCGGTTCGGATACCTCACCAAAATAGATATTCAGGGATAGTTGGTTGTCTTCATCCTGGTCAGCTGCAGCTAGACGCGAGAGCACTTTTGCGACTGGGGCGGTATCAATAGACCAAAGTGACTTGCGTCTTAAGTCATTGGTGACGCTGATCGACGGAATCACATGATGGCGGCGCGCCTCGGCAAGTAGCGAGGTATAGTAGCCCCGGCCAAGGGCCGTTGAGTTGCGACAACAGTTAATGACTCGGGTACGAGCACGGCTAGTTTTGGACTCGAGGGCTAGGTACTGCTCAAATGAAATCACATCCTGGCTGGGGAAATAGGGCTTCCAATCTTCCAGGTCATCGACAACAACGTAGAACGCCGACATAGGTGCCTCACAGATAAAAAAGGCATGAGTTGATCGAACATAGTTATGGCACAAAAGAGTGCTTAGCACTAGCATTGGTCGATAACTATTCTGCGGGTGTTGCCATGTCTGAACAGATTTTGATTCGCCGCGCTAACCGCTCTGATCTTGACCTCCTTGTTAGGTTAGAACAGCGCTGTTTTGACAGCGATAGGCTCTCCCGACGGAGCTTTTCCCACTTTATTAAAGCTGAGCACTCTCAGCTCTTAATCGCGCAATTAGATCGGCATGATTCAAGCGTTGACGGATATGTTTTAGTTCTATTTCGTCGCGGCACCAATCTCTCCCGTATTTACTCTGTGGCTGTGGACCCTGAGGCTCGCCGGTTAGGTATCAGCCGTTTGCTGATGCAGGCTGCTGAGCAAGTCGCGCTTGAGCGCGGTTCGAACTTTATGCGTCTCGAGGTGAGCCAGCAGAATACCAAGGCGCAAGCACTCTATAAAATATTGGGCTATCACACTATCGCCACACTCAATAACTACTACGAGGATGGGAGCGACGGGTTACGTATGGAGAAGCGCATTAGCGGCTCTGGACGCTCCAGCCGGTCATTGCACTACTATGAGCAAACCACGCCATTTACTTGCGGTCCCTCAAGTCTGTTGATGGCTCTCGCAGAGTTGCGATCAGACTATCAAATGAGCCGGGAAGAGGAACTCAAACTCTGGCGTGAATCCACAACGATCTATATGACGTCTGGTCATGGCGGGTGCTCTCCCGTAGGGCTTGCCACTTGCGCAATTCGCCGTGGACTAAAGGCTGAACTTTATCTTAGCTCCGAAGAGACACCGTTTCTTGAGAGTGTTCGAGATTCAGCCAAGCGCGAGGTTATTGAACTTGTACACCGACAATTCCTGACGGAACTAGAGAGCCTCGGTGTCAGACCGGTCTATACGGTACTGGGCGCTGAAACCTTGGCACAGGAGTTGAAAGGAGAGAAGGTTGCTATCTGTTTGATCAGTACTTGGCGATTAAATCGCAACAAAGCACCTCATTGGGTTATTGCGACTGGCGCGGACGAGCGCCACATCTACTTCAGCGATCCAGATCATGAAGGAGAATTCTGGACGAGTGAGGCAGATTTTGTCGATGTACCGATATCGTTGGAGCAGTATGGACAGCTAGCGCGCTACGGCAAGAGTCGCTTTAGTGCGACTCTGCTGTTGTCGGCTTAGCTTAATCGCGCTCAATTGGCTCTCGATCTCGCCAGGCTCGATAGATACGGAAGGTGAAGATCGCACCAAAGACGTTGAGGAAATCGAGGATGGCTGAACCGACAAAGCCCAATACAGCGTTACCTTCAACAATCGGCGCAACCAGAAGCTCACCAATAAACAGCAGGCCGTAGATAATCGCCAACCCTTTGGCCAGCGTCCAGAATAGGTCCGCGGTGCCTGCCCAGCTCATCTTCATCGCCTCTATAGGGCTTTTGCGCTCCAGCAAGCAGACTTGGTTGGCCAACCCTAATCGCACGGCAATGTAGAGGCCTGGAAGTACTAGCAGCATCAATCCTACGGAGATCGCGAGTGCGCTCAGCAGGAAAGTGAAGAACAGCCGGCCCCAGTTCTGCAGGCCCCAAGCCCAGGCCTGTAGGGTACTAATCGGACGGCTATCAACAATGGATTGCATGTAGAAGATGGTCGCGCCCAGATAGATGGGCACAAACAGTAGGTCCATTGCGGTCAAAAGGAAGAGGTCGTTCTGCAGATTTGCACCCTCTTCAATGCCGCCGATCACCGTATGCTGAACAAGCATAAGCACTGCAATAAAGGGCAGTTGAATACTCAGCAGATTGCTGAAGTTAGAGCGAAAGAAGAAGTAACTCTGTTTAAGGTAATCGGTAGCCATACAATCTTGGTTTCAGGTCCGTTTAGTTAATGCTGGGCTGAGAGAGTACATAAGTACAGAAGTTGCCGCTATCAAGATCGAGTTCAACTGACTTGAAGTAGTTTGAAGCGATACGTTTAAGCGGAACATGCTGGTTCACGACAAAGCAGGCTTTGCCCTCGGGTTTTAGCAGTCTAGCAGCGTTCCTTGAGAAACGATCTGTAAGATCATAGTCGACGCCAAAGCCGCTGTGAAAAGGCGGGTTACATAGTATCAGATCGAACTTAGAGTCCAACTGTTTACCGGCATTTGAGAAACTGAATGTTGCGTTGAGCCCAGCCCGTCCCAGCGTGGTTTCTGTTGCCAGTTTGGCCGCCGCGTTGTTATCCGTTGCCCAGACTTGGGCGCTCTGCCCGCAAGCAGCGAGGGCTAAGTAACCTGAACCACAGCCGAGGTCTAGCACGCTAATGGACTCAAGTGGCAAGGGTGTGCCTAGCATATGTGGGAGGCGTTCAATTAACTGCTGGCTGCCTTTATCCACTTTTTTCCATCCGTAAACACCCGGCTTGGATAGAAGTGTGTATTCACTAACTTGAGCTATTTCTCGCAAATCGTCGTAGCCCTGATCGTCGAGTGGGGCAGCCGTCGGGGTGCCTAGGCTGAGCTCTATCATCCAGCTATCGCCGCCAAGCTTTTTCTCCTGTCGATCACCCCCAAAGAGCTTTTGTGCGCTCTTTGCGAAGCTCTTTATCCCCTCCGACTTATCGCCGAAAAGAATCACTCGGGCATCAGTCTTAAGATGACGAGCAGCAAGATTTAGCAGGTGATTAACCACCGCTTTCTCCTTAGAGATGCGGTAGATAAGCTGATCAGTTGCGAACCCCTCAGGCCAAACAAAATCAGAGAAGCTAGACTCCCAGCCCTTCGCTTGCAGCCTTAGATGCTGATCAAAGCGGTTGGTCAAGGCGTGCCATCCAGAGGGCTTGTTGAGCTGTTGCAGGTCCAGATTCTCATCAACCACCAACAGCCCGGAGTCTGATTCACCCAAGCATTGGTTAATCAGTGTCTCGAAGTTAGGCATTAAAGATGCTCTCAACCTCAGCTGGAGTCAGTTCGCGCCACTCGCCCTCATAGAGCTCTTCGTCCAGCTGGATAGGCCCGATGGCATCACGATGAAGCTCTTCAACGCGATTACCGAGAGCGGCAAACATACGTTTAACCTGATGGTAGCGCCCCTCAAATAACTGAACGCGCGCGCTGGTCTCGGACAGGATCTCAAGGCTGGCTGGTTTGGTGGGCTCTTTTTCACCATTGAGCAGAATACCGCGCTCGAATTTCTCTACATAGCTCTCGTCGATTGGGTCAGCCAGAGTCACCTCGTAGATCTTACCCAGCTTGTGGCGCGGAGAGGTGATACGGTGGCACCACTGGCCATCGTCGCTCAGCAACACCAGACCGGTGGTGTCCACATCCAGACGTCCCGCAATGGTAAGTTCGTCTGCACGGGGTAGTTCGACCAGCCCGAGTACCGAAGGGTGGGTGCCATCATCATTTGAGCAGACATAACCCACGGGCTTGTACAGCATGATGTAGCGCTCACGCGGTGTGTCGATCGGATAACCATCGAGAAGGACTTCGTCCTCTTCGCTCACTTTTCGAGCTGGATTGCGCTCATACTCACCGTTAACCTGCACCTCATCGGCGTGCAGCATCCGTTTCACCTCTTTGCGAGAGAAACCGGTGGACTGAGCTAGATACTTATCTAATCGCATTTTTAACTGCCTAAAAAATTTGCGCTCTAGTATACCCAAGTGTTGCAGCGGATGCGCGCGGTTGCTGGGATGAGGTAAACTATCGCCTCTAACTTTTGAGGTGTGCTGTGAAACTCTTTGTTGATGATCTTACTCATGTCGATTTCTCTTATCTGGATGCCCAGCGCGGTTTGTTGGGAGAGTCCTGGGTGGTGCGTTTAGAACTGGATGGCACCCTGAATGAAGAAGGGATGATCTGTGACTTTGGCATCGTTAAGAAGCGAGTCAAACAGTGGTTTGATGACGGCATTGACCACGCACTAGCGATCGCTACGGGCATGCCGAATGTCGAGATTGCACAGGTGGATGAGCGCACTGAAGTCCGCTGGACTGACAACGATGGGCGTCTACTGCGATGTGTCGGCCCAGAACAGGCCTTTGCGCTTCTAGATATTGAGGCGATTACTCCTGAGTCGGTTGCACGCTGGTGCGAGTCGCGTTTGATGGAGCTCTTCCCAGATGAGGTGCAGGGGCTGACGTTGACGCTCTACCCAGAGACGATCGACAGTGCGCTCTATCACTACTCCCATGGCCTACAGAAGCATCAGGGCAACTGTCAGCGTATCGCTCACGGCCACCGTTCACGAGTACAGGTGTTTGTTGATGGCGAGCGTAGTGCAGAACAGGAGGCGTACTGGGCTGAACAGTTCCGCGATATCTACATAGGCACGCGTTCTCATCTGCAGTATGAGGCCGCGGGAATTAGCTATTTCTCTTATGAAGCACCGCAAGGGGCGTTTGAGCTGTCATTGAGGAGCGATCGTGTCTATCTGATCGATACTGAGTCCACCGTGGAGCAGATTGCTGAGCATATGGCTCGCGTTACAGCAGCTAACTGCCCGCAGAAGTCTGTGGAGGTACGCGCGTTCGAGGGTATAGGTAAGGGGGCAATTGCCAGAGCTTAAGCGCTAGCAATTGACCTCAAGGTTATCGATAAGACGAGCGTGCCCTAGAAAGGCGGCCGCCAAGATAACCAGCTCTTTGTCCTTGGATGTCGCGGGTTGTAGATCAGAGCGACGCACAATGTGGATGTAGTCCGGTTTGAAGCTTTCACGCTCGAGCGACTCATTCGCCTGTTTAATCAGACCGTCAAAATCATCACTACCGCCTACTAGAGCGTCATGAATCGTGCGCAGCTGTGCGTAGAGTGCAGGCGCGCGTTTCATCTCTTCCTCGGTCAGATAACCGTTTCGCGAGCTGAGTGCTAAGCCGCTCTCTTCGCGCGCCGTATCAACGCCTACTAGCTCAACCGGCATCGATAGATCAGCCACCATTCGGCGGATAATATGCAGCTGTTGGAAATCTTTCTTCCCAAATACGGCGAGGTCAGGCTGCACCAGATTGAACAGCTTATTTACGATTGTGGTTACGCCGCGAAAGTGGCCCGGACGACTCGCGCCACAGTACATTTCAGAGACCCCGGGAACCTCCACAAAGGTCTGGCTAGCACGATCGCTTGAGTAGACCTCTGATTCAGAGGGGGCGAACAGCAGATCGCAACCATATTCGATTAAGCTCTGCTGATCCTCTTGCAGCGTGCGTGGGTAGCGCTCTAGGTCATCTTTAACATTGAACTGCAGCGGGTTAACGAAGATGGATGAGACAACGAAGTCGGTTCTCTCACGTGCTGTAGTCAGTAGGTTAAGGTGACCCTGGTGAAGGTTGCCCATGGTCGGAACGAAACCGATGCTTTTTCCCGCTCTGCGAGCGGTGCCGACGACTTGACGTAGTTCGGCAATGGTAGTGACTGTCTGCATACTATTCGAAGCTATGCTCCGGAGCTGGGTAGCTGCCGTCACGTACCGCACTTACATAGTTCTCGACAGCTTCGACAACGCTGCTGGAGCCCTGCATGAAGTCTTTCACAAACTTGGGCTTCTTGCCCGGGGTGATCCCCAGCATGTCGTGCAGAACAAGAACCTGCGCATCTGTATGCGGGCCGGCCCCTATACCAACAACGGGCACTTTAGAATTCTCGGTAATCTCTTCGGCGAGCAGTGTTGGGACGCACTCGAGAAGCAGTATTGCGGCGCCTGCTTCCTCGAGGATGCGTGCATCTTCAAGCATCTGTAGTGCGGCTGTCTGCTCGCGTCCCTGAACTTTGTAGCCACCCAATACATTGACTGACTGAGGGGTCAGACCTAGATGAACACAAACGGGTACACCCATCTGAGTGAGTTTGCTGACAGTTTCCGCCATTGCGCGTCCACCCTCCAACTTAACCATATGAGCACCGGCGCGCATCAATTCAGCGGCGTTCTCAAGCGCCTGGTCGACGTTGGAATAGCTCATGAAGGGCAGATCGCTCATGATCAGCGCCCCTTGGTTACCCTTGGCAACACTCTGAGTATGGTATGCTATATGCGCTACGGTGACGGGAAGCGTGCTGCTCTCGCCTTGCAGAACCATCCCCAGCGAATCCCCAACTAGAATGACCTCTACTCCAGCGCTGCTTACCAGATTGGCGAAGCTGGCATCGTAAGCCGTTAGCATGGCGAACTTGCGACTGTTGCGCTTATGCTCAATAAGGGTTTGTAGGTTTACGCTACTCATCGTCTTGATCTCTATGGGTCAAAGTTCTCAGTATTATAAAGCGACTGGCGCCAAAGTGCCCAGTGGACATTTGGTTAGCAGTTGCTGCAAGGGGATACCGTTGGGTAGTTCAATCTCTGGTGCAATCTCTGCCAGTGGGTAGAGAACAAATTCGCGCTCAGTCATATGCGGATGAGGCACCTGAAGTCGCTCAAGATCAATCTGCTGATCGGCGTAGAGCAGCAGATCTAAATCCAGTGTCCGAGGTCCCCAGTGTTGGATGCGTCTGCGCTGATGAGCGTTTTCAATGCTCTGCAGGGCGTCCAGTAGGTCTAATGGCTCGAGCGCCGTCTCTAGCAAGGCTACGGCATTAATATAGTCCGGTTGTCCGGGTGGGCCAACAGGATCTGAACGGTAGAGTTGGGACTGTTTCAGCAGTCGCGTTTGTGGAATCTCGTTTAGCTCGATAAGGGCGTCACTGACCTGTTGAATCGGGTTTTCGAGATTGCTCCCTAGCCCGACATAAGCGTGCACGCTCATTAGCTGTTATCGTCTTGACGCGGTGTAGAGGAGCGGCGACGGCGCCGACGTGGGCGTTTACGCTTTTCATCGCGCGGCTCGTGTCGCGGTGCAGGTGGCTTGTTGCCCCGCTGATACTCAGTCCACCATGCGCCCAGACCATTTTGGTTGTCGCCCGCCTCTTCTCG
This sequence comes from Oceanospirillaceae bacterium, assembly GCA_038137135.1. Classification (GTDB taxonomy): domain Bacteria; phylum Pseudomonadota; class Gammaproteobacteria; order Pseudomonadales; family Balneatricaceae; genus Marinobacterium_E. The sequence goes on along the minus strand of JAYQBD010000011.1, from coordinate 21,418 downwards.
CAGGATCAGCAGGTCGTATCCAGCGCGGAAGCGAGGGCTCTCCATGATCTGCTCAGCGCGGTCGGTACGCGGTAAGCGGTGCTGAAGCTCCCAAATTTCTCGAATCATCGTCGAGAATCGACGTGGAATAGCGGTCGCTTTTATCTGCTCAGCCAATACTTGGTTTGCCGCTTCATGCAGACGCTGCAGAGGCGGCAGATCAGAGCGTTTCTCAAGTTTCGCCATGCGCTCTACTAGGGGGTACCAAAGCATGGCGGCAAACAGGAAGGCTGGGTTTACATTCTTGCCCTGATTGAGACGGCGGTCAGTATTACGTAGGGCGCAATCGACCAGGGTCTCTACTGGATAGAGCTCAGAGTCCAGCATACGGTCTGTGCCTGGTAGCAGGTACTGGAACATATCGAAGCGGATCAGTTGGCGTAGCGTGGCGACACCATGGCCGGTTTGCAGCAGCTTGAGGACTTCATCAAACATGCGTGCCGGTGCAACCTTACCAATTAATGGCGCAAGGCTGTGAATGGGTGCTGCTGTGCTCTCTTCGATTTCAAACCCGAGTTTTGCGGCAAAGCGTGCCGCACGCAGCATGCGTACTGGATCTTCGCGGTAGCGCTCATTCGGATCGCCAATAATGCGGATGCGTTTGGCCAGCAGATCAGGGTAGCCGTTGGCAAAGTCGAGAATGCTGTGATCGCTGACATTATAGTAGAGCGCGTTGATCGAGAAGTCGCGGCGCAGCGCGTCATCTTCGATGTTACCGTAAACGTTGTCGCGCAGAAGCATACCGGAGGCTGCTTGCCGACTCTGATCAGCGCTGTCGGCGGTATCGTGGCCTGCACGGAAGGTAGCTACTTCTATCACTTCGCGTCCGAAGCGGACGTGGACAATTTTGAAGCGACGTCCGATAAGACGAGCTCGGTTAAACAGAGGTTCTGTCTGCTCCGGGGTTGCTGAGGTCGCAACGTCAAAGTCTTTTGGGTTCTTGCCGGCTAGAAGGTCTCGCACACAGCCGCCGACCAGATAGCCCTCGAAGCCCGCATCGAGAATGCGGTAGACCACGCGCATGGCGTTATCGTCCAAAGCATGACGAGGTATCTGATGCACCGATTCCGGAATAACTCGGCGTTCACCCAGAGGTAGAACCTCTTCAGAAAGTGGACTCTCTGTGGCCGCTTGCGTGGCAGACTCAGCAAGGGCGGGTTTCTGGCCGCGAGCTGTCCAGTAAAAAGCGCCAATAAAGCCAAGGCCAAGTAGTAAAAGAAGGATCTCTTCCATCAGTGCTGTTTAATCTTTTTAGGTAGTTGCCGAAATTGAGACGCAATCATACCAGCAGAGTAGTTGAATGGATATGTTGGGTTAGTGAGCGTGTAAGGCAGGTGCTATGTAACAAGGTGGGTTTGGGGGGACGGGTCGTGAAGCTACGTTCAGGCAGTGATTATTATTATTTTTTCACTGGTGTAGTCTTCACGACCGTCAAGGCTCTGTTGTTATTTTTATTCAGAGCAATTTGGCTTTGTTCTCACCCTTGTTATTTTTATTTGGGTGTCGCAAATGCCGCGTGTTGTTGTTGTTCTGGTGAGTGAATATATGTGACACCTGAGTATCTTTCAACACCTAAATTAGTTTTTTTGCACTATTAGCACCAAAGTCTAATGAGTATTAGATTATAGCGTTAGATCAGTCGGTAATTTAGCTAAGTCCCAGTGCTCGACGCCCCACTGATATATTTCAATAATTTCGTTATATATCAGATCTTTAGGTGGGTTTAGTGCGAGATTCTGAAAGGTGTTGATTAAGCTTTCTCTAATCTGGTCAGGATCGGTTGAAACCGGTTGCGCAAAGGTCTGTTTACTCAATTTTTGACCATCTTTTGCCAAAATTAGGGGTAAGTGGGCGTAATTTTTATGTTGAGAAAAATTTAACTTGCGCTGAAGAACCAGCTGTTTCGATGTTTCACTCAGTAGATCTTTACCGCGCACAACGCTGTTGATCGACTGCAATTCGTCATCAATAACTACTGCAAGTTGATAAGCAAACAGACCGTCACGGCGGAAAACGATAAAGTCGCTGACGGCTTCAGCGGCTTGTAGGCCTTGTATCTTGTCTATAAAGCTTGGGCTAGTTCCTCCTAGCGTGCGTATACCTGTCTGAGCGCCCTCGGCCGGAGGATGGCTGAGACAAAACCGATCGTATTCGGCCAAGGCGTTGCGCGCCTTGAGTTCGGAACGACTGCAACGGCAGTGATAAGCCAGGCCGTTTGCGACCAAGCTGTTCAAATACTCGCGATAGATCTCTAGGCGTTCGCTTTGGCGAATAATGGGTTCATCTGACTCCAGGCCATAGGCTTCTAGCGCATCTAAAATGGCTTTTTCGGCTCCAGGTTGAATCCGTGGTGGATCAAGATCTTCAATGCGTACCAGCCACTTGCCTGCGTTGGCCTTGGCATCTAAGTAGCTTGCGACGGCTGTAAGTATGGAGCCGGCGTGGAGTGGGCCGGTCGGCGAGGGTGCGAAACGTCCGCGATATACCATATAGGAGAGACGGTAGCTTCGTGATACCGAAGCTACCTAGCAGGAGTTAGCCGCCGACTTGCTTCTCTTTGATCTCAGCAAGCGTTTTACAGTCAATACATTGTGTGGCTGTTGGGCGCGCTTCCAGTCGACGGATGCCGATTTCAACACCGCAGTCATCGCAGTAACCGTAATCGTCCTCTTCTAGGCGCTCAATTGCTTTATCGATCTTGCGGATCAGCTTGCGCTCGCGGTCGCGGGTACGAAGTTCTAGACTGAACTCCTCTTCTTGGCTAGCGCGATCGCTAGGGTCTGCGAAGTTCGTCGCCTCTTCCTTCAGATGGCTGATAGTCATATCAACCTCTTCCATAAGTTGGCGCTTCCATTCAAGCAGAATTTCGCGGAAGTGATCTTTCTGCGCTTCGTTCATAAACTCTTCTGAGTCTTTGATCTCGTACGGCGCAATGGTTGAGAATTTCTTTTCGGCGTTCGTTGGCATAATTACTGCCTCATCTCTTTAAGTGTCCGGTTTGTCCGTCACCTAATAACTGTCAAGAGTTAATAGAAGGCGGAGAACTTATCAGATGCCTTCCCTTTAGGCTAGTCCCTATTGTAGGTACTTACAATGGAACCTAAGCCGAGTGTGCAATCGAACGTACGCATCGGGTCTAATTGCCGTTTATAATGCGCGCAGCAGTAGGAGGATAGAGATGGCACAGGGCTGGACACAGAGAGCACAGGATATTGAGTCGTTCAAAGTAATGGACTTGCTCAAGCGTGCGAGCGAGTTGGGTGCTCAAGGCCAGGATGTAGTGCATCTGGGTGCTGGCGAACCCGATTTCGGGGCTGCGCCTCAGGTCATTGAACGCGCTAAACAGCTGCTCGACACTCAGCCGCTGACCTATACTGCCGCTGGTGGTATTCAGCCGCTACGCGAGGCGATTGCAGACTTTCATCAGCAGCGCTACGGACAGGCTATCAGCGCTGACCAAGTGTTGGTTACGGCTGGCGCCTCTGCTGGGCTGATGCTGGCGTTCGCACTGGTCGCAGAGCAGGGCACAAACTTCCTAATGGCAGATCCTGCCTACCCCTGTAATCGCCAGTTTCTGCGTTTAGTTGAGGCCGGTGCCAAGCTGATTGCGGTTGATCATCGCCATAATTATCAGCTCACTGCCGAGATGGTGGCAGATAATTGGGATCAGAAAACCTCGGGTGTGCTGATTGCCTCCCCAGCAAATCCGACTGGGGCGATGCTCGATGCCGCGGAACTAGAACGAATTGCTGCAGTGGTTAAAGCCAAGGGTGGAGTGCTGGTGGTCGATGAGATCTATCATGGATTGACCTATGGTGTAGAGACGCCTTCGGCAGTCCAGATCGACCCTGATGCGATTGTGATCAACTCCTTCTCAAAGTACTTCGGCATGACCGGCTGGCGTCTGGGGTGGGTCATCAGCTCGAAAGAGGCGATCGCTGAGATGGAGAAGATGGCGCAGAATCTCTTTATTTCACCTCCGACACTCTCCCAGTACGCAGCGCTTGCTGCGTTTGAAAAGGATGCTCTCGCCCTTTTCGAAGAGCGCAGGCTAGAGCTTCAAGCACGTCGCGATCTGCTATTGGCCGGCTTGCTGGAGCTCGGGTTTAAGGTACCGCGTGTGCCTGAAGGCGCTTTCTATGTATACGCCGATGCGAGTGAACTGACTGATGATAGTTTTGCGTGGTGTTGGGCGCTGTTGGAACAAGCAAAAGTAGTGGCAACACCTGGCGCAGATTTCGGTACAAACCAGGCCGAACGTTACGTGCGTTTTGCTTACACGACCTCGCAAGATCGAATTCGTGAGGCCCTGAATCGTATTGGTCAGTTTATAGAGGATCAGTCTGAGTGAGACACCCAGACCTTACCCTCCTCAATACGGCAATCGATCGCTTGCAAGCTCTTGCCATTACACGGGCCGACAATGCACTTGCCCTCATCGAGGGTAAACAGCGCGCCATGGGTAGAGCATTGAATGTACTGCTTTTCGTAATCCAAGAACTGATCAGGCTGCCACTCAAGGCGGATACCGCGATGCGGGCAGGCGTTGATAAATGCGCGCACCTGATCCCCTTGCCGAACAATCAGAATAGCCTGCTCGCCCAATTCGTATCCACGAGCGCCCGGGTCCTCCAGATCGCTAACATCGCATATAGGTTGATTCATGCTGTGCCTCATCGCCAAGCTGTCCACTGCGTTGTAGCAAGCCTAACCCGAGGGATTTATCGTGTCTAATCCTAAGGCTCTACTATTCAGCATACCGGCGCTTGTGTTGGCAGTACTGCTTGGTCTCTGGGTCGGTCCAGTGTCATTGGATATCAGTGCGACCTTTGAGTCGGGTTCGACTGACGCCGCTGTGCTCTGGCAGTTGCGGCTTCCGCGAGTTCTTCTAGCTGGGCTTTGCGGAGCGCTATTGGCATTGACCGGCGCCGCCACACAGACACTCTTTCGCAACCCCTTAGCCGACCCTTCGCTCATTGGTGTTTCAGCTGGAGCTGCACTGGCAACGGTTAGTGTTGTGGTGCTCGGTGGCTCCCTGCTAGCCGGGAGTGCGTTGCTCTCAATCTTGGGTCTGCCGCTGATAAGCTTTGCAGGTGGTGTCCTTGCAACGCTGTTAGTGACTCGAATGGCGGCGCAGTACCGCGCAATCTCAATGACCGCTCTGTTGTTGATCGGCTTAGCGGTCAATGCCATTGCCGGGGCCATGATCGGCGCGCTCAAATATATTGCCGATGCTCAGGCTTTGCGAGATGCCAGCTTCTGGATGATGGGGCGTTTCTCTGAAGCAAATTGGTGGCAGGTTGCTCTGTTAATGCTTGTTCTTCTCGTCTCGCTCAGGTTGTTGCAGGGTCGCGCAGCTGCCATGAATCTGTGGTTGCTCGGTCGCGAGGAGGCTCAGTTGTTGGGGGTGGATGTGCGAGCACTGCGGTGGCTACTGATTCTTTGCGCGAGCGTGGGTGTGGGTGTAGTGGTCGCGTTTGCGGGCCTGATCGGGTTTGTTGGTCTTATGGTGCCGCACCTTGTGCGCTTGTGGAGCGGGCCTGACAATCGCTTACTGCTGCCCCAGTCGGCCCTAGTCGGTGCCTTATTGATGGTGTTAGCCGATGCGCTCTCGCGCGCACTGATCACACCTTCGGAGTTGCCGGTTGGTATCCTGACAGCACTGGCTGGAGGGCCCTTCTTCTTGTTGTTGATTCATCTGCGTTATCGCGAGGCGGGAAATGCTTAAAGCTCGTAACCTACATTTTGGCAATCGTTTGAACCTTGACAGTTTTAGTGCTCAGCCGAGTAGCCTAACGGTTGTTCTTGGCTCCAATGGTGCCGGCAAATCGACGCTGCTGACTTGCATTGCAGGCCTGCTGGAACAGCCAGCGCTGCAGGTTGAATTCAACGGGGCCAATTTGTTGGATTTGGCCGTTGATGAGCGGGCAAAGCGCCTCGCCTTTCTAACCCAACGACAAACTCTCGACTTCGATTTTACTGTCGACGAGGTGATTCGGATGGGGCTGCATCCACTGAATCTCGATGCAGAGCAGGCAGAGGCGCGATTTGACCAAATTGTTGATGCACTGGATTTGAGCGCCTTACTGGCTCGTCGTTACCCAACCCTGTCGCGGGGCGAAGCGCAGCGTACCCAGATCGCGCGGATTTTGATGCAGCGCTCTGTGGAACCCGGTCTGATTCTGATGGACGAACCGCTGACTGCCTTGGACCTACGCCATCAGCAGGATGTGATGCAACTGATCCTGCGTATTAAAGAGACCGAAGGGCACTGTTTTGTGGTAGTGCTACACGATATCAATATCGCTGCGCAGTTCGGTGATCAGTTTGCTTTGCTAGAACGAGGTGAAATGCTGGGGCTAGGCGGCACCGACCTGCTGCAACCAGACCTACTGAGCCGGGTGTTTGAGATAGAGATTCAGCGCTCTGTCGAGGCGGATGGTCGGCTTCAGTTCAACGCAGTAATGACCAACGATTGACGTTCGAGTGCGCTAACTAACAGGTCAACGACTTGCGGATTAGTAGTGTCAGCGTTGAGTGTCAGTGCTTGCTCAGCTTCGCTGAGCGGCTCGTTGCGGATCCGTTGCTGCTGATATATCGAGATGTCGGCGTCGCTCGCGCGTTTGCTCTCGGTGAGCCGTCTCGCCAGTCGCTCACGGATAACCTCATCCGGAGCCTCACAGTGAATGATCCGTAATGGATAATCGTAACGCTCAGCCAACTTTTCGAAGCGCTGGCGCACGCGTTGTTTAAGGAAGGTCGCGTCCAGAATCACAGTTTGGCCAGCGCGCATGAGCAGTTCGGTAATCTCCTCCACCCGTATATAAGTCCGCGTATCCATATCGGCACCGTAAAGCTCAATATGATCCCCGCGCAGCGCTAGCTCTCGATAGATACGTTGCCGCTCTATGCCGTTACGCGCCTCTATGGCGTTGATGCGCTCCGCTAACTGCGCTGCTAGGTACGACTTACCTGTACCGCTACAGCCGTGCATTAAAATCAGCAGCGGTTTAGGCGGCTGCGAGTAGCGCGTTGTCAAAGCTATATAACGGTCGAACTCCTCCCAGTTTGGCTGTTCACCGAGCATGGCAACCTTGGCTCTAACCATCGAACGAAAGGCCTTGTAGTGCGGTAACAGTAGGAAGCCGCTGAAATCGCCGCTCTTCTCTATATAGCGGTTGAGGCAGCGATTAGCCCAGCGTTGATGTCCCCGAGCTTCAAGATCCATCAAGAGAAACGCGAGATCGGCTATGCGATCGATCCAGCGGAATTCCAGATTAAACTCTATGCAGTCGAAAACGATCAGATGGCCATCGCTCAGAGTGATATTGCCCAGGTGAAGGTCGCCATGGCATTCGCGCACGAATCCATCTCGTTTGCGTGCTTTGAGCAGATGCTTAAGCGCACTGAAGCGCTCAGCACTGATCTGTTCGAGGCGGGTAAGTTCTTGCTGCTGCGCAGGCGACAGCAAGCTCCGATTAATCTGTTGGTAGTTATCCTCGGCGAGCTGTCTGATGCTATCGGCCTCGCCCCAGCGCGAATCAGGTGAAACTATGGGTGCGCGCGCGTGAAAATCAGCTATCTTATCTGCCAGTTGTTCGAGCCAACTAGGATCGAACTGATCCTTTGTGAGCAGTTCTGAGAGCAGTTGGCCCCCCTCGAACTGTCGCAACTTCACGGCGTATTCGATCGGGTGATCTGTTTGGCCTATGTGCGGGGAGTTTTCAGGGCCACCGATGCTAACAACCTCGAGGTAGAGGTCCGACGACATGCGCTGGTTGAGCCTGAGTTCCTCCTCGCAGAAGAACTTACGCTGCTCTAGCGTGGTAAAATCGAGAAAGCCAAAGTTAACCGGTTTCTTGATTTTGTAAACATAATCACCGGTGGTGATCAGCCAGGCGATATGTGTCTCGATCAGTTTCAGCTCGCTGACCTCATGTGGGTAGCAGGCCGGATCGAGCAGATTGTTAATCAGAGTAGATTCCATCAAACAGCAGCGCCTTGTGACTGGGCTGCAGATTATACTGAGAAGATGACGAAAAAGAGAAAAAAACCTGCAAAGCCGAAAAATAGCCGAAAATCGCGTTGGTTCAGAGCAATTTTCCTCTTTTTCTTGAAACTTGGTCTTGTGGGGATAGTCCTCGGTGGCGCCGGGTTGATCTATCTGGACGCACAACTTAAAGAGAAGTTTGAAGGCAAACGCTGGGCTATCCCTGCTAAAGTCTACGCCCGTCCACTTGAGCTTTATCCGGGGCTTACGCTTTCGCAAGAGGCATTCAAAGCAGAGCTGCAAGGGCTGGGATATAAATTGGTGCAGCGGGCTGACAGGCCTGGTTCTGCTGTCTGGGGGCGTGGCAGAGTTGAGCTGTACACCCGCGGTTTTGACTTTCCTGAGGGCTCTGAGCCGCCTCGTCGTCTGGCGTTGAGTTTCAATGGCTCAACGCTGAATTCGATCAGTGACAGAGCTAGCGGCTCTCTGGCTTTGGCTCGACTCGAGCCCATCCTTATCGGTGGAATCTATCCCGGCGATAACGAAGATCGCGAGCTTGTTCAGCTCAAAGATGTACCGGCCTTGTTGCCCGATGCGCTCGTAGCAGTAGAAGATCGCGATTTCTATGATCACTTCGGTATCTCTTTCAAAGGTATCGCCAGGGCAATGTGGGTGAATGTTCGTGCCGGCCGTTTTGTGCAGGGTGGCAGTACACTGACTCAGCAGCTGATCAAGAATTTCTACCTGACGTCAGAGCGTAGTTTAGCCCGTAAGCTGTTAGAGCTGCCGATGGCGATGCTGCTGGAGTTGCACTACTCCAAACAAGAGATACTTGAGGCTTACCTCAACGAGGTCTATCTGGGGCAGGATGGCGCGCGAGCGATCCACGGCTTTGGCCAGGGTGCACAGTTCTACTTCGGTCGTCCGTTGGCGGAGCTGGATATACATCAGATTGCACTGATGGCGGGACTGATTAAGGGCCCATCCTACTATGATCCGCGGCGTCACCCTGAGCGTTCGCTAGATCGTCGTAATCTGGTGCTCAAATTGCTTCGCGATCAAAATTTTATCTCTGATCAGGACTACAACTGGGCGCAGGCGCAGCCGCTAGAGGTAGTTAGTAAGGGCAGCCGGCACAAGGGCGCTTACCCCGCCTATCTGGATATCGTCAAACGCCAGTTACGTACAGAGTATCGCGAAGAGGACCTCAACTCTGAGGGCGTGCGCATCTTTACCGCGCTGGATCCGCTAGTGCACCATCACGCTGCAACAGCGCTAGAGCGTGAGCTGGATAAACTTGCAAAGCGCCATGGTGCAAAAGGTCAGGACCTACAAGGTAGTGTGGTGGTGACCGACCCACAAACGGGTGAAGTTTTGGCGTTAGTGGGCGATCGCAATGCGCGCTTCGATGGTTTCAATCGTGCTTTGGATGCCTATCGGCCAATTGGCTCGCTAGTGAAACCTGGGCTTTACCTGAGCGCTTTGGAGTCAGGTTATACGCTGATCAGTCCGCTGAGCGACCGTTCGGTGAAGCTACAGCAGCAGGACGGCTCGTTCTGGGAGCCGCAAAACTTCGACGGTAAGCCGAAAGGTGAGGTACCGCTATTCGAAGCTTTGTCCCGCTCGTACAACTTATCAACTGCTCATCTAGGGTTGGATCTGGGTGTCGATCGGGTGGTCGAAACCCTTCAGCGCCTTGGTGTTGAGAAGACGATAGATCCCTATCCCTCGCTCTTCCTTGGAGCTCTTGCGCTTTCGCCTGTTGAGGTTGCGCAGATTTACCAAACGATTGCAGCTAATGGTTTTCGAATGCCGTTGAGGGCAATACGTCGCGTGACTGACGCGCAGAACACTGAGCTGTCACGTTACCCCTTCAACCTTGAGCAGATCAGCGATCCGGGTTCTGTGCACCTGTTGCACTATGCACTGCAGGCTGTTGCCCGTGAGGGAACAGCGCGCTCGCTCTATCAAACCTTGCCCGCAAACCTGAATGTTTCGGGTAAAACGGGCACATCTGACCAACAGCGTGATAGCTGGTTTGCGGGTTTTACCGGCAACCGCTTAGCGGTAGTTTGGGTAGGGCGTGATAACAACACTAGTCTGCCATTTACCGGCTCCGGTGGTGCATTGAAGGTGTGGGCAGAGCTGATGCGTCAGGAGCGTCCGGATCCCTACATTACTCTTAAACCGGACAATGTTGAGTACTTTTGGGTGGACCCTGAGCGCGGTGTATTGACTGATCCAGAGTGCTCCGGTGCTCGCTCTGTACCCTTTATACGAGGGACTGAACCGCGGCAGCGGCTCACCTGTACGGGTCAGTTGCGTTCGGAGCGACCCGCTAAGTCCGGTGATGATCTATTGGATTGGTTTAAAGGCTGGTTTCGTTGAATAATTGGACGTAATCAGACAGGATATCGCGCATGAATATCAAGATCTCTTCGCTGGTGATTACAGTGAGCGTACTCGCCGGTTGTGCCGGTCCCAACCCCTACGTTGCTCCTGTTGAGGAGCGCAGCCTTGCGCCAGTCGCACCGCCACCGGCGGGGACAGTGCTGCCGGCTGAGCCGGTAGAGGGAATTAAAATCACACCCGTGTACGATGCACCGTCATTTGCGCCGTCCGATACTACGAGTGCCCAATCAGCACCTGCGCAGCAACTACCGGCTGAACAACCGATGCCGCAAGTACAGCAGGGTTCGAACACTGCAGTTGTCGCGCTCTTAGGTGATGCACAGCAGGCAGCCGGACGCGGTGATTATGCCAACGCAGAGTCGCAGGTCGAGCGTGCATTAAGGATTGCTCCGCGTGATCCACAGATTTATCTGCAACTCGCTGCTGTGAAGCGTCAGCAGGGTGAGTATCTGCAAGCAGAGCAGGTGGCACTGCGAGGTATCGCGCTCGCTGCGGGTCTGCCGGACTACAAGCGCAGACTCTGGCGAGAACTTGCGTTGATTCGCACCCAGGCAGGAGACTTTGCTGGCGCTACTCAGGCCGAGGCTGAAGCGGAACGTTTTTAAGGCTGCGAGCCAGCAGTGCAAGGCCTGCCGCACCCAGCAGTAGGCTGATAGCTGCTGTTGCAAGATAATGCGCGCCGAATCCGGCTGCCAGAAAGGCTAGCCCACCTACCATCGGCGTAACGACTGCACGAACCCTAAACCAAATCAGGCTAGTTAGCAGTCCCGCGAGGCAACAGAGCCCCAAGACGAGTGTGTAACTCTCGCCATAACCCATTCGACGGCAGAGTTCGAACAACGCAAATAGGCCCAGCAGCCAGCGCCCCCAAGCGGGGCGGCTGATCGGATAGTTCTTTGCAATTGCCCCAATAGCTGTCACCAGCATCGGTGCGCCAGCATAGATCGCCAGGTTGTTGAGTATGCGCAGTAGCGTGCCAGAGTCTGACCCCTCAGCATCAAGCGTCACCTGCCCTAGTACAGCCAGTGCTGCGGCTAGTGAGCTCAGCGTGATGACAAAGTACTCAGAGTTGTGGTCATCCTCTCGGTTTGCTCTTGCCTTGGAGGCAAGAGCAACACCGAGAGCGGCCAGCAGAAACAGCACCTGGCTAAGAATCAGCACGATTAGCCTTTGAGCTTAGCAAAGGCACGATCAGCTGCAGCGATAGTCGCATCCAAATCAGCCTCAGTGTGCGCTGCTGACAGGAAGCCCGCCTCGTAAGCTGAAGGCGCTAGATAAACACCTTCATCCAGCATCAGATGGAAGAAGGTTTTGAACGCTTCGAGGTCACAGGCAGTCGCCTCAGCGAAGCTATTAACTGAGTCAGCTTCGGTGAAGAAGAGGCCAAACATACCGCCCACGGCAGCTGTGCAAACCGGTACGCCGTTCTTTGCAGCAACTGCTTTGAGTCCCTCAGTGAGGTACTCGGTTTTAGCGCTCAGCTCTTCGTACAGTCCTTCACGCTGCATTGCAGTAAGCATTGCGATTCCGGCACGCATCGCTAGCGGGTTACCGGAGAGTGTTCCGGCTTGGTAGACCGGACCCAGCGGTGCAATTTTCTCCATAATCTCACGTTTACCACCAAAGGCTCCTACCGGCATGCCGCCGCCGATGATCTTGCCGAGGGTTACGAGATCGGCATGGACGCCGTAAAGCTCCTGTGCGCCGCCACGTGCTACGCGGAAGCCGGTCATCACTTCGTCAAAGATCAGCACGCTGCCGTACTGATCGCAGACTTCGCGCAGCCCCTCCAAGAAACCGGGTACGGGAGGAATGCAGTTCATGTTGCCAGCTATTGGTTCAACAATAATACAGGCAACCTGTTCGCCAACTTCGGCAAAGGCCTCTTTAACGCTATCGATATCGTTGAAGTTCAGTGTGATCGTATGCTCTGCGAGGGCCGCAGGTACACCCGGAGAGTTTGGCTCACCCAAAGTAAGTGCGCCGGAGCCCGCTTTAACAAGCAGAGAGTCTGAGTGGCCATGGTAACAGCCCTCAAATTTTACGATTTTGTCGCGACCGGTGTAACCGCGCGCCAAGCGGATCGCACTCATTGTGGCTTCAGTGCCGGAACTCACCATGCGAACCAGATCCATCGCTGGCACAGTTTGGCAGATGAGCTCGGCCATTTCGGTCTCAATCGCAGTCGGAGCACCAAAGGAGATACCGTAGTTCAACGCTTCGCGAACGGCCTCAATCACTGGTGGAAAGTTGTGGCCAAACAGCATCGGACCCCAGGAGCCGATGTAATCGATGTACTGCTTATCATCCTCGTCGTAAATGTAAGCGCCTTCGGCTCGCTTAACGAATACAGGCGTACCGCCCACACCTTTGAAGGCGCGAACAGGGGAGTTAACACCACCCGGGATATGTTGTTGAGCGGCAGCGAAAAGCTGTTCAGATCTGGACATTAAACAATACCTGTAATCTTTCGTTTAAATATATAAGTGAAACTTGCGCTAATTATCCACAGCCAAGGGGTGGCTGCCAAACGCTACTCCTCATGCGCGGCGAATTTAGCCTGAATCGCAGCATAGGTGAGGACACCTACTGGGATCCCCCGTTGTATGACGATAAGGGCGCTGGATTCGTTTTCGCTCATCAAATCCAATGCCTGCAACAGATTTGAGCGGTCCCGAATGTTCGCTATTAATCGCCACTGAGTTCGCGTCTCCAGCGGTATCTCTGCCTGCTCAATCTGCGCGTCACCCTCATGCTCCAGAGGCTTCATCCCGCGGGCGAGTTGGAAGTTGCCGTCTACGCGCTGTATTAGCCAATGGTTCTCCACTAGCAGCTCTTGCTGATCAGATTCGCTCAGTTCGCTGCCGACGAGAGAATAGCTGCGGCTCATCACCTCATCTACACCGATGCTCATCAGTATGCGGCGGTACGCGAGGGTGTTGCGGCTCATTCCCTGCAGACTCAGCATGCGTTCGAAGATCGATTTGCGTTTGAAAACAGAGCGCATCATCAGTTCACTGCCGACGATCACCATCATTGCGGCAGTCAGGATATGACTGCTACTGCTCCACTCGAAAACGGCAACCAGTGCGGCCAGCGGCGCATGGATAATTGCGGACATCATCGCGGCCATACCGATGAGCGCATAGTTGCTCACCTCGGTGGTGATCTGCATCTGATCTGAGACGCTGGCGATAACTGCGCCTAAAAGGCCTCCAGCCGCCATCGCTGGACCAATAACTCCGCCGGGCACACCTAGACCGAGGATAATGGGTGTGATCACTAGGTAGCAGGCGAGCAGTGCAAGCATCTGCTGTAAGGTAAAACTCTCGTTGATGGCTCCAAGCATGCTGACGTGCACTGGAATCAGTATCTCGGGCAAAACCAGTGCGACTGCCCCGACAAGACCGCCGGCCATCATCATTCGGCCCAACAGCGGTGATCTACGTGTCGCTACGCGGATCTGTAGTTCTTGGAAGAAGAGCGAGCACAGGCTAATTGCTAGCGTTAGTAACAATAGCAGCGGGATCTCCTGGGAAAAGTTGATCGTTTCGGCGAAAAGATGCGGGTGTACTGATTCCGTGAAAAGGGTTTCGGTTAATTGGTCTGCGACTACGGCAGCCACAATGACAGCGATAAATCCGGTAATGCTGTACTCCAGTAGCACCACTTCCATGGCGAATAGAATGCCGGCTAGGGGGAGTCCAAAGAGCGCGGCGATTGCAGCAGCGGAACCGCATCCGATTAGCAGGCGCTGCTGGCTAGCTGGGACTTCAAAGCGCTCCCCAAGTAGTGAGCTAATAGCTGCACCTAGGTGTACGCCAGGGCCCTCTCGGCCGACAGGATGCCCAGTTCCAAGCGTGAGTGCCGCGCCAAGTAATTGGTTAATCAGGTTGGGAAGCGGCAAAGCGCTGTGCTTATAAGAGAGATGTTCGTGTAGATGTGTAATACCGACTCGGCGAAAGTCCGTCGGCTGACGCTGCCAAATACTCCACAGCAGCAGTGCCCCAGTCATCGGAAGCAAAAAGCGCCAGATCGCTGAGAGTTGTGTCAGATCATCAGCGAGCCCTGAGATGCTTACTCCCAGCTCTGGAAGCTCGATTAACCAACGGAAAAGACCGATCAGTAGAGCGGTGACCAGACCGGTTGCCAGGCCGATCAAGCTCAGTACTGGAAGTTTTTGGTAACGCTGGATCTGACTGTCAGCTGGCTGCATTGGCCGCGAATTCCTTCAGTAAACCTTGTGTCCAAGTGGAGTTATACACTGAGCAGGCGTATTATACAGCCCCCGTAATATTCACAGTCCGGAGAGTCTTAACGTGATCAAAGTCGGTATCGTAGGCGGCACAGGTTATACCGGTGTAGAGCTGCTTAGAATTCTAGCGAATCATCCAGAAGTACGTGTCGAAGTGATCACCTCACGTTCCGAAGAGGGGATCAAGGTCGCGGATATGTTCCCTAACCTGCGTGGTCACTATGAACTTGCTTTTAGCGTACCCGACGTAGAGACCCTCTCGGCTTGTGATGTGGTCTTCTTTGCGACTCCACACGGTGTTGCGATGTCTATGGCACCAGCGTTGGTCGAACGTGGTGTTCGTATTATCGACTTGGGTGCGGATTTCCGTATCAAAGATGTGCCGCTGTGGGAGAAATGGTACAAGCTCGACCACAGCTGTCCCGATCTGGTTGAAAAAGCTGTTTACGGGCTGCCGGAAGTGAATCGCGATGAGATCAAAGATGCTCAGCTCGTTGCTTGCGCGGGCTGCTATCCAACCGCAACGCAGCTAGGTTTTCTGCCACTGCTAGAGCGTGGATTGATTGATCAACGCAGACTGATTGCAGATTGTAAGTCAGGTGTGAGCGGTGCAGGTCGGGGTGCGAGCGTTGGCTCTCTGTTATGTGAGTCTAGCGAGAGCATGAAGGCGTACGGTGTGCCCGGTCATCGTCATCTGCCTGAGATTCGCCAAGGCCTGACACTGGCTGCGGGCCGTCCAGTTGGGTTGACCTTTGTACCGCATCTGACGCCGATGATTCGTGGTATTCACGCGACTCTCTACTCGGTGTTGAAAGACCCAGTAGATTCAGGTCTGCAGCAACTGTTCGAAGAGCGCTACGCCAACGAGCCGTTCGTTGATGTGATGCCGGCAGGAACCCATCCTGAAACCCGCAGCGTAAAAGGCTCAAATGTGTGCCGAATCTCGGTTCACCGCCCGCAGGATGACGACACCGTCGTGGTTCTGTCGGTAATCGACAACCTAGTGAAGGGAGCGTCCGGCCAGGCTGTGCAGGTAATGAATATTATGTTCGGTCTGGATGAACGTGCCGGATTGGGAATTGTTGGCTTAATGCCGTAATTCTTGACTAAATTACTAGGTTTTGTAAAACTCTGAGCAATAGCATTTAACGAGGCGATAAAACGTGTCTGTTGATCTTACATTCACCGACTCTGCTGCAAACAAAGTGCGTACTCTGCTTGAAGAGGAGCAGAACGACAATCTGAAACTGCGTGTGTTCATCACCGGTGGCGGTTGTGCGGGCTTCTCATACGGGTTTACCTTCGACGAAGATGTTGCCGAAGATGACACCGTAGTCGAGAATTCGGGTGTCACGCTGGTTGTCGACCCGATGTCGTTTCAGTACCTTGCGGGCGCAGAAGTTGATTACAAAGAGGGTCTTCAGGGCTCTCAATTCAGTGTAAGGAACCCCAACGCAACTACCACCTGTGGCTGCGGATCCTCCTTCTCTATCTAACTCCTAAATGCCGGCACTCTGCCGGCATTTTTGTCTTTACAGAGTGATCAAATGAATACATATCGTATCGCGGTGTTGGCCGGTGATGGTATCGGCAAAGAAGTTATGCCTGAGGGTATCCGTGCTTTAGACGCAGTTGCCGGTAAGTTTGGTTTTCAGCTCGAGTGGGATCACTTCGACTTCGCATCCTGTGACTACTACCTGGAGCACGGACGAATGATGCCCGAGAATTGGAAAGAGTTGCTCGGTGACTACGATGCGATCTACTTTGGCGCGGTTGGCTGGCCAGAAAAAGTGCCAGATCATATCTCTCTGTGGGACTCGCTGATTCAATTTCGTCGCCAGTATGATCAGTATGTCTGCTTACGCCCGGTTAAATTGATGCCGGGGGTGCCCTCGCCACTGGCCAATCGTAAGGTCGGCGATATCGATTTCTATGTGGTGCGTGAAAACTCCGAGGGAGAGTACTCTGCCGTAGGGGGTATCATTGCCGAGGGAACGGAGAATGAGACGGTGCTGCAGGAGTCGGTATTCACTCGCAAGGGTACGGATCGTATTCTCAAATACGCTTTTGATTTGGCGATGAAGCGCGAGCGCAAGCACGTTACATCAGCAACTAAGTCGAACGGCATCGCTATCTCTATGCCCTGGTGGGACAAGCGTGTTGAGGAGATTTCGAAGGAGTACCCTGAGGTAAGCACCGACAAGTATCATATCGATATTTTGACGGCCCAGTTCGTGATGAACCCACAGCGCTTTGATGTGGTGGTGGCATCGAACCTGTTTGGCGATATTCTGTCGGATCTGGGGCCCGCGTGTACCGGCACTATCGGCATCGCGCCGTCTGCGAACATCAATCCCGAGCGCAAGTTCCCATCGCTGTTTGAGCCTGTTCACGGTTCCGCGCCTGATATCTATGGCAAAGGGATCGCCAACCCCGTTGGTATGATCTGGAGCGGCGTCATGATGCTGGAGCACTTGGGTGAAAAGGTTGCAGCGGACCATCTTATGCAGACGATCGAAACAGTGCTTGAGACCGGGCCACGAACACCTGATATGGGTGGAACAGCATCAACAGTTGAGTTGGGTGTGGCGATAGCTCAGGCGATTTAGCGATTAACTGAATTATCTACTTTGGATAGTGGGCCCCAAGTATCCTGGGGGCTGCTGCTCCTGTTACCTCGGGTAGGTTGCCTGCTTTACGCTCAATATTCTGTTTTGCTAGCCAGGCAAACGCGACTGCCTCGAGGTGGCTTGATGGCCAGCCGAGTTCATCACTGAGTTGCACTTCTGTGCTCGGCAGTAGCTCTGAGATCCGTTTCACTAACAGGGTGTTCTGCGCACCTCCACCACAGATAATCAGGCGTTTTAGCTGCGAGCTCAAACAGTTACAGATCGTAAGGGCGGTAAGCTCAAGTAGGGTGCGTTGCACATCGGCTGGGTGCAGATCTGGGTGGTTGCTTAAATGCCTCGATAACCAGTCATAATTGAACAACTCACGCCCAGTACTTTTGGGGGCTGAGCGCATGAAATAGCCCTCAGAAAGAAAACGGGTTAATAGTGAATCGCTCACAGAGCCCGATGCAGCCCACTCACCACCCGCGTCAAAACTTGTACCCAAACTCTTCTCAACCCATGCGTCCATCAGTGTATTTGCCGGGCCTGTGTCGAAGCCGCTCACCGAGCCATCGGTCTCAAACAGGCTCAGATTTGCTATGCCTCCCAGATTTAGCAGCCCAACAGGACGCTGAGTCTCTCCGATAAGGTATTGATGAAACGCGGGTACCAGCGGAGCTCCCTCTCCACCAGCAGCCATATCGCGCCGTCGGAAATCGCCGATGACATCAACACCGGTCCTTTCTGCTAGTAGGCTTGGGTTTGCCATTTGAAATGTGGCGCCCAGATCCGGCCTGTGACGCAGTGTTTGGCCATGAAAGCCAATGGCACGGATCTGGTCAGCAGCGGAATGCGTCTTTATAAAGTGGCATGTGGCTTGAGCACAGAATCCGCTGTAGTCCTGATCTAGTTGCAGTAAATCATCCAGCAGCATCGGCGTATCAGTACAAGCGGAATTGATACGTGTGCGAAGGTTGGGCGGGAAGGGGTGCTCGGCTGTCGCTAGAATTTCGAGTTTAGGGGAAAAGCGGCACAGCGCGATATCGAGTGCATCGACGCTAGTGCCGGACATTAATCCTATGAAGAGATCGGTCATTAGCCGTTGCTGTTATCGCTGCTGATCTCAGCCAACTGCTCTATAGCCTTCATCTGTAGCTCAGCTACTAGCTGTGATGTTTGTGCTTTGAAACGAGCCAGCTCCTTCTTGGGAATCGGCTGAGCCACAGGAAGCTTCACAGTCATCGGGTTTTTATGCACTCCGTTGACGCGGAATTCGTAGTGGAGGTGGGGGCCAGTAGCAGTTCCACTCATACCGACATAACCGATCGTCTGCCCCTGCTTCACTCTGGTTCCTGATGTAACCTTGGGATGGTACTTGCTCATGTGGGCATAGAGGGTGGTGATATTGCCCCCATGCTGCAAGATGACAGTACGGCCATATCCGCCCTTTGTACCGCGCCAGATAACTTTTCCGTCACCAGAGGCTTTGATAGGCGTACCGGTTTTTGCTGCATAGTCAGTACCCCGGTGTGGACGCTTAATGCCGAGTACGGGATGATGACGTTGAGGTTTAAAGCCTGAACTGATGCGGCGGAAGTCTACCGGCGAACGCAGGAAAGCTTTGCGCATACTGCGACCGTCTGGTGTAAAGAAATTGGTGTCACCTGCAGAGTCGGTGTAGCGAACGGCAGCAAAGGTATCGCCGTTGTTAGTGAACTCTGCTGCTAGAATGTTGCCTTCGCCAATCTTTTTGCCGTCGAGGTACTTCTCTTCATAAAGCACACGGAATTGATCACCCTTGCGGATATCCAACGCGAAGTCGATATCCCAGCCAAAGATCTGTGCCAACTCCATGATCTTACTGTCGCTGAGTCCTGCACGCTGCGCACCCAGATATAGTGAACTTTGGATATCACCACTAACAAAGTGGGTACGAATTTCGGGCGTGCGCTCGATCGTGTTCAGATCGTAGCCTTCGCCATTGTGTATAAATTCGACCGACTCGAGCTCGTTCTTCACTAAACGCAGTCGGTCTAATTCGCCCTCTTTAAGGGCTAGTTCCAGTACTTGGCCGGGGCGGATGCGGGTCAGTAGTTTCTCTTTATCGCTCTGGCTCACTTGGTAAACGTCGCGTGCGTTAAGGCCTGCGCGTTTAAAGATCTTGGTGAGATTGTCGCCTGAGCGAACTTTGAACTCCTGCCAGTTTATCGCTTGTTCAACGGGCGCATCAGGTATGGCCGCTAGCTCTGTAGTCGGCGCGTCTTTCTCCAACTCAACGGCAGGCAACTCTGCAATCGCCTCTGCCGATTCAACGCGCGCAGCTGGCGCCACGCTGGCAGCGGTTTCAGCGGGTTTTATCAACTGCACCTGGTTGCGAGTGGCCTCGACATCCTGGGATGGGAGCATGGCTGCAACAAAAACACTGACCGCAGTGAGCGTACCTGCCAGTGCTAGATGAACTTTGGGAAAGCTCTTGGCCTTCTTGAATAACTGTTTCGACAAGGTAAATACCTGATTAGTAAACTGCATCTAATCGCTTAGACCACCCATTATATATAAGTTCCCTCATATATGTATTTTGTCACAGCTAGATCCTATCTTTTTTGATCTGAGAGGGCAAAGTTGTGGGTTTGTAAGCTATGAGCGCAAAGAGTAAAATCTGCGCCCTCTAAACTTTTGTGACAATCCGAGTAGGTAAAATGACCACAGATACGGTTTCCCTGATAGATGAGCTGCAGGCACGCGGCCTGATCTCCCAGATGAGTAGTGAAGATGAGCTGCAGGAGCACCTCAGGAACAACTCTGTAACCCTCTATTGTGGTTTTGACCCGACCGCGGACAGTCTGCACATCGGTAGCCTTGTGCCGTTGCTAACTCTGCGACGTTTTCAGCAGTTCGGTCACAAGCCGCTGGCGCTCGTGGGTGGCGCAACGGGTCTCATTGGCGACCCAAGCTTTAAGGCGCAGGAGCGTAAGCTTAACGATGACGATACCGTTGCCGGTTGGGTAGAAAAACTCAAAGCACAGGTTAGTCGCTTTATAGACTTTAACTGCGGCGCTAACTCTGCAGAAGTGGTTAACAACCTAGATTGGACACGCGGTGTTGATGTGCTGTCGTTTTTGCGGGATGTCGGTAAGCACTTCTCGGTTAACCAGATGATTGCTAAAGAGTCGGTCAAACAGCGTATCGATCGGGAAGGCGCGGGTATCTCGTTTACCGAATTTACCTACATGATTCTGCAGTCATATGATTTCCAACAGCTGAATAAGTCTCATGCCTGTACTCTCCAAATCGGCGGATCGGACCAGTGGGGTAACATCACCGGCGGTATTGACCTCTCTCGTCGTATGAATGGTAACCAGGTGTTTGGTATTACTCTGCCATTGGTGACGAAAGCCGACGGTACGAAATTTGGTAAAACCGAGTCGGGCACGATTTGGCTAGATGCAAACAAGACATCACCTTACGCTTTCTACCAGTTCTGGTTGGCAACTGCAGATGCTGATGTCTACAAATTCCTGCGCTATTTCACCTTCCTAGATGTAGCTCACATCGCAGAGATCGAAGCTGAAGATCAGGCTGCAGGCGGTCGTCCACAGGCGCAGCGTATTCTTGCTGAAGAGATGACGCGATTGATTCACGGTGAAGAGGCGCTACTCGCTGCGCAGCGTATTACTGAATCTCTCTTCTCGGGCGATCTAAGCGGCTTGAGTGAGGCAGATTTCGATCAGCTTAAACTCGATGGCCTACCTTCAAGCGAGCTGCCGGCGAACCTCGCTGAGATTCCAATGACTACGCTGTTGTCAGACGCTGGGTTAGCACCGTCAGGAAAGCAGATTAAAGATGCGTTGGGTCGCAATGCGGTTCTAGTTAATGACCGCGCATGTGGTAATGACGACATCATGAACGCGGCGTCTGTTTTCGCAGCTGACCAGGGTCGCTACGATCGTTACTTCCTAGTGAAAGTGGGTAAGAAGAAACATCATCTCTTCTACCGCTAAACTTATTTGGAATTTTTTTACAAAAGTGGTTTTCGCCGCTTGACTTAAAAATCCGGCGCGGTAATATACGCGCCTCGCTTGGGGAGACAGCGGCAACGCGGTCTACCGG
>JAYQBD010000010.1:5078-37321 GCA_038137135.1 Oceanospirillaceae bacterium | reverse complement strand
CTACACGGGGGCGTTGTGAGCGGGAGGGTCAGTGCAGCAGATAGGCCAGAAAAGCGTTTAATGTGATGAACGAGGCGCCGGTGGTGAATACTTGTATGCTTGCGGCGGCTTTGCCGACGCCGTAGTTGCTTGCGATGATGGCGTAGATGCTGAACATCGGTGATGCAGCGATCAGTACAAGAGCGATACCAAGTTGGCCTGGAAGAGGTGCGCTGAAGGCCAACACTGCTAGAGCGATCAACGGCATCAATATAAGTTTGCTAAAGGCGGTTGTTAGGATCGCAGTCATGTCGCCTTTAACCTGATGGCCAACTAGTGCGCCGCCGATAAAGACAAGCGCCGCTGGTGCTGCAGCTTTCGCCAGCATATCAAGGGTGGTTTGCAGGAAGGCTGGCGCATAAATATCCATGCTGGATAACCCAAGCCCTAGGACCACAGAGATCAGCATAGGGTTGTTTATCATACGCTTGCCAATCTGTTGCAGACGCTGATTGAGCGAGTCTCCAGACGCTGAGCTAATATCGGCCAGTAGCAGTGAAATCGGCATCACGATAATGTTCTCTACCAAGATACACATTACCAGCACCTGTACCGCGATCTCCGGGGTCGCCTGCAGCAGTACGGGGAAGCCGACAAACATCGAGTTTGGCAGGGCACCACCAAGGGCGAAGATGCTCGCGTGTGCGCTTTCACGCTTTAGAAGCACGTTGATGATAAATCCCAGGGCCAGAGTGAGCAGACCAATAATCGCATAGAGTTTTAGGAACTCAGGCTCAAAAACGGGATGCTGCTCTGAGCGTAAAAAATTACTGAGGATTACGCCGGGGACACAGAAGTAGAGGACGAAACGGGCGATCCCAGGGAGCAGGGAGGCTGGCAGAAGATTAGTTTTAACTGCCAGGTAGCCGAGGAAGATCAATGTAAAAAGAGGGCCGGTAATCGCAAAGACGTTAAGCATCGCAGGGCTATCCAATGAGCAGTGAAGCCGCCAGTGTAAACTTCCTCTGTGGGTAGGGCTAGCTAGTATCGAAAAGTATGAAGGTGTAGTCTTAAGTTATTGGTTTCGTATAAGTTGTTACAGTGTGGCGTGTGTGAAGATCGCTGATTCGGATATCGAGCGTTTAAGAGGACAGTTGGTCAACTCTGGCTTATTGTTTATGAGCTGGGTTATGCCTATCGTTGCGCTGTTGTCACTGCTTCGTATTCCTCTGTACGGCGTTATACCCGCGATGTACGGCATCGGGGTTATCGCTGTTGTCGTAATAGCGCTCTATAGGGTGCGCTACCGGCTTAGCAACTTCCATAAAGCCTTGGCGTTTGTCGCGCTTGGATTACTGGGAGCATTGCAAAGCTACCTGAGCTTTGCAGACCCTTCTCGCGTGGCCATTATCATGGTTATTCCCGTTCTAATGGTCTCTTGCGCTGTCAATCGGCGGCTTGCTTATGGGTTTGCTGTTTTCGCCGGAGTCTTGCCGCTCGCGTTGAAATTGGTTCATAACGACGGGGAACCAATTACCGAACTTGTTCGTGGAGTGGCTACGCTTTCAGCTTTTACGATATTCACTTTCGTCCTGATTGCTTACTTGATATCGAACCAACTGATTACTCATCTCAAACAGGTGACCCTACGCGAGAGAAGTTTAGAACGCACCGACTCGGTAAGCGGCGGCCGAAACGAGTTCGCAATTCGTGAAGAGATTGATCAGCTTTTCTCAGCTAGTGATGCGCCGATCTTTCGGCTCTATCAACTCTATATGCCGGAACTCGATATAAGTAACAGCATTTATTCGCGGGAGTTACGTGAGCAGTTCGCCGTCAGGTTGGCGGCTGCATTTACGATTAATCTGCCTTCAAACACCATCCGAGGCCGGCTCAATACCGGCAGCTTCATCGTTGTCGCTAAACGGGTTGATTGGTCTGAAACCGAGGCCGCACTGCGCAAGCTTAGAACGCTTGAATTCACAATTGAGGGCAAGAAGCTCAGCTTCGATCCAGTTGTGGTGACAACCGATGCTCCAGCTGATGGTAAGAACTCGGAGCGTCTGCTAGATAATCTCGGTCGTGTTCTTGAGCGCGCAAAAAGAGACCGGTTAGAGTTTGCACGCTTCCTTCCGATTGATCAGGCGTTAATGGATACGGAGTATCTTTTCGTCGGTGAAGTGGGTCAGGCGATTGAATTCGGCGATCTGAAGCTCTATCTGCAAGCTAAAGTAGAGGCCAGCGAGGGGAATAGAATCGTTGGGGCAGAAGCGCTGGTACGCTGGAACCACCCGGCCCAAGGATTACTCTCACCTGCCTCTTTCCTGTACCAGATAGAGCACTCAAATGTGCGTACGGGGTTCGCGCTGTTCGTGATCAAACGGTCAGCCGAAATTCTCCATGAGATGCAGTTGATTGATCCCAATTTCGAACTCTCATTCAACCTCAGTGCCTACGACCTGCAAGAGCTAAGAGTGCTGGCTGAACTTCAACGGGTAATGGAAGCCTACACCTTCAGACCGGGTGCACTTCAGATTGAGATCAGTGAATCTGAAACCACGGTGCAGATTGATAATCTCAAGCGATCAATACAGGCGATCAAAGAGCTCGGCTACTCCTGTTCGCTCGATGACTTCGGTACGGGTATGTGTTCACTGGCCTATTTCAGTGTTATTCCCGTTGATACCGTCAAGGTAGACCGAGCATTCCTCGATGCAATTGAGACGAGTGAAACGGGCAAGCGCGTATTGGAATCGATCGTTGAACTTTGTAAAGGCGTCGGTTGTTCAGCGGTTGTTGAGGGTGTCGAGACCCAATCTCAGGCTAAGATAGTCACAGAGTTGGGCTTCGACAAGATTCAAGGCTACTATTTCGGTAAGCCCGTAGAGGTCGAAACATTTAAATCCACGCTCAAAAGTCAGATGGTTGAGCTGGGTTGAGCACCGCTGGATTAAGCACCGCTAGG
Source organism: Oceanospirillaceae bacterium (assembly GCA_038137135.1). GTDB lineage: Bacteria > Pseudomonadota > Gammaproteobacteria > Pseudomonadales > Balneatricaceae > Marinobacterium_E. Next base: position 34,377 of record JAYQBD010000010.1, on the reverse strand, counting down.
TTAAGTACTGCAACATCAGGGAGATTTCATGTCATACGTACCCGCCGAAGATCGATATCAACAAATGGTTTACCGCCGTTGTGGCCGTTCGGGCCTGAAACTGCCTGCGGTCAGCCTTGGGCTGTGGCACAACTTTGGTCACGACTTTGACCACCAAATTAAACGCGATATTTGTCGTAAAGCGTTCGATCTGGGTATCACCCATTTTGACTTGGCGAATAACTACGGCCCACCTCCCGGCAGTGCCGAAGAGGCTTTTGGTGAGATTCTGCGTACAGACTTTCGCGGGCACCGTGATGAGCTGATCATCTCTTCGAAAGCGGGTTACGAAATGTGGCCTGGACCTTACGGGGAGTGGGGCAGTCGTAAATACTTAATCGCTTCGTGTGATCAGTCGCTCAAGCGCATGGGCGTCGACTATGTCGATATCTTCTATTCGCACCGTGTTGACCCTGACACACCTCTAGAGGAGACCATGGGTGCACTGGATCAGATTGTGCGCTCCGGCAAGGCTTTGTATGTTGGTATCTCGTCGTACAACTCTGAACGGACTCGTCAGGCAGCCGCCATCTTGAAGGACCTGGGCACACCCTGTCTTATCCATCAGCCCAGCTACAATATGCTCAATCGCTGGGTTGAAGAGGATGGATTGAAGCAGACTCTTGGCTCGCTTGGGATTGGTTCTATTGCTTTCACACCGCTTGCGCAAGGTCTGTTGACCAACAAATACCTCAATGGAATTCCTGAGGGGAGCCGCGCGACCCAGGGTAAATCTCTTGATGATCAGACTATCACTCCTGAGATGATCAAGAGTCTTCAGTCACTCAACGAATTGGCACAACAGCGGGGACAGTCGCTGGCGCAGATGGCTATCGCTTGGGTGCTGCGAAATCGGGGTATTACCAGCGCTCTGATCGGGGCCTCCTCGCCGAAACAGGTGGAGGATTGTGCTGCTGCTGTGCATAACCTTGAGTTCAGTGACGCTGAGCTTGCGAATATTGATTCCCTAGTTTCCGACGCTGGCATCAACCTCTGGAAGCAGTCTTCCGACGCCTGATCCAACCTCCGACTTAGGCGCAGCGCTGCTGCGCCGCATCTCATTAAGAGCGGCGTTTAAGTTACTTCATCTGGCGCTCCCATTAAATCGATCTTAATGCATTAAGATTTATCTTAAATTCCGTTTTGAAGAAGCTCTGAAGCACTATTAAAACGTGACTAAAACGTTTAAGAGATGTAGTCTCGACGGTAATTATCGGACAACTATATTTTGTGTGAGTTACGACAATGGATAGAGCTTTTGAAGCGCAGAAGACCTTGGCACGCCTACTTCCTGGTATTAACGCCAAGCGTTGGAGGAACAAGAGCGCCAAAACAGAATTCAAGGCCAATCTGGAGCAGCACTTTAACAAGCTGTTCGATGCGCTGGTGGAGCTCTATGGTCACCACTATGATCTGCATTTCCATCTGGACCGACTTATTAAGCATCTGGCCGCTCACTATGATGCCAACCAGGACAACAAGCTCGCTTCGACTGACCCTTATTGGTATCAGTCCGAGAAGAATTTGGGGATGGCGGTCTACGTTGATCTATTCGCTGGCGACCTCGTTAAGCTGCGTCAGCGGATCCCGTACCTAAAATCACTGGGCGTAAACTACCTGCACCTGATGCCTCTGTATTTGTCACCTGAGGGCGATAGCGACGGCGGTTATGCAGTCTCGGACTACCGACAGGTAAATCCTGAACTTGGCACCAATGAGGACCTCAAAGCGCTTGCGGATGCCCTGCACAACGAGGGTATGCGTCTGGTGTTAGATTTTGTCTTTAATCACACTTCAGATGAGCATCGTTGGGCTGAGGCGGCTAAAGCGGGCGATAAGCGCTACCAGGATTACTACCATCTATTCAATGATGGTAATGAAGTAGCACAGTACAACGAGACAGTACGGGAAATCTTTCCCACTGTCCGTCGCGGCTCCTTCACTTGGGTTGAAGAGGTTGATGCTTGGGTCTGGACGACATTCAACTCTTTCCAGTGGGACTTGAACTACGCCAATCCTGAGGTGTTCGTCGCTATTACAGATGAGATGCTGCACCTCGCAAGTCTTGGCTGCGATGTATTGCGTCTCGATGCGCTCGCCTTTATCTGGAAGCAGAAAGGGACAGTCTGCGAGAGCCTGCCGCAGGCGCATACGTTGATCAAAGCGTTCAATGCCTGCTTGCGTATCTGTGCACCGCAACTGCTGTTTAAGTCTGAGGCGATCGTGCATCCAGATGAGGTGAATAAGTACATCTCAGTTGAAGAGTGTCAGCTCTCCTATAATCCGCTGATGATGGCGCTGATGTGGGAGAGTTTGGCAACGCGCGAGACACAGCTACTCACCGCATCACTCAAGCGAAGTTTCCAGATTCCGCAGCACACCCGTTGGGTCAACTACATCCGCTGCCATGATGATATAGGCTGGACCTGGGATGATGCTGTTGCTGGTCAGCTCGGTATTAATGGCCAGGATCACCGCTTGTTCCTCAATCGTTTCTATACTGGGCAGTTTGAGGGTAGCTTCGCTCGCGGCGTGCCGTTCCAGATGAACCCATCAAATGGGGATTGCCGTGTCTGTGGCACCTTGGCGTCATTAACGGGCCTAGAGTCAGCCGTTGAAGCACAGGACGCTGATGCGATCGAACTAGCACTGGGGCGTATTCGACTTCTGAATGCGATCAATCTGAGCATGACTGGCTTGCCGCTGCTTTACCAAGGTGACGAGATTGGTGTGTTGAATGATCATGCCTACCTAGATGACCCTCACAAGCGTGAGGATGCTCGCTGGGTCAATCGCAAACCCCTCAATGAAAAGGATTTCGCTCTGGCCGCCAGCAGCGACACGGTGCAGGGGCGTGTCGCTCAACAGTTGCAGCAGTTGATCAAAATTCGCCAGTCGCATGCGGTCTTCGGCTCCAGTCAAACTGAAATACTAGAGACCTATAATCCGCACGCCTTCTCGTTTGCCCGTATCGGCGATCGTGAACGGTTGCTTGTTATCGCAAACTTTAGCGAGCAGCGTATCAGTATTCCGGGAACAATCACTGATATTCTGGCTTCAAGGCAGATGCAGGATCTACTTACAGGCAAAGCGATAAAGCGAGAGGAGCCGATAGCGCTCGACGCCTATCAGGTGGTTTGGGTACTTACCTCAGCCTCGGCCTAGATCTTGCTAGGATGAATTGACTCTGATCAGTGGGGCTAAACTCAAGCTTACGACCCCACTTACAAGCCTATGTTCTAACGCTTTTTCCAGTTAAGGAGCCGTTGTGGCTAAATCCACCAAACCCTATACGCCCAGCCTTGATGAAGGCTGTATCTCAGCCATTTCAGAGGGACGACACTCAGACACCTTCGCTGTTTTGGGGCTGCATACGCATCCGACTGGTAAGGGGCTAGTGGTCAGAGCCCTGTTACCGAATGCTGAATCGGTGCGTGTGATCAGCACTGATACAGGGCGCTCCTTAGGTGAGATGCACCAAATCGGTTTGCAAGGGCTGTTCGAACTGTCGCTACCGCGACGCAAGAATCGCTTTGGCTACCGTTACGAGGTGGTCTGGAACGGCGAAACCTATCATGAGACTGACCCGTACTCGGTTGGCGAGCTCCTGACTGCAGAGCAGCACTATCTTTTCGCTGAAGGCTCGGATGAGCGTGCCTACCGCTGGATGGGGGCTCACCCACGCAACGTCGGTGGGGTAGAAGGTACTCACTTTGTGGTTTGGGCGCCGGCGGCTCTGCGTGTCTCTGTTGTCGGTGAGTTCAATTACTGGGATGGTCGACGTCATGTGATGCGTGCCAACCCTGGTTCGGGGATCTGGGATATTTTTATTCCCGGCATTGCTGCTGGCACCCTCTACAAGTATGAAATTATCGATCAGCACGGGCAGCGTTTGCCGCTCAAATCAGACCCCTATGGACGTGGTTTCGAGCACCCTCCGCAAAATGCTTCGCTAGTCGTGCCCGAGCCTGCTCACACTTGGCGAGACGCCCAGTGGATGGCGGCCCGCGAAAAGCGCCAGAATTTCGATCAACCGATCTCGGTGTATGAGTTGCATCTGGGTAGCTGGCGTCGTAAACCGGAGGATGGTAATCGCTACCTTAGCTACATTGAGCTGGCGGATGAGTTGGTCCCCTATGTGAAATCGCTCGGCTTTACCCATATTCAGCTGATGCCCGTCAGCGAGTATCCCTTTGATGGCTCTTGGGGTTATCAACCCGTCGGAATGTTCGCGCCCACCATCCGTTTTGGTACCGCCGATGAGTTCCGCTATTTTGTTGATCGGTGCCACCAGGCGGGACTGGGCGTGTTTATCGATTGGGTGCCGGGACATTTTCCAACGGATGAGCATGGTTTGGGCCGGTTTGATGGCACTGCGCTATACGAGCATGAGGATCCGCGCCAGGGCTACCACCCCGATTGGAATACGCTGATCTACAACTACGGCCGTAAAGAGGTGGTGAGCTACCTTCTCAGTAACGCCTTCTATTGGCTGGATGAGTTTCATATCGACGGCCTGCGTGTTGATGCGGTCGCATCTATGCTCTACCTCGACTACAGCCGCAAAGAGGGTGAGTGGATCCCGAATGAGCAGGGCGGCCGAGAAAACCTTGAGGCGATCGCTATGCTTCAAGCAGTAAACCAGCGAGTCGGTTTTAACTACCCAGGTGTATTGATGATCGCAGAGGAGTCCACCTCCTTCCCCGGTGTGACTCGGCCGGTTGATATGGGTGGGCTTGGTTTCCACTACAAGTGGAATATGGGCTGGATGAATGACACTCTGGCGTATATGGAGCGTGATCCAATCTACCGTCAATACCATCAAGATCAGCTCACCTTCGGTCTTGTCTACGCTTTCAGCGAGAACTTCGTACTGCCCCTGAGTCACGATGAGGTGGTGCACGGGAAAGGGTCGCTACTGACTAAGATGCCGGGCGATGACTGGCAGCAGTTTGCCAACTTGCGCGCCTACCTGACCTTTATGTGGAGCCACCCTGGCAAAAAACTGCTCTTCATGGGAGGCGAATTTGCTCAGCGCGCTGAGTGGAACCACAACACCAGTTTGGATTGGCATCTTTTGGATGCGCCGGCCCATGCGGGCATCAGCGAGCTTATCAAAGATCTCAACGCCAGCCTTACAGCGTTTCCAGCGCTCTATCAGCAGGACTGCTCACATGAGGGGTTTGAGTGGCTGCAGATCGACAACGCCGCGCAATCAGTTCTGGCTTGGCTACGGCGAGACGTTCAAGGGAACACAGTTGTTGTAACCGCCAACCTGACGCCGCAATACCATGCAGACTATCGTATCGGAGTGCCGTCGGGTGGTTCTCTGGTTGAGCGCTTCAATTCCGACCAGACGCGCTATGGCGGTAGCGGGCAGTTAAACGCTGAAGTGATCAATATCGAAGCGATCGAGGCCAATGGTCGCGCGCACTCTGCCAGTGTCGCGCTGGCGCCGTTGGCGGTGCAGATATTCGAGTTGAAGAGCTAAGGCTGGGATGAGCGCAGGGTTTACAATCTTACCAGGTAGTCGCTACCCGCTAGGCGCCACTCCTATGGAGGGGGGCGTCAACTTTGCTCTGGTCTCTGAGGCGGCACACCGTGTTGAGCTGTGCATCTATGATGAGACAGGCAAGTTGGAGCTGGCCCGCTTGGAGATGCCCGAGCGCTCTGGCGATCTCTGGCACGGTTTTATTCCCGCACTCGACACCCGCCTGAGTTATGCCTATCGCGTGCATGGCCCTTACGAGCCGCAGGCTGGCCACCGATTTAATGCCAATAAGCTGCTATTGGACCCCTATGCCAAAGGGTTAGTAGGCGAGTTTCAGTGGAGTGAAAAACATTTCGGCTATGACCGCCAAGACCCTCGCAAAGATCTGAGCTTTAGCCTGTCGGACAATGCGCCTTGTATGGTCAAAGGACGGATCCTATCGGATCTGCCCGAGACGATTATCCAGCGCCCCTGGATGGCCTCAGATTGCAATCGTATGATCTACGAGCTGCATGTGAAAGGTTTTACCCAGGGTATAGAGCTGGGCGAGCAGAGTGCACGTGGTACGCTCACCGCTCTTGCTGAGCCTAAAGTTCTGGACTACCTAAAAGCTTTGGGCGTCACTACGCTGGAACTGCTACCTGTACACGCCTTTATCGACGACTACTTTCTGCATCAGCGTCAGCTCTGCAACTATTGGGGCTATAATACGCTCGGCTTCTTTGCCCCGCATCAAGCCTATCTAGATGACCCTAACCCCTTTGCATTTCGACGAACTATTGATCGATTGCATGATGCCGGTTTTGAGGTGGTGTTGGATGTGGTTTACAACCACAGCGCAGAGAGTGACCAGTTCGGGCCCACGCTGAGTTTGCGTGGCATCGACAATGCGCTTTACTACCGTCTGGCCGAGGACAAACGTCACTACGTCAACGATACTGGCTGTGGCAACACCCTTAACTTTGACCAACCTCGAGTGGTTCAGTTGGTGATGGATAGTCTGAGGTACTGGCACAGAGTACAAGGTGTCGACGGCTTCCGTTTTGACCTCGCCTCAGTGCTAGCGCGCCGAAATAGCGGTTTCGACCCAGCACACCCGCTACTGCAGGCGATTGCGCAAGACCCAGAGTTACAAACTGCACTCTTTATTGTTGAGCCTTGGGATATTGGTCCGGGTGGCTATCAGCTCGGAGCCTTCCCAAGAGGCTGGCTCGAGTGGAATGATCGCTATCGCGACACCGTTCGCCGTTTCTGGCGCGGAGATGCCGGCGTCGTACCGGAATTCGCCAAGCGGGTCCACGGTTCTGCTGATATATTTGAGGCCCGTAGGCGTCGTCCTGCCGAGTCGCTCAACTTCATCACCTCCCATGATGGCTTTACGCTGCATGACTGGACGCGTTACGAGCATCGTCACAACCGGGATAATGGCGAGCACAACCGCGACGGTCATCATGAGAACTTCAGCAGTAACTGGGGTGTTGAGGGTGAAACGACCGACCCACAAATCGGTGTGACGCGCACTTCACTACAACGTGCAATGCTGATGACACTGTTTCTATCGCAAGGAACACCGATGCTATTGGCTGGCGACGAACGCAGCCGTACGCAACGCGGCAATAACAACGCCTACTGTCAGGACAACGAGATCAATTGGATCGACTGGACGAAGAGTGTCGCTAGCGAGGAGTTAGTGGATTTTACGCGTCAACTGACGGCTTTGCGTTGGACCGAGCCACTGCTCGGCTGCGTCGACTATATCCATCGCCCGGAGTCGCACGAGGAGAGGGCAACCCTCTGGTTCAACTCTGCAGGGGAGCCGTTGACTGCGGCGCAATGGGAGCAACCTGACTTATGCCACCTTGGATATCTGCTGCGAGGTGAGCCTGAGGAGTCAGCGCTCTACCTGATTTTTAACCGGGCCGCTCATGCACAACACTTTGTGCTGCCGGTCGTTGAGCGCGGTTCTAACTGGGCTGCACGTCTGTGTAGCTCACCTACCGCCAAACTGGATTCAACCTATAGGATGGGCGCATCGCTGGAGCTTCCAGCACAGAGTCTGACACTCTTTAGCGCCTCTCACTAATTGCTACACAGGAATACTGATGACTACTGCCAAAACTAAAGCAATCGCAAAGCCAGCTGTCGAACTTGAGTCGATGACCGATGACCTGCGTCGCCATTTTGAGGTCACGCTGGGGCGTGACGAAGTGAGCGAATCACACTACTACCTCTACAACGCACTTGCATTGACGTTGCGCGATCGTCTGACGCAGCGCTGGCGTGAAACTCGCGAGCGTTACCGTGACCAGGACCCTAAACGGGTCGCATACCTCTCGCTTGAGTTTTTAATGGGGCGCGCCCTCAATAACGCCATACTGAATCTGGATCTGGATGCTGATACTCGCGAAGCGCTTCAAGGCTACGCAGTAGATCTAGAAACACTCACCGAAGAGGAGATGGATGCAGGCCTAGGTAACGGCGGTCTCGGACGTTTGGCCGCCTGTTTCCTTGATAGTTGTGCAACGCTTGAGTTGCCGGTCACTGGATATGGTCTGCGCTACGAGTACGGTATGTTCCATCAGCGCATCGACAACGGGTATCAGATTGAGAGCCCCGATAAGTGGCTGCGGGCTGGTAACCCTTGGGAGATTGAGAGCCCAGAAAACGCGTGCCGAGTGAAGTTCTATGGCCGTACCGAGTATGTTACGGGCAAGGATGGCAAGATGCAGGCGCGTTGGGTCGATACAGCTGATGTGTTGGCGGTACCTTACGATATGCCCGTGCCGGGCTATCGCAATGAGACCGTAAATACTCTGCGCCTGTGGAAGTCTGAGGCGACCGATGAGTTTAATCTGCATGAGTTTAACGCGGGTAGCTACACCGACGCCGTGGCGGCAAAAAACCTCGCCGAGCAGATTACGATGGTGCTATACCCGAACGACAGTTCGGAGAACGGTAAAATTCTGCGCCTACGCCAGCAGTACTTCCTCTCCTCAGCCAGTCTGCAGGATGTGATCCGTCGTTGGGTGAAACGCAAAGGCGCAGACTTCTCAACCTTTGCTGAGAAGAACTGTTTCCAGCTTAACGATACCCACCCGACGATTGCTGTGGCAGAACTGATGCGTCTGTTGATGGATGAGCAGGGGCTCTCTTGGGATGCAGCTTGGGCCGTGACCTCTAAAACCATGGCCTATACCAACCATACTTTGCTGCCTGAGGCCCTGGAGACCTGGCCTGTACGTATGTTCTCGGAGATGCTGCCGCGCCTGCTGGAGATCATCTATGAGATCAATGCCCGCTTCTTGGCCGATATCGCGCGCCTTTACCCCGGTGATGTTGACCGCCTGCGCCGCATGTCTATCATCGGTGAAGACGGGGAGCCGCGTGTGCGCATGGCCTACCTCGCGATTGTCGGTAGTTTCTCGGTCAACGGTGTCGCAGCGCTGCACACCGAACTCCTCAAAGCGGGTCTATTCAAGGACTTTTACGAAGTTTGGCCGGATAAGTTTAACAACAAGACAAACGGTGTAACGCCGCGTCGCTGGTTGAGTGGGGCTAACTCGGGTCTGCATGAACTGATCAGCTCGAAGATCGGTGAGGAGTGGGTACGCGACCTCAGTCAGCTTGAGGGACTTAAGCGTTTCGCTAAGCAGAAGACTTTCCAGAAGCGCTGGGCCGGGGTGAAGCAGACGAACAAGCAACTGCTGGCAGATCTTGTCGAGGAGCGCACCGGTGTGCGTTTCGACACCAGTATGCTGTTTGATATTCAGGTAAAACGCATCCACGAGTACAAGCGTCAACTGCTCAACGTACTACACGTTATCCACCTCTACGATCGCATCACCCGTGGCGATGTCGAGGGGATGGTGCCGCGTGCCGTACTCATCGGCGGCAAAGCTGCGCCAGGCTATGATATGGCTAAAACACTGATTAAACTGGTCAATAACGTGGCAGCCGTTGTTAACGCAGACCCACGCTGTGATGGTTTGCTTAAGGTGGCGTTCTTGCCAGACTACAAGGTGAGTTTTATGGAGGTGATTGCTCCAGCGGCGGACCTGTCTGAGCAGATCTCCACGGCCGGTAAAGAGGCATCTGGTACCGGCAACATGAAGTTTATGATGAACGGTGCACTGACCATCGGCACGCTTGATGGCGCTAACATCGAGATCCGTGAAGCGGTGGGTGAGGAGAACTTCTTCCTCTTCGGCCTAGACGCTCAGGGTGTTCAAGAGACCCGTCTAAGCTACGATCCGAGTGCTATTATTGCAGCAGATGAGGATTTCGGTCGCGTTATGGGACTGATTGAGTGCGGTCACTTCAATCAGTTTGAGCCCGGTATTTTCGAGCCTGTTGTTGCATCTATCCGCAGTCCGTACGATGCTTGGTTGACAGCGGCTGATTTCCGCAGCTTTATCGATGCACAGGCGGCGGTGGCTGAAGCTTACCAACAGCCTGCCCATTGGTGGGAGATGAGCATACTCAATACGGCAGGCAGTGGTCGCTTCTCGAGTGACCGTACGATTGAGGATTACAACCGAGAAATATGGCAGGTGAGGTAACCCAATCTGGCCCGCCAACGGATAAAACAACTCTAAGGATCCGAAATGCGTGGAGATAACCCTAACCCTCGTCACGTGAGTCGTATGACGCGTGACACCCTAGCGTTAGTTCTTGCAGGCGGGCGCGGCTCGCGCCTGCACGAGCTAACCGACTGGCGCGCCAAACCAGCGCTCTACTTTGGCGGTAAGTACCGAATCATCGACTTTCCGCTCTCTAACTGCATCAACTCGGGTATTCGTCGAATCGGGGTACTAACCCAGTACAAGGCGCACTCACTGATTCGACATTTGGTGCGGGGTTGGGGCTTCTTCAAGAACGAGCTCGGTGAGTTCGTTGATGTACTGCCGGCGTCGCAGCGCCACTCCGAAGCCTGGTATCAAGGCACCGCCGATGCGATCTACCAAAACCTCGACATCATACGTGCTCAACGCCCCAAGTATGTCTTGGTGCTTTCCGGCGATCATGTCTACAAGATGGACTATGGTTTGATGCTGGCCGAGCATGTCGCTTCAGGCGCTGAAATGACCGTGTCCTGTCTGGAGGTTCCGGTAGAGGAGGCTGCAGGTGCTTTTGGCGTGATGAAAGTTGATGAGACCAATCGTGTAATCGGTTTTGAAGAGAAGCCAGCCAATCCGTCGACGATTCCCGGCTCTGACAATCTGACGCTTGCCTCAATGGGGAACTATGTATTTAACACTGATTTCCTATTCAAAGTACTGGAAGTGGATGCCAAAACTGAAGGCTCTAGCCGTGACTTCGGTAACGACATTATTCCGAGCATTATTGAGTCCCATAAGGTGCACGCCTTCCCATTTCGTGATGAGCAGACTGGGGATCGTGCCTACTGGCGTGATGTGGGTACCCTTGATTCGTTCTGGACGGCCAATATGGAGCTGATTCAGACCGTCCCACCGCTGAATATGTATGACGAAGATTGGCCGCTCTGGACTTATCAAGAGCAGCTACCACCCGCTAAGTTTGTTTTTGATGAAGAGACACGTTGTGGCTATGCAACAGAGTCAATGGTCTCTGGTGGCTGTATCATCTCCGGCGCTCGTGTGCGTCACTCAGTATTGTTTAGCAATGTACTGATTGAGGAGCAATCTGAGGTGTCTCATTCGGTGATACTGCCTGACGCCCATATTGGTCGAAACGTGAAACTCAATAAGGTCATTGTCGATCGTAAAGTAGTACTCGAGGACGGCTTTGAGGCAGGTTTTAACCACGATCAAGACCGTGAGCGTGGTTTTAGAGTAACGGCGCAGGGTGTCGTGTTGATTACCCGCGGTATGCTAGGACAGGAGGAGGGCTCAGCCTAAGAGCCCAGTTTAATGACACTGCACGCAACCTCGCCCATAGATGGGCAGAAGCCTGGTACTTCAGGCCTTCGAAAGAAAGTCAAAGTTTTCCAACAGAACAACTACTTAGAGAACTTTGTTCAATCTATTTTTAATGCCCTGGAGAGGTGTGAAGGTGAGCGCCTGGTCGTTGGTGGTGACGGCCGTTACCTCAATCGTGATGCGATCCAGACCATAATCCAGATGGCAGTTGCCAACGGTTTCGGTGAGTTAATCATCGGCCAGGGCGGCATACTTTCGACACCCGCAGCCTCCAGTGTCATCCGCAAATATCCCAGTTGCGGTGGCATCGTGCTGTCGGCTAGTCACAATCCGGGTGGCCCCGATGAGGACTTCGGTATCAAGTTCAACGGAGCCAATGGAGGTCCGGCAACTGAAGCGATGACTGAGATTATCTATCGTAACACCCAGCAGATTAGCGCCTACCACAAAGCTGATCTCGACCCCGTTGATCTGGATGCCATTGGCGAACATAAACGTGGATCGACGCTGATTCGAGTTATCGACTCCGTTGCAGACTACGCTGAGCTAATGCAGCAGTTGTTTGATTTTGATGCGATGCGCGCTCTGATCAGCAGCGGTAACTTCCGCTTCTGTTTTGATGCGATGCACGCCGTTACCGGCCCTTATGCGAAGCAGATCCTAGTCGACTTGCTTGGGGCGCCTGTAGATTCGGTGATCAATGCAGAGCCTAAAGAGGACTTTGGCGGTCACCACCCTGATCCAAATTTGGTGCATGCTGCTGAGCTGGTTGAACGTGTAAATACTCAGGGTCTCGATTTTGGTGCCGCGTCTGACGGTGATGGCGATCGCAATATGGTGCTGGGTAATCACTTCTACATTAATCCCTGTGACAGCCTAGCGCTGCTGGCCGCTCAGTCTAGCCAGATACCTGCCTACTCGTCAGGCCTGGCGGGTGTTGCCCGCTCTATGCCTACAAGCCGCGCGCTCGATCGGGTTGCTGCTAAATTGAATCTGGATTGTTACGAGACCCCAACCGGTTGGAAGTTCTTCGGCAACCTGATGGATGCACAGCGCATCACTTTCTGTGGCGAGGAGAGCTTTGGTACCGGTTCCAGTCATGTCCGTGAGAAAGATGGGCTCTGGGCTGTACTCTGTTGGCTCAACGTGCTTGCCGCGACTGGCAAGAGTGCAGCTGAGTTGATGCAGGAACACTGGGCTATCTACGGTCGCGACTACTTTAGTCGTCATGATTACGAAGGTGTCGACTCGGATGCGGCTGCCGCGATGTTTAATGAGCTAAAGCAGAAGCTGCCGACACTGACGGGTTCAGAGTTCGCTGGGCTCAGCGTCGATCAGGCGGATGAGTTCGGCTACACCGACCCAGTGGATGGCTCGGTGAGCCAAGGGCAGGGCGTGCGAATCTTCTTTTCGTCCGGTGGACGTATTGTGCTGCGACTTTCGGGCACCGGCACCAGCGGTGCGACCCTGCGTGTCTATTATGATCAGTTTGATGCTGAGTCGTTGGATCTGGACCCTCAGGAGGCGCTTGCTCCGTTGATGCGTGCAGCTGAAGCGATTGTCGGGATTGAGAAGCATACGGGCCGTGCTGCCCCTGATGTAGTGACCTAGGGACTTTTCATTGAATATATTGATGATCGCCGCCGAGAATGATGCTCTGGCCGGTGCAAAGGTAGGTGGTATAGCCGATGTGGTGCGCGATATTGCCCCTGCATTAGCACAACGCTCACACCAGGTTCAGGTATTACTGCCTGGCTACCAAAGTTTATCTGAGCAATCGGGTAGCCAACGGCACGACCGGTTTCAGGTGACATTCTGGGGTCGAGTTGAGACGGTCGATCTCTACTCGGTTCCTGGGCGTAATCCGGTGGGCGGTGTCCAGCAGTGGGTGTTGGAGCATCCGCTGTTCGCTGCTGCGGGTAAGGGGCGTATCTACTGTGATGATCCACCGGATCGTCCGTTTGCGACGGATGCATCTAAGTTCGCGCTCTTCTGTGTTGCGGCCGCTGAGGCGGCAACACGTGGTCTGTTTGGGCAGTTAGATGTGCTGCACCTACACGACTGGCATGCCTCGGTCGTTGCACTGTTGCGCGCCTATCATGCGGATTACACTGCCCTGCAGTCTATCCACACAGTCTTCAGTATTCACAACCTTGCGCTGCAGGGGATCCGCCCGTTTGATGGCGATATCTCAGCCGTTCACGCCTGGTTCCCAGGTTTAGACCTTGAGTACGATCGTGTTTCTGACCCTCGCTATACAGACTGTATCAACCTGATGCGCACCGGCATTAACCTCAGTGACAAAGTACATGCCGTCTCACCCACATACGTTGCTGAAATCACGCGACCTAGCAGCCCGCAGCAGGGCTTTTTTGGTGGTGAGGGGCTCGACCCTGATCTGCTCGCTGCGCAGCAGCAGGGGCGGTTAATCGGCATTCTCAACGGGGCTGAGTATGACTCAGCTGTGCATCCTAAGCTGGACTCAGAGCTCGAGCGCTTACTGCTAGCGGCCGAGAGTGAAGTGATTAACTGGATGTCTAAAGAGACCCACTGCTACTCGGGCCACAGTATCGCCTTGGGTCGTATTCAGCAGTGGCTACGAAACCTGGATCAGAAGAGCGGCGACAAGCAGATGCTGCTGACCTCAGTGGGCCGGCTAACCGATCAGAAGGTGCTGCTACTGCGTCAAACGATGCTTAATGGTAAATCGGCCCTCGATAACCTGCTACTGCAGCTAGCGGGGCGTGGGAGATTGATTCTCTTGGGTTCGGGCGATCCGCTACTCGAGCAGTTCTTGCTCGAGGTGGCCGGGCGTCACGCCAACTTTATCTTTCTGCGTGGTTTCTCCATCGACCTTTCGGAGCTGTTCTATCGAGCGGGTGATCTGTTCCTGATGCCAAGCTCATTTGAGCCCTGTGGTATCAGCCAGATGCTGGCGATGCGAGCTGGGCAGCCCTGTCTAGTTCACTCGGTTGGCGGTTTAGCGGACACAGTCGAGGATGGTAAGAGCGGTTTCAGTTTTAGTGGCTCGAGTTTGCATGAGCAGTGTCAGGGGATGCTGGATACCTGCGAGCGAGCCATCAATGAATTTTCGCGCACGGCACACTGGAATGAGATCTGCGCCCAGGCAGCGGCGCAGCGTTTCCTCTGGTCTGACTCTGCGCTAGCTTACGAGCAACACCTCTATACAACAGGAGAGTAGCTATGCGTTATCTGCACACAATGGTGCGCGTTTCGGATCTGGACGCCTCACTAGACTTCTATACTCGAGGTCTAGGTTTGGTAGAAGTGCGTCGCAAAGAGAGTGAGAAGGGGCGGTTTACGCTGGTCTTTCTAGCTGCTCCTGAAGATGCTGAGCAGGGGGCATCAAGGTCGGCTCCGCTAATGGAACTCACCTACAACTGGGACCCGGAAGAGTATAGCGGCGGCAGAAATTTTGGTCACCTAGCCTATGAGGTCGATGATATCTATGCGGTCTGTCAGCATCTGAGCGATATGGGTGTGGTGATTAATCGTCCGCCGCGTGATGGCCATATGGCCTTTGTACGCTCCCCGGATGGCATCTCTTTCGAGCTGCTGCAGAAGGGTGAAGCCCTGCCTGCTGCAGAGCCTTGGGTCTCAATGGAGAATAGCGGTAGCTGGTAATCAGCAGTGGTTGCGCAGTGCTGCGAGGAAGCAGTTCATCTCTTCGCGGTTAGTGAAACCTTCGGCCAGGGCGAGTTCGCGTCCGCGCTGCTCGTCGAACCGTCTAGCTTTATTCGCTGAGCGACAGCCCGCGTCGTAGGCTGTTATCAGTCTTTCAACACGATCTGCCTTGTGCTGCTGGCCCTTGAGGCTAGCTGCACTAGTATTTGGGCGGGTTAAGCGGGTGGTGTTGCGTTCTTGCATCCAATGCTCCGAAAGCTCATAGCTTATTTCCTTTGGCATAAGACTAGACCAAAGTTCAGAATTTGCATGGGGAGCAGCAGAAAAATTAAGAAAAATTCTCAAAGCAGATCAATCTAGCACGCAGCGCTATGTTGCGATCAGTGAATAAGGTCGAATAATCCGCTTCACAATCAAAGCCGGTCGGCTTTAGAGGCGACCTGGTGTGCTTCTTTGACTTTAGGTTTCGAATCTATGAGAGACGTCTGGCTAGATCCAACGCATCATCGAGTCGATCCTGCCCCCAAAACGGCTCTCCGTTGACAATATAGAACGGGAATCCAAACACACCCGCACCAATGGCAGCACGGGTCTCGGACTCGAGTTGTTCGTCGAGCTGAGTCGATACCTCTAGCAGGTAGGGGTCCATCTTCTGCTCTTTTAAGATTGCGGCTAAGGTGTTGGAGTCGCTGATATCGCGCTCCTCAACCCAAACTGCACTCAGAAGCGCACGTAGCATAATAGCGATCTGATCGGTGTTATCCCGCACTGCCAACAGCAGCTTCGTTGCGGGTTTGGGATCAACGGGAAAGTGTTTCGGCGTAAAGTTGATTGCAACGCCGCGCTTAGCTGCAATGCGATGCAGCTCTGCCATGCGGTAATCTAGGCGCTGTTTCGAGCGTTGGCCTAAGGGTATACCGCCCGTCTCGGCGAAAAGTAGTGCAAGGTCGACAGGATGATAGCGGATCTGCCCCGGTGCCTGACGCTCAAGGTCATCGCCGGCAAGAAAGGTAAAGGGCGATATGGGTGAGAAGTAGTAGTCGATGTTGGCAGGCATGCTGGGCTCTCTTGTTCTTGTTAGTTTTCGACCTAGGCTAGTACGCCATCAACTGTCTCGCAGACCTCTTTCAAGCTACAGGGTTTACCAAGAAAGGCGGCGGCATTGAGCACGGTGGCGCGTTTCTTCTCTAGATCTGTGTCGTAGGCGGACAGAAACACAATTGGGATCTCTTTGGTGGAGGGTACTTGGCGCAGCATCTCAGCCACATCTATCCCGCTCATTCCCGGCATATTGATATCCAGCATAATCAGGTCGGGCAGGTGCTTAATCGCGAGGTTAATTCCGGTATCGGGGTCCAACGCTAGCATCACTTTATACCTAAGGCTCAGTGCCTCTTTCAGGCTGCTGAGCGTAAAGGTATCGTCATCGACACAGAGAATGAGTTTTTCTGCGGGTTCCATACTACTTCCTATTCACCACTGACGGTCTGCTCTCAGTCTAGTGCACCTTCGCCGATTCCACAGGATTTTCGATTAAGTTTGCTTTCTTTAGCGCTTTTGGGCGGTATACTTCGCGCTGGAATACGGATTACTCGAGGAGCAGTGGAATGTCAGAGGAACAGAGCTTAGCGAATGTGGGCTTTATCGGGATGGGTGTCATGGGGAAAAACCTGGCACTTAACTTAGCCGATAACGGTTACGCACTCGCAGCCTTTGATTTGGATAGCGCGAAAGTCGAAGCTGCTATCGCGCAGGATCGCGCTGAAGCGTCC
The DNA here is from genome assembly GCA_038137135.1 of Oceanospirillaceae bacterium. Classification (GTDB taxonomy): domain Bacteria; phylum Pseudomonadota; class Gammaproteobacteria; order Pseudomonadales; family Balneatricaceae; genus Marinobacterium_E. The sequence continues at coordinate 17,530 of JAYQBD010000010.1, read as the reverse complement.
GACTCTGCAGCGCGAATCCGCGGATGCTCCTCATATACTGAACTACTTGCTAATACAGAGACGCCGCGCATCATTTTTGTTTCCGTGCCTGCGGGTGACCCTGTGGATCATGTCTGTAGCAAGCTGATTGATGCTGGAATCGGTGCTGATGATATAGTGGTTGATACCGGTAACTCACTCTGGACCGATACGCGCGATCGCGAAACAAAATATGCTGGCAGTTTTATCTTCTTCTCGACTGCAGTTTCCGGTGGTGAAGAGGGAGCGCGCTTTGGGCCGGCACTGATGCCCTCAGGCGATCCTTACGCCTGGACACGTCTGCGGCCGGTATTGGAGGCGATCTCCGCTAAGGTCGACGCTGAAACAGGCCTGCCGATTGAGCGGCGTGAGCCGGGTAATCCGGTAACCGAGGGTGAGCCCTGCGCCGCATACATCGGCGACTCCGGTTCTGGGCATTATGTGAAGATGGTCCATAACGGCATCGAATACGCGGATATGCAGCTGATTTGCGAGGTTTATCATTTGATGCGCCACGCAATGTCGATGACACCCGCTGAGATCGCAGAGGTATTCAGGGAGTGGAATAAAGGTCCGCTACACTCCTACCTGATCGAAATTAGCGCAGAGGTGCTTGATCAGGTTGACCAGGAGACTGGCAAGCCGCTGGTCGACATCATACTTGATAAGGCGGGTCAGAAAGGCACCGGCCTCTGGACCGCAGTCAGCAGCCTGCAGGTCGGAGCTCCGGCTCCAACCATTACCAATGCCGTCTTTGCGCGTGCTTTATCAACGCTCAAAGAGGTGCGCGTAGCGGCATCTAAGTCTCTACCCGGTCCGGCCGGTAACGGTATTACCACCAGCCGAGAAGAGATGGTAGTGCAGCTCCACGATGCTCTCTACTGTGCCAAGATCTGTGCCTACGCTCAGGGTTTTCAGCTAATGCAGATCGCTGCTAAAGAGCACGGCTGGGACCTCAACTTCTCCTCAATCGCTAAGATTTGGCGCGCCGGTTGTATTATTCGCGCTGTCTTCCTGCAGCCTATCGCTGATGCATTTGAGCGCAACCCTGATCTTCACAGCTTGCTGATGGATCCGTTCTTTGCTGAGCAGGTAGGGCGCTATCAGTCCAACTGGCGATCAGTTGTGGCACAAGCGGTTCTCGCAGGCATTCCAGCGGGCGCTATCAGCTCTGCGTTGGCGTACTACGACTCGTACCGCACGGAGGTGTTGCCGGCCAACTTGCTACAGGGTCAACGTGACTTCTTCGGTGCTCACACCTTTGAACGCGTCGATCGTCAGGATGGTAAGTATCACGTGAAGTGGGCGGACCCAGATCGTCCGCTCGTTAAAGCGTAAATTCAGCAAAATGAGCTGAGAGCTCCCGGGCTATCAGCTCAGGTTTACGTTGGCGCTCGCTAAACTGGCGAGCGAATAGCGCGCTTGGCACACGCGTTTGCGGCTCCAGCAACGTTTCAATCTCTTCAAGTGTGAAGAACCCTGGCATCCCCTCATCGCCCAGCAGGTGGGGGCAGGCGTAGATCTGATACTGTCTTAATTTATCCGCTACTCCCTGTGCCTCAGGTACTAAAGTTGCTGCTAAACTCAGCACGTGCTGTGCTTCAGACTGGTAAACTCGATGCACGCTCTCCGCGCTATTACCGGCAGCTCTTAGGCGCGCACAGGCTGAAATTTCATTCCTAAGTGACTCGGGCCAGTCTGCTCGATACTCGTTTAGCAGGTTAATGATGCGGTCGACGTGGGCGCAGTTAGCACTCAGTGCAAACTGGTAACAGTGCATACCCAAAATACTGGCACGCACGCTGCCGATCTGTTCGACCAGCGGTAGCTGAATATTCAGTGCCCGTTGTAGCGCCTTCATATCTAGCTGATCGTAGAGGTGAGTATTAAGCTTTAGTAACCCTTCGCTCATTTAGCTAAACGCTCCAGCAGCGCTGACCATTGTCCGATGCGGTCCGATCCACCGACAAACTGACCAGAACCTCGCTCCTTAGCCAACCAGAGCCCTTGTACGTTGAAACTGTAGACCGGTACTAGGTCCTTGCGCTCGGTTGCCGGTTTGATTTGGGCTATTAGGTTGTCTAATACCAGAGGGATAGTGCGTGGATTGGGCGCGTAGGTTAGGACCATGTGCGCTTCATCCCAATTTAGCGCTTTGACGTAGGTAATACGCATCTTGCCGTCATCGACGCCTAGTTCGCGCAGTGTAAAGTACTTGGCGATAGAGTAATCCTCACAATCGCCACCAAAGGTGGTCAGCTTCTCAAACGGGGTAGCCCAATAGTCCTCTACGCCCCAGTGTTCTAGATCAGAGTAGTAGGGGACCAGGTTGAAGAAGTTGTTCACCAGTTCAAGCTTCTCTAACTCGCTCATGGCTTGGTTCTCAAGCACGATATTGCGCATCGCCTGCAGACGTTTGACCGCTGATGCGCCCCATTTGGCCTCGACCCGCTCCAATAGTTCAGGTGAGAAATCAATGAGTCCATCAGCACGCGCAACAGGTGCGAGCATCCCCAGCATAGCGAAGCTCAGGGCAATCAGCCCAAGGCGCAACAGCTTCACACTCAATACTCTTTGCGGCTCGCGCCGGCCAGCCCGATCTGGCGTAGAGTCTCAATATCTTCTGCAGATGCAACAGATTCGGCATGGACCTTAATATCGAGGAGATGACCAAGCTCCTGTAGCGCTTCAACCATCTGGCGCTTCTCTGCAGAGTGCGCAATATCCTCAGTGTAGTGGCGAGCGATACGAATGTAATCGAGCTTGTGCCCGTTGAGGCTGTCTATATTGAACTGCTGAGATTCAAAGCGCTTCAACATTACGCTGGTACCGGCACGGTGAGCAAACTCGATAAAGCTGATAAAGGCCGGAATATCCTGAGACGCAGCGTAGGCGCTGAGACTGAACGTAATTGAAGCGGACTGCTCGCGATAGGTCTGCAACCGTTCGAATAGGCTCTGGCGGAACTGGTTCGAGCGGATCGACTGCAGAGAGAGGTTGACGGCGATTGTGTGCTTGGTGCCGTCGACTCGTATACGGTCGATAACACGGCGCACGATCTTAAGATCAAACTCCTGAACCCTGTTTGTTGTCTCTGCAATTGAGATAAAGGTACCGATGGGGACGGGATTATCATCCTCATCTCGAACGTCCGCTAGAGCCTCCTCGATAAGCACTGTCGACTCTTTTCCAGAATCGAGCGCATAGCTGAGATTGGCATACTTGATAGAGAAGCTCTCTGAATCGATAGCACGGGCAACCAAACGGTTCCACTCTTCGACACTTCGGGCGGTGTTTGTTGATTCGCTGAGTGCGAATTCGTTCGGGCCGATGATGCGAGATTTCTCGTAAGCTTCAGAGGCTGATGCCAGAAGTCCGACCGTGGTGCAACGAGCATCAAAACTGGCACCGCCAATGTGTGCGACCTCGCTCACCCCAAAGGCTTCGCCGACGGTTTTGAACGCCTCGCAAAGTTTACTGCAGAGCTGCTTAGCTGCCGCTTCGCGAGAGTCGTTTGATATTAGAATGAACTCAGAACCTATCATGCGGAACAGATGCGCACGACCGCCGGCATCTGCCGCTGCGACCTCTTTTATTGCGCTAGCGAAAGCGCGAATGTAGCCATCAACCTGAGCGCTTGAGTGGCGACTAGCATAATCGGCCAGATTATCGATGCGAATAATGAAAAGGTGTCCCTCTTTACCCTGCATAAATAGCTCTTTCATAAGGCTATCGAAGCGGATTTTGTTGGGTAATCCGGTTAGCGCGTCAACATGAATGCGATCGCTGGCCTCGGAGAGGCGCTGATTGAGCGAGCCCACCACGCGCTCAATTTTGCCGGACATCAGGTTCATCGAGTTGGCCACACTGCGCATCTCTGCTGTCCAGGGGAGGGGCTCTATCTTCTCGTACTTGCCCTCACCGATGCGCTCGGCCATGAGACGGATGCGTTGGAGCGGTGCCAGCAGTGTGCGAATGACTAAGGCTAAAAGCGCCAGCGAAATCAGGAAGAGCATCGCAGAGTAGCTCAGTGAGTCTTTGAACTGTTTCCACAGTTTGAGATAGCCAAACCCTGGGTGGATCGTCACCTCGACTCGGCCACCGATCATCCAGCCAGAGTCGATATCAGAGAACGCGCTGCCGGTCTTCATAGGTAGCCAGTCGACGAACCAGCTGGGGACCTCATAAAAGGTTTCAGGGTTGCGTTTGCGCACTAACGCCTGCCCATCCATGTCGGTTAGGCGAATCTCCAGAAAATAGCCGCGATCAAAGATGGTATTCACCATGGTTTCGAGGATCGGATCCTTTGTCTCGAGGATATAGGGGGCCAACGAGAGGCCTAGGGAGGTCGCGGTATCTTGAGCGTGAACTTCCGATTCCACCTCAAGATAGCTCTTTATGTTATTGATACTTGTATAGAAATTGATCGCAAATATCGCGAGAAAGATACCCGATATAAGTAGCATCAACTGCTTGGAGAGTGACATATGCAGGCTCCCAGACGTCCTTAGGTTAGCATGAGATAAGATTAGTCCAGTTGTGGACTTATGTCATGAAATCAAACGGATAGGGCAATCTTTAATGATCAAGATCATTGTGAAATTGCGCTGCTGAGCTAGCCTTAGATTAGATTCTTTTTAATCAGTTTACGATCAGGGCGTATGAGGCGGGCTTATGGGGCGTGCGATAGATGAGCAAGAGTTCACAGCTGAATCATACGAGCAATTTGAAACTGCGTTAAAGCAACAGCTAGCTGAGCTGAAGTCTCTGCTGCAAGAGCCTAACTTTGGCATTGGGCCGCGTAGCCTAGGTGCAGAGGTCGAGCTTTACTTGATCGATCAGCTGAGTCGACCCGTTTGCCAGAATACCAACGTATTAGAAGCGTTGCCTGATGCTGGGTTGGCGCTTGAAATCAACCGCTACAACCTCGAGATCAACTTAGATCCTGTGCTGGCTGAGGGCAAGCCGCTGACCCTGATGGCCGATCAGATGCGCCTACGCATCGAGCAGATTAACCAACTGCTTGTTTATGCTCAGGTAATGACCGTGGGTATCCTGCCAACGCTGACGCCAGAGGACTTTGGCCCCGACGTTATCACGCCTGAGAATCGATACGTTGTACTCTCGCGTGTTTTGCGCCAAATTAGAGGCGAGGCTTTTGATATTCACATAGCAGGGGAGCCAGACCTTAACCTGCAGACTGAAGATGTCACCTTGGAAGGGGCTAATACCTCGTTGCAGCTGCACCTGAGGGTGACGCCGCAGGAGTTCGCCAACTGGTTTAATGCGGCCCAGCTCGTGACGCCCTTAGTGCTGGGGCTCAGCGCAAATTCACCGCTGCTATTTGGCCATCGACTCTGGCACGAGACACGTGTACCGCTGTTTCGTCAATCCATTGATGGGCGCTCGTCTGAGGAGTGCGAGCGATCCCCTCAAGAGTGGATCTGGGAAGCGGCTGGGTGCGAGAGGGGGCCTATGAGCTCTTCAGTGAACTGGTGCACCTGCATAGACCCATATTACCGATTATTGAAGCGCACCAGAGCTCACACGACTTGAGCGAATTGCGTCTGCACTCAGGCAGCGTCTGGCCGTGGAACAGAGCAGTCTATGATCCCGCGGGAGGCGGGCATCTTCGGATTGAGCTGCGCGCTCTGCCTGCAGGGCCAACAGTCTGCGACATGTTGGCCAATGCGGGGCTGATATTGGGGCTAACAGCCGCTTTTGCTGAGCAGATGCCTCTTTGGATCGAACGCATGCCATTTGAGACCTTAGCTAGCAACTTTTATGCGGCAGCAGAGTATGGAATTGAGGCTGAGATCTACTGGCCGGACAGCGCAGGACATGCCGGACTTGTTAAACGGGACTTGGTTGAGCTAATCGACGAACTTATGCCACAGGCCCGCGAGGGATTAGAACACATGGGGCTCTCAACGGGGGAAATTGATATCCACCTAAAGCCCATCTACGAGCGCATCGCTGCACGCCAAAATGGCGCGAGTTGGATGTTCAAGCAGCTGAGCCTATTGGAGCACCGCTACAATCAGCCGCAAGCTCTGGTGGAGCTGGTACGCATATACTCCGAGCTCAGTCGAGCAGACCTGCCCATTGCTCGCTGGCCCCTTGAGGATCTGCCTAAGGATAGTTGATGAAAGAGACACTCAATGAACTTACAAACCCCCGTCCTGATCAGATTGATGCTGACCCCATTGACTGGCTTGAACGCTTAGCTGGGCCCACGGTTATCTGGATTGATGGCAGAGAGTCAGCGCGCACCCGAGCTGTCGTAACGCTGTTGCACGGCAATGAGCCCTCCGGCTTGTTAGCTATTCATTCGATTCTGCGTAGCGGTGAAGTGCCGTTAACTAACCTGCTACTGGTGATTGTTTCGGTGGAGGCGGCACTGTTAGAACCGCGGTTTCGATATCGCGCTTATCCTCAGGAGCGTGATATGAACCGCAGTTTTAACCCGCCACACCAAGACAGCGCTGGGCGTTTAGCGCTGGCCGTTCTAAATCGTTTGAAGGCGGCTCAACAGTCGACAGACCTAGAAGCCGTATTGGACGTGCATAACACCTCAGGCCAAAGTCCGAGCTTTGCTGTTGCAACCGTTGAACAGCGTTCGCACGAGATTCTTGCTGCAGTTTTTACGCAGCGATTGGTGATTACAGAGCTGCGACTCGGCTCGCTTATGGAGCAGAGCATAGAGGAGTGCCCCGTAGTGACTGTTGAGTGTGGCGGTGCGCAAGAGACCCAATCCCATGCATTGGCGGAGCAAGGCTTGCGAACGTTTATGCAGCGAGAGAATCTATTTGAACTCGATCATGCGGTGGATATGGATCTCTACCATGATCCAGTGCGTTTCGAGTTGGAGCAGCGTCTGACGCTCGCATTTGCTGAGGCTCCAGTCTTGGGTGTTGACCTCACCCTGCTTGATCAGGTGGACCAGTTCAATTTTAAACTCGTACCAGCAGGAGTGCAGATCGGGTGGATTAGAGATCCGGATGTTGTTAAGCACCTGCGGGTAATCGACGCGCGCGGAAATAACCGCTTCGATCAATACTTTGAAATCTGTGGCAACCGGTTGCAGACTAAGGCAACGCAAAAATTGTTTATGGTAACGACACGTCCGGATATAGCGCTGAGCGACTGTCTACTTTACTCAGCGTTTGAGACAGAACATGCAAGGGTGCATCTTGACGAAAGAACAAATTGAACGGGGCGCTTCGCTCCCATCCGACCTCAACCCTGAGGGGTATCAGAATCTTATTGAACTCTTTGATCGTGGTGTCGAGCAGTATAGTCGTCGTCCTGCGGTCACGAGCTTAGGCTGTACACTCAGTTTTGCAGATCTTGATCGGTACAGCCGTGCCTTCGCGACCTACCTACTGGAGGAGGCGAAACTTCAGCCCGGCGATCGAGTGGCACTGCAGTTACCGAACTTGATTCAGTATCCGATACTGGTTTTTGGCGCACTTAGAGCCGGCATTATTCTGGTTAATACCAACCCGCTCTACACGCCAGAAGAGATGGCGCGGCAGTTTAAAGATAGTGGGGCGAAGCTACTGGTAATCTACGCTGGCATGGCTCACAAGCTGGAGCAGATCCTTGATCAAACCGATATTGATCGAGTTTTGGTGACGCAGGTGGGTGACTTTGGACCGAAATTGCGCGGTGCCTTTCTGAATTTTGCCGTGCGCTGGATCAAACGGGCAGAGCCAAAATTTAACCTTCCAAGGGTCGCTTGGCTAAAACCGACACTCGATGCATGGGTGGGGCGCAACGCTCGCTATCCCGATTTGACCCTGGGGGATGTGGCGGTGCTGCAGTATACCGGCGGCACCACCGGTATTGCTAAAGGTGCGGTTTTGACCCACGCGAACCTGCTGGCAAATATTCTGCAGGGTCGCGCGGTGATGAGTGTCATGCCGAAAGGTTGGGTTGAGCAGGTCATATCTCCGCTGCCGCTCTACCATATTTATGCCTTTGTCGTGTCGCAAATCATTGCTGCAGAGGGTGGCCACTCGCTGTTGATCCCCAATCCGCGTGACTTGGATGGTTTCGTTAAGACTCTGAAGTCTACGCGTATGAGCTGCTTTATCGGGCTCAATACGCTCTTCGTTGCGCTTTGCCGACATCCGCAGTTCGCTAAAGTGGATGTCTCGAACCTCAAAGCGACAGTTTCTGGAGGCATGGCGCTGACGTCGGCAGCTGCAGATGCGTGGCGCAAAGCGACTGGCCAAGAGATCATTGAAGCCTATGGCCTGACCGAAGCTTCTCCGGCTGTCACCGCGAACGATCCGCTCAATCCGCAAATAGGCAGTATTGGTAAACCGCTGCCAAACACAGAGGTTGATATCCGCGAGCAAGGGTATCGCTCGCTTGGACCTAACGAACCTGGCGAGCTCTGTGTAAGGGGGCCCCAGGTCATGCGATGCTACTGGAATCGCCCTGAGGAGACGGCTGCAACCTTTACAGCGGACGGCTGGTTACGCACGGGCGATATTGCCACTATTGATCAGGATGGTTTGATTCACATTGTCGACCGGGCTAAGGACCTGATTATCGTCTCTGGATTTAACGTCTACCCCAATGAGGTGGAAGAGGTTGTCGCCTCCCACCCTGACGTGGTGGAGTGTGCCGTCATTGGGGAAGCTAATGAAGAGAGCGGAGAGCAGGTCCATCTATTTGCTGTCAGTGCAAATCCAGAGCTAACCGAGCGCGAGCTCATTGAGCACTGCCGCGCGAATCTTGCGCCCTACAAGTGCCCTAAGCGAGTGAGTTTTCGCGATGAACTACCGAAGACGCCTGTCGGTAAGGTGTTGCGTCGAGCGCTCAGAGAGAAGTAGGGGTAGCGAGCGTGAGATGCTATCATCTCGCTCTCTTTGTTATTGGATACCACTGTGCTCGCTGCATTTCTCGCCGCCATCTTTCCGACGTTTGCAATCGCGACGCTAGGCTACCTGATCACTCGTAAAACTGATCTGCTGCGCCATGAGGGGATGCCCATCCTTACCAGTCAGGTAGCACTGCCAGCGCTGGTGTTACACTCGTTGCTGACCAAGGGGCTACCGCTGGGCGAGATGGGGCGCTTGATGCTAGTCACCGGGGTCTGTTTGACGATTGGTGCGGCGGTAGTTTGGATAGGTTGCAAATTACTCGGAAAGTCGTCGCGCTTCTACCTCACCACTTTGGTCAATCCCAATACCGGTAATTTCGGAACGCCGGTTGTATTCGCACTGCTAGGAGCTGACTCATTGGCTCCGGCTCTTATCATCTCAGTCACGATAACTCTCAGTCACTTTACTCTCGGGATCACTGCGATGTCCGGTAGTTTCGCTTGGCGCAAACTCCTCTCGAATACGCCCCTGATCGCACTGGCAACGGGGGCGTTATTACTCGGATTCGAGATTCAGTTGCCCACGCCTGTCATGGGTTTGTTGGATATGCTAGGCGGAGTTGCGCTGCCGTTGCTGCTGCTACTCTTAGGTAGTTCGCTGGCCAATCTGAATCTGAAGGGGCGCAGAGAGCTTGGAACCGTGGCCGCGCTTTCGCTCTACCGTCCTGTGAGCGGTTTCTTAATTGCTTTTGTCGTGACGCGTTATGCTGGGCTAGATCCGCTGACCAGCCTAGCACTGATGCTGCAAATGTCTATGCCCGTTGCGGTGATGAGTTATCTGCTCACGCTGCGTTTTGGCGGCCCATCAGATCGAATCGCGGCATTAACGATTACCAGCTTGCCAGCTTCACTTATCGTACTAGCGCTGATCTACGCTTATCAGAGCGCGCTCGTCTGAGGCTGTGTATATTGGTTAACGGCTTGAACTGAATCAGTTCATCGCCGCAAGCCGGGCATCAATCTCGCGCATTCGCGCGTGCGAATTACGCAAAAACGCCTGTGCAGCATTATAGCGGCCAGCCTTATCCGCCTTGAACTCCAGGTAGGCGCGAGTCAGGTTCTCTTTGCGCTGGTCCAACCAGCCTTGCTGCTCCTCCATTAGTCGCTGTGCCTGCTGGGGATCGAGTTGATCCAGTAGTTCGCGGAAGCTGATGTAGAGTTTAGCGTCGACAACATAAGCTAGAGACATTAGAGAGTCGATCTTCTCATCTAGAGTAGCGCTGTCACTAAATTGAGCATTCATACCTGCAAGCGTATCGTCGAGCGTAGGTAACCAATTCAGTTGTTGGCTAATCGTCAACCGAGAGGGTTCAGCTGGCATCGGATTCTCTGTTGTTTGCTCTGCACTAGGCTCCAGATCCGTTTCGACTACCGGCTGTTCCGGCCAAAAATCAGGCGTGCCTACTTGCAGCGGCTGTGCCTCTTCAGAAGGTGCTTCTAGTGGCGGTAACTGGTCATCCGTCTCAAGCAGAGTCGGTGCCAGATCAGTTGAGCGCTCAGTCACCTCAACTTCAGACTCAGGGACGGGAGACAAAGCAATACTTAGCTGCCGGCCGGTCTCTGACGCCGCCGCTTGAGGCGAATTTTCACTCGATATAGCGACCTTGTCCGTTGCAGGCTCTGATTCGCTGCTCAGATCCGCTGATTCGTCTGTTGAGTTAGCGCGAGCTAGGATCTCCGAAAGCGGGGTACCGCTACTGGTCTCTGTGCGTAAATCACTACGAGGCGTGGGCAGCGCCTGGCAACCGGCTAAGATAAAACTGGTTAAAAAAAGGGCGCTTTTGACTCTAGTTTTTGACGGCATCTCAAGCTCTTCAGACGTTGTTGGACTAGGCTGTAGTACCCTGCATTGTATAGCAGATACTTGACCGATTCTCTGTTATAATCGCGCGCTTTCTTTTGAGCAGCTCCACGGAGAGAGTAATGAGCGCTAAAGTAGCGATTGTAATGGGTTCTAAATCCGATTGGCCCACCATGCAGGAAGCGGCTGATATCTTGGATACCCTTGGGGTTAACTATACAGCTGAAGTGGTTTCAGCCCACCGAACTCCCGACAAGATGTTTCGCTTTGCCGAGGGCGCTGCCGCACAGGGTATAAAAGTGATCATCGCCGGCGCGGGCGGCGCTGCTCACCTGCCAGGCATGATTGCCGCCAAGACGCTGGTGCCCGTGCTGGGTGTCCCAGTACAGAGCAAAGCGCTTAGCGGACAGGACAGTCTGCTCTCTATCGTGCAGATGCCACGCGGTATTCCGGTCGGTACCTTAGCTATCGGCGGTGCCGGAGCGTTCAATGCTGGCCTGCTGGCCGCGCAGATGCTGGCAACTGAAGATAGCGATCTTGCACATCGCTTGGGCGAGTGGCGTGCAGCCCAGTCTCAGGCTGTTCTCGATAATCCAGATCCACGAGGTTAATAATGGAACTGCCACGTATTGTTGTTGCTGGTAACGGCCAGCTCGGTCAGATGCTACAGCAGGCTGGTGCACCGATGCAGTTGCAAGTGCAACCTATACATCCGATTGGCGATAAACTGGTTGAACTGCGTGATGATGATGTCATCAGTGTTGAGATAGAGCACTGGCCCGATAACCCCGTGGGTAATCAGCTCAAAAGCCACCCCAACTTCCGCAATGCCAGTGCGCTGCATGCAGTGATAGACCGCCAGCGTCAGAAGAGCTTGCTCGATCGTTTAGAGGTGCCGACAGCGCCTTGGGTGAATCTTGACTCCAATAATGAAGAGCTTGCGCTTGCACTCGCCTCACTCGGTGATGCCGCTGTCGTAAAGGCGCGTATGGGTGGTTACGACGGCCGCGGTCAGTGGCGCTGGAAGGCGGGCGACGCTTGCCTGCCTGAGTGGGACGGGATCTGTATTGCTGAAGCGATGATACCTTTCTCTCATGAGGTCTCTCTGGTGGGTGCCCGTAATGCCGAAGGGGAGAAGGTGTTCTATCCGCTCACTCGCAACTGGCACCAGGATGGCATTCTGCGCGCTAGCATCACTAACCTAGACAGAGATGAATCACAGCAGCAGGACGCACAGAGCTGGCTTGGTCGCATTATGGACGACCAGGAGTACGTCGGTGTTATGGCGATGGAGTGCTTTGTAGTCGACGGGAAGCTGTTGGTTAATGAGCTGGCACCGCGTGTACACAACTCCGGACACTGGAGCCAAGAGGGCGCGACTATTAGCCAGTTTGAGTTGCATTTGAGAGCACTCGCAGGGCTCCCGCTGATTCAGCCACAGCTTCGTGGAGAGGCCCTGATGTACAATTTGCTGGGGCGTGATTGGAAACGAGAGTGGCTGAACGTCGCCGGTCTGCATGTGCACTGGTACGGCAAGGAGATCCGTCCGGGGCGTAAAGTTGGACACGCAAACATCGTGCGCCCGACGCGTGCATCGTTGGTTGAGTCTTTGCAGCAGTTGCGCCCACTTGTTGATAGCGGTGAAGAGCAGGTTATCGATTGGTGTTTGGCTCAGCTCTAGACCCGGTCAGACAAGGACCAGACATAAAAAAGCCGCTCTAATGAGCGGCTTTTTTA
>JAYQBD010000010.1:0-4978 GCA_038137135.1 Oceanospirillaceae bacterium | reverse complement strand
CCCGGTCAGACAAGGACCAGACATAAAAAAGCCGCTCTAATGAGCGGCTTTTTTACGTCCCGTTTAAACAACGGCTAGTTGTTTAGGCTCAGGGCTACCTTATTGAGGCTTACGCCTTGGGCGCAGCAGCTTTGCGTGTAGCGCGAGGCTTCTTCTCAGCAGTAGGCATCATCGCTGTAAAGTCTAAGTTACCCATCTCCTTGAGGTAGTCAACTTCTGCGAGGCTGACCATAGATTCCTCAAATACTGAAGTTAGCTCCTCACGCGCAGTTGTAAGCGCTGCAACTTCCTGTTCAGCAGCAGCAGTCAGCTTCGCTTCCATCTCCTTGTAGAATGCTATCTGCATCTCTACAGCAGACTTAGGCTCAGTTGCACCTGTCAGTGCTTTGAACTGTGACATCCCAGCGTTGAACATCTCAGTCATGTAAGCAGACTGAAGTTCGAACAGCTTTTCAGCAGTCTTTTTGTTGATCTCAGCAGCCTTGTTGAAAGGAGCCATCTGGTCAGCGAAAGTTTTCATCATAGTGTCGTACATGGTTCAAACCTCAGTTTGTAAGTTTTAAGATCATTTTTGTGCGCTGCACAATATTTGTACAATTTAGGTCAGGTCGCCAACGGTGTCAAACATTTTTTGCTGCACTGCAACAAAAGAGTTTGATGAGCGGGAATGCTGAGCAGGAATACTGTATCCTCTGACGCTGACATAGCGGGGTAGAGGAATAGCAGAGTTGGTAATCGATAGTCAGAACGCCGCAGGTTCGCCGATAGGAGTGTTCGACTCAGGCGTGGGGGGGTTGTCGGTACTGCAAGCCATATCGACGGAGCTACCGAGCGAGCAATTAATCTATTTTGCCGACACAGCCTATGCCCCTTATGGGGATCGCTCTGATGGAGAGATTATTGACCGCTCTTGCCGGGTTACGGCCTGGCTGGTACGGCAGGGGTGCAAGGCGGTTGTGGTGGCATGCAACACGGCAACGGCTGCGGCAATCAAGACACTCAGAGAGCGTTTCGATATAGCAATCATAGGCATTGAGCCAGGACTAAAACCGGCTGTGCAGCGCAGCAAATCCGGCCGTGTGGGCGTTCTTGCAACGAGTTATACGGTCCAATCTGATAAGTTCAACCGGCTCGTTGAAACCTTTGCCGCCGATGTCCAGCTCTCGATTCAGGCCTGTCCTGGATTGGTTGAGATACTAGAGCAGCCAGGTGAGCATGCTGAGCGGCTTCATGGCCTGCTGACCCGCTATCTGAAGCCGATGCGAGAGCAGGGAATCGACACCCTAGTTCTTGGGTGCACACACTACTCGTTTTTGCGCCAGGCCATTCAAGACTATCTGGGGGAGTCGGTTGAGATTATGGACACCCCGAAAGCTGTGGCTTCAGAGGTTCGGCGCCAGCTAGAATTGCGAACTCTTTTAACGGTGCAGGGTGAAACTTCTCCCCCGCATCGCTATCTAACTACCGGAATTGATATACCGGCCATTCGCGCCGTTATGCAGTCGCTGATAGGTGAGACTATCCAGATTGAACAGATTAAGGAGTAGCTAAATGGGATTTATATCTAGCTTGATGGGGCTTTTTAGCGCTAAGGAGGAGGCACCTGTTGCAGAGCCTTTAGAGTACAAGGGTTTTCAGATTATCGTGGAACCGCGCAATACCGGTGGCCAGTTTGGCGTGGGTGCACGGATTCTCAAAACGGTTGATGGGGAGCTAAAAGAACATCGCTTCATTCGTGCAGACATGCTGCCATCACGAGAGTCCTGCACGGAAGTGACCCTCAATAAGGCGAAAATGACCATCGATCAGTTGGGTGATCGCCTGTTCTCCAGCTAATGTTGGCAAATCAGGGAGCGACCTTAACCTGGTTGCTGTCCGCCAGAGAGATGTTCATGCTCAGGAAAGGGGGTTGAGCTGTGGTTCACCATACAGACATTGTTCCGGCCTGAGTGTTTCGCCCGGTAGAGTGCCGCGTCGGCGTCGGCCAACAGTGAGAGAATACCTTTTGCATCCTCGATCTGCTCTCCGGAGAATGTTCTAACTCCAGCACTGACGCTAAGCTCTATGGCTAGGTCGGTGGCGAGGAACGGAGTCTCCTCGACGGTTTTTCGAAAACGCTCGAACAGCTCAAAACTCTTCTCAGCCTCAATCGGGCAGACAACGATAAACTCTTCTCCGCCATAGCGTCCCACGGTGTCATAGGGCCGAAATGTATCTCGTAAGCGGTCGGCGAACTCGCGTAACACTCGATCACCCACCTGGTGGCCATGGGTGTCATTGACCACTTTAAAGAAGTCGATATCTAGGATGGCTATCGACAGCTCAGTTTGGTTTCGCTGAGCTCGGGCCAACTCTGATTCGAGCTGTTCAATGACAGCGCCACGATTGCGCAGCCCTGTTAGGTCGTCATGATCCGCCCTGTAGGCGAGCATATGATTGGCAATATTCAGCCGACGTTGAAGCTCTAAGGTGCGAAGACCGACGCCTATCCGTGCGCGAAGCACCCCTGAGTTGGTTGGTTTGCTGATAAAGTCGTTAGCGCCCGCATCCAGTGCGGTTTGGATATATTCGGCTTCAGCATGACCGGTGACAAGGATAATGTACGGCGGATCGCTAGTATCGCTCTCGCGCAGCGTCTTACAGAGATCGAGACCGTTAATCTTTGGCATCTCCCAATCAAGCAGCAACAGGCGCGGCGGTTCTTCAGACTCCTGCATGATCTTCAGAGCCTGCTCACCGTCAGATGCAATCACGGGTTCGAACCCCCAGCCCTCTAACATCTTCTGCATAATGAAGCGAAGGGCTAGGTCATCGTCTGCTATCAGGGCCTTCATCGATCCTGCGAGTCCTTTCTTGATTATCTGTTTGTGCTTAGTCAGATGTAGATTAGTTGTGATATGAGTTTTCTGCCATCAACTGATAACAAAAAACGCACCAACGAATCGGTTTTGAATCTCAGCTTTGCTTTTGACTCTGCATGAGCCGTGCCAAAAAATATCGACATCATTGGCAGACTTTACACGTGACCAGAGCTGTCCTAGTGAGCTCGGGGTTTGGGCTATCGTTCGAGAATCTTGGTCTGCTGTTTGAGTCGCGCAACAAAGTTCTCGGGTTCCAGCGGTGCACCAAAATAGAAGCCTTGAAGCTCATCAACGCCTAAGGATAGTACTCGGGCTGCCTGATCGGCACTTTCGACACCTTCGACCACAGTCGACCAGCCTTTCAGGGCGGCAAAATCGGTCGCAAAAGAGATCACTAAATTTGAGGCTTCAACATCCATCGCCTCATCCAAAAACACCTTGTCGATCTTGATCTGGTTCAACGGCAGGTTCACCAGATAGCCTAACGAGCTCATCTCCTGTCCAAAGTCATCCAACGCGAGAGTGAGACCGAGCTCGTTGACGGCTTGAATCGAGCGAATGAGGACCTCAGGCATCAGATGGGTCTGCGATTCACTTAGTTCAATAATCATCGTCTCGGGAGCGAACTTTGCCTGATTCACCAGACGGCATAACTCGCTTAAGACATCGAGATCACACAAATCGTAAGCCGTTAGGTTGACTGCCAGACTCTGCTGCTGATCAATCTCCTGTATTTGGCAAAGAAGTTCTGCTGCATGTTGCAGGACCCATACGGCTGTGCGTTTGCGCCAATGCGTATTGACCAGAATATCCAAAAATTTATCAGGTGAGAGTAGGCCCTCTCGCGGGTGTTCCCAGCGCAATAATGCCTCAGCACCGACGATGCGATGCGGCGATTGAGACTCAACTTTTGGCTGCAATAGCAGTTTAAACTGATTCTCTTCGAAGGCGGACTCAATATCTCCTATATATTCGACACCGTTTAGGTTTTCGCCATCAGTATCTGTGTGAAGAAAGCGCCGAAACGATTTATTCTCTCGGGCGGAGCGTGCGAGCGTATATCGAAGATTGACCAAAATTGAGTCAAAACTGGCCGCGTCTGTAGGGTAGTCCGTGCGTACATATCGAATTGAATAACTGAGCGCTGTGTCATTGATATACAGCGGAACATCGCAAAGAGTTGCTAGATACTCTCTTAAGGGCTCGCTCATCTTTTCGTGAACTAGCACTAAAAAGCCGGCGCGCGACAGGCTAGAGCCGGCAATGGATCCTTCTGTTTGAAGAAAATCGAAAAGCTTGCGATAGATCGCCTTGAGAATCTCAGAATCTGAGATTCCATGACGCTCGCACCGAGTTGTGTCATAGGCGATTAATTCAACGGCATAGAAGCTAAAACGCTGCTCTGAGTCTGCCGCCACTAGATCAGAAAATACGGACTGCAGTGCCTCGGAAGTAATGCCACCGGTACGTTTATCCAACGATTGTAATTGTTCAGCGTAGCGCTTCTCTTTCGTGATATCGCGAGAAAAACCCAGTTTTTCGAGCCGTCCATCGGGCAAACGGTACTGATCTATGATCGCCTGACTCAACCAGCGTGCTGGCATATCCGGGCCATTGGGTCTGTAGGCATATTCAATTGCAGGCCCCGGTTGCTCGTGGGATTTGGCCACGAGTTCTCGGTACTCCGGTTCAACTAACTGCAGCCATAGATCAGGCTTAAGAAATGTGCTCTGCCCAGTGGCGCTGTAAATAAAACTACCTTCTCCAGTCTGGGCGTCAATTTTGAACAGGTTGATGCCTGCAAATTGAAGCGCCTTTTTAAGGCGTTCCGTAATCCCAGACGCATTATTGGTGTTGAGTGCAATGGCCTGAACTGAGTCAAAGAGCGGAGTGTCGCTTAGACGCTCGAGCGACACTTGGTAACCCGTCAGGTCACCGTTCTCAGAAAATAACGGGACTAGGTCTGCGCTCACGTAAACCTTTTTAGCGCTCTTGGAGCGCAACATTACACGCTCATTGAAAGCAAGATCTTCGGAGCTAGAGATGGAGAAGTAGGCGCTGATATTGCGCAGATAGTTGTGATCAAAACTGTCAGGAAAGAGTAGGCCAATGCTATG
>JAYQBD010000009.1:11978-38505 GCA_038137135.1 Oceanospirillaceae bacterium | reverse complement strand
GCTGGGTCCGTTAGTTACAACCACTCTCATACTCTGTAGGCGGCGTAAATAGTATGAAGTCGGCTACCGGTGTATCGGCGTAACTATCCGGGTAATAGGTTTTTGGATCAGGGTTGCCGTTTACGGCTACCATTAAAAGGGTTCGTATATTGAGCTCTTCGGTCCAGTAGGGAATACCGATGTCATAGCGGGTATGAACTGTGCCTGCCAAAAGGATGTTTACGCCACTCTCGTCGGTATTGGCGATCATTGCCTCGCGCATACTGATATCGCGCGCATATTGCACTCTGAGCATGTTAGTTAACTGTGACTTAGGCATCTGACCACAGTGTCCCTCGTACAGAAGCTCAAGCATGAAATCCGTGTAGGCTGAGTCAGCCGGTACTTCTAGACCTTCATCAGCATAAGCAGCCATCTTCGATGAACGTGTTAAGTCTGTTGCGACAACCCGTTTTGCGTGTGTAAGACCGGCTGTTACGGGGCCCTCATACCACTCCCAGGGCCAGCCCCTGTGCCATTCGAGTTTCTCTGGCGTAACCTCTGCGGGATCGTTCTGGGCGCCATCCAGTAGTGGTTGTTGTTCGACGTTTGCCATCTCCAGTGCTAGCGTACCCATTTGACCACGATCAGCGAGCTGTTCGATGAAAAGGGTTTGAATGCTATGGTGATCGACGTTTTCGTGGGTTTCCCCGAGAAAAAGCCAGCTTGCGGGTTCGAGTTGTTCGAAGAGAGCAGTTGGGACTATGAAGGCTTCGGTGTTTAGGTCCCATATTCGGCCCGAGAGCGGAGCCTCTGAGAGCTGATACTCTGACAACAGATCTGCGCGGACACCTCCGGATAACAGAAGCCCGCAGAGGCTAATTACCTTTGATGCTGATCGAATCGATATAGTCGCGTTGGATGACAGTCTCCAGTGCGTTTGCCGCTGCAACCAGTTCCTCAAAAGCTTCACGTTTCTGTTTTAACTCCGCTATTCGTTCAGGTTTGGGGGCTTCGTTGCTAGCCTCGTCACCGAAGGCTATCAGGGCTTCAACATAGTCGGCACGTGCATGAGCTACGGCAGTAATGATCGGCCGAAAGCGCTCGATAGTCATGGTATCGATACGCGGTTGTAGGATCTCGCGGTTTACATCGCGGCGTAATTTATCCAGTTCGAGCAAAAAGCGGTTTTGCGGTGCTTTCATCATAAGTCACCTCCAGTGCTTGGATCTCTTTTAACACTATAGTCCATCCCCGTAATTTAACCCTGATATGGCGGTGCATCGGGCGCCCCAAGCTGGCATACTTCAGCTATAAATTGATCCATGAATACCCGTATAAGGATGTGACTCTGTGGAGACTTTGATCGACGAAGGTACCGAAAAGCTCCCTCTCAGGGACTTTACCGAGAAGGCGTACCTCGACTACTCAATGTACGTAATACTGGACCGAGCGCTGCCTCACATTGGTGACGGCATGAAGCCAGTCCAGCGTCGTATTGTCTACGCTATGTCTGAGCTTGGACTTAAGGCGTCGGCGAAATACAAGAAGTCGGCTCGTACCGTTGGTGACGTGCTGGGTAAGTTTCACCCGCATGGTGACTCCGCCTGTTACGAAGCGATGGTGCTTATGGCGCAGTCGTTCAGCTACCGCTACCCGTTGATTGATGGTCAGGGTAACTGGGGCTCGCCGGATGATCCTAAATCGTTCGCGGCGATGCGTTATACCGAGTCACGCTTGTCGAAGTATGCTGAGGTGCTACTTAAAGAGGTTGGACAGGGTACCGTTAACTGGACTCCTAACTTTGATGGCACGCTAGATGAGCCTGAAGTCCTGCCGGCACGTCTGCCGAACGTTCTGCTCAACGGCTCTACCGGTATTGCTGTGGGCATGGCAACCGATATCCTGCCGCACAACTTGCGTGAAGTCGCCAGTGCTTGTGTACATCTGCTGGATAACCCCAAAGCAGAGCTTAATGATCTATATCAGTTCGTAGCTGGACCAGATTTTCCGACTGAAGCGGAGATCATCACACCGGCTACAGACCTGCACAAAATCTATGAGACCGGTCGCGGTTCAGTCAAAGCGCGTGCTATCTACACTAAGGAAGATGGCGAGGTGATAATCACTGCTCTTCCATATCAGGTGTCGGGCGCCAAGGTTTTGGAGCAGATCGCTGCCCAGATGCAGCAGAAGAAGCTGCCGATGGTGAGCGACCTACGCGATGAGTCGGATCACGAAAATCCAACTCGCCTCGTCATCGTGCCCCGCTCGAACCGTATCGATGTTGAGCAATTGATGGCCCATCTGTTTGCCACCACTGATCTTGAGCGTAGCTACCGCGTCAACCTCAATATGATCGGTATTGATGGTCGTCCTCAGGTCAAAGACCTGCGTCAGATTCTGACTGAGTGGCTCACTTGGCGTACGCAAGTCGTTCGCCGTCGCCTTGAACATCGTCTGCAGAAGGTTATTGATCGCCTGCATATTCTTGATGGTTTGATTATCGCCTACCTCAATATTGATGAGGTGATTGCGATTATTCGAAACGAGGATGAGCCTAAAGCGGTCATGATGGAGCGGTTCGGCCTCACACCGGTGCAGGCTGACGCTATTCTCGACCTTAAACTGCGCCACCTGGCGAAGCTTGAAGAGTTCCAGATCCGCTCTGAGCAGTCTGAACTCGACGAGGAGCGCAAAAAGCTAGAAGCGACACTGGGCTCTGATCGCCTGATGCGTAAGCTGATCAAGCAAGAGATTGAAGAGACCGCTGAGGAGTTTGGTGATGAGCGTCGCTCTCCACTGGTAGAGCGCGGGGAGTCTCAGGCCTTCAGTGAGAAAGATCTTCTTACATCGGATCCCGTTACTGTTGTTCTGTCCAAGCAGGGTTGGATTCGTGCCGCTAAAGGTCACGATATCGATCCAACGGCCCTGAACTATAAGGCGGGGGATGGTTATCACATCTCACATGCTGGACGCATGAATCAGCCGACTCTGCTGTTTGATAGCACCGGACGCAGCTATACGCTTGAAACACACACCCTCCCATCTGCACGTGGTCAGGGCGAACCGGTCACCGGTAGCATCAGTTTGCAGAAAGGTACGAGCCTTGAGGCGATGGTAGCCGGTAAGGACTCCGACCAAGTGCTGCTAGCCTCGGATGCAGGTTATGGTTTTGTAACCAAGATTGCGGATCTGACCAGTAAGACGAAGAACGGTAAAGCTGTTCTGACCCTGCCGAAGGGATCCAATGTTGTGACGCCGGCCCGTATCGAAAGTGCTGAGACGGGTTTAATTGCCGCTGTGACGACTGAAGGGCGTATGCTGGTGTTCCCCGTCAGCGAACTGCCTGTGCTCGCTCGCGGTAAGGGCAATAAGATCATCAATATTCCATCTGCGCGTGCGGCGACACGAGAGGAGTTGATGGTCGCCTTGATTGTTATCGAAGAGGGGCAGACGTTGCTGGTGCACTCCGGTAAGCAGTATCTGAAGATGTCTGCTGCGGATCTAGAGCACTATCGTGGTGAGCGTGGGCGACGGGGTAATAAGTTGCCCAGAGGTTATCAGCGGGTTAGTCATCTTTCCGTTGAATAGGACTAGCTAGTTTTAGATAAGGCCCTGATAGCTTTTAGTTATTGGGGTCTTTTGGTTTAGACACCTTTGATAGCGTCCCCGCCCGCGGGGTGGTTTCGCAGACTGTCCTTTACAGCGAAAATACGACATCGGTCTTTCCACTCCTGGAACAAGCTTCAGTCACAGGAGATCGTTCATAGCTGACTACAGGTTTAGGAGGGTTTGGCTTCGAGTTTGTCGAGGTCGATGGAGAGGCGTTGCCATTTGCCTAGGAGTTCTAGGAGGAGGAAGGCGCGTTGTTCGCCGTCGTAGCCTTGGAATATTGCTTGGAGGCCTTTGAAGGGGCCGTCAGTTATGCTGACAGGGGTGTCCGCAGTGAATTCGGACTCGGCGCTCTGCCCTTTGAGCTGGGCGCGGATGTTGGCGATGGCGTCAGCGGGGACAATTGCTGGGGTATCGCCGAAGCGGACGACTTTGGCGACACCGCGGGTTGAGCGGATAGGGCGCCAGTTGCTCTCTTCTGTCGATAGATAGATAAATAGGTAGCCGGGGAAGAGCGGCTCTAGTTTCTCAGTGCGTTTACCACGGACGATCTTTTCGACACTGATTTCGGGTAGATAGGTGTCGAACTCCTGGTTTTCGAGCTCTTGCTGGGCCTTTTTCGCCTGCCCAGGTTTGGCTTGGATCAGATACCAGTGATACATGCTACTGCCCGGGCTGTTCACTCGAGCCAGCTTGTTTACGCTGGTTAGCGCGGTCGGCTAGCTTGGCCAGCAGGTAGCGTGCT
This sequence comes from Oceanospirillaceae bacterium, assembly GCA_038137135.1. Classification (GTDB taxonomy): domain Bacteria; phylum Pseudomonadota; class Gammaproteobacteria; order Pseudomonadales; family Balneatricaceae; genus Marinobacterium_E. Next base: position 34,166 of record JAYQBD010000009.1, on the reverse strand, counting down.
TGCTTCTCGAGCAGTGCTTGATGTCGCCGTTCGACGCTGTTGATGAGGACCTTGTCCTCGTCCTCACGGCGCACATCCGCCTGTGTCAGCAGAGTGGATTTCAGCTCCGGCGCTTCACTCAGTGCAGTATGGCTAATCACGGCACCGCTTTTGGTTGAGCGTGTCAGGAAACGCGCTTCATCAAGCATATGGCCGAAGCGATCGAGCTGACCGCGCACCACAGCGATATGCACATTCAGTAATGGGAGGTTCTGCTTCGAGCGGCTCTGATTGTATGAGCGGTAGAGCAGGTTAAACAGCAGCGCCGAACAGAGTGCGTTCACCCCGTGTGAGTCATCGCTCTTAGGAATCTCAAACCGGATTAGCAGGTCATCACCGAGTGCCTCCACTTTGCCGTAGTAGATGCGTGCAACCGAGTTTGCCAACGTACGGTAGGTACGGCGGATCTGACTGAGCTCTTCGCTGTCCAGATTAGGTGAGTGTGCGCTGGTGGTATCGATCAGGATGAGGTAGCCCGCATTGTCTGGAGAGAGTATGAGGTCCAGCTCCTGCTCGAGGCTGTACAGGTCGAGTTGCTCTTCGTTGATGATCGGCAACCTCTTCGAGCGAGGCGGCGTATTCATTGGTACGGGGATTGAGATCTCCAGCTCCTCGGACTCAGGCTCCTCAGAATCGCCCTCATTAAGCGGCTGCATTTGTGAGGGTTTGAATTTTGGCATGGACTCAGCGTTATGTTCCGGTTTTAGCAGCCCAACTAGATCAACCTGGTCATCATCTTGACTCTGCGGTAGCTGTGATTTGACAACGGGAACGCTCGCCGGCTCGGGTGCTTTAAGTGTTGCAGAGACATCTAGTGGCTCGTCACCCTCATCGATACCGTCACTCATATCGAGCAAATTAAAACTCGGCTCGATCTTATCTTGCTCCGAAACTAGATCTTCAAAAGAGACAGGTGCATCAGGCTCCTCATCTGATTCAGGGCTACTGAGCTCAGCCTGTTGCGTCTGATAGGTGTGTTCGTCAGTTTCCGATTCTGTTGTGTCACCTGAGCTTAAGCCAGCCCCCGACGCCTCACTCTGCGATGCATAGTCGTCGCTGTCGGTCTCCTGCTCCTCAGCTTCGCTATCATAAATTTGAGCCAGCTCCTCTTCGAAGCTCGCCTCATCTTCGTCCTCGTCAAAACCAGGGGTTGCAGGCGTGTAGCGGTAGACCAGCCCAGCAACGACGAGAGCAAACAGTAGCGCGATTCCGACATAGAGCAGTTGGGTCTTGAGTAGGCTAATAGCCGGTAGTGGATCGATCCAGAGTGTTAGCTCGCCGAGAAACTCATCATTTGGGCGTATCTCGCGTATGAGTTTCAATTCGGCAGGCTCGCCAGCAACAGCCAGTGCTAGATTCTGAGGATCCGTTAAACGAATGCCGCGCAGTGTGGGGTCCTCGACTAGCTGGTTAACTATAAAGTTAAGACTGACGCGGTCGTCAGAGATCATTAGGGGTGTGACAAGCGTCTCAACCGAGTTGGCCAAACGCAGCGCCTGAACTTCAACCTGCTCTGTCGCTTGAGACTTCGCCAGAAACAGCAGTACGCCGAGGGCAGCAGCCATTAGCAGGCAGAGTGAGACAGCTGCAGCGATAACGGGGCGGGTGCGTGATCCCGCACTCAGATGATCGTTTATGGCCTGTGGGGAAAACATCCTGTCGGTCTAGCTCTGCACAGCAATAAAGTAGACGCCATGATACCAGCGCCGTGCGCTACAGGCGAACCCTTTGCCCGTTAGTAACTCACGGTTTATCCGATACGTTGAACCCTGACTGTTGCTCATCCAGTTGCCGGCTTATTTGCTGCGGTGAACGGGTGTGGCGTGCCATCAGATTATAAGTCAGCGGGGTTACAATCAGCGTCAGAAACGTTGCGACAGCGATTCCTGAAAAGACCACGATACCGATTGACTGACGGCTCTCTGCACCAGCACCACTGGCCAGTATCAGTGGTAGAGCGCCGAGAATCGTTGTCAGTGCTGTCATTAAGATTGGTCGCAGACGACGCTCGGAAGCCTGAATAATGGCCTGTTCGAACTCCAGGCCCCGGTCACGCAGCTGATTAGCGAATTCGACAATCAGTATGCCATTCTTGGAGACCAACCCAATCAGCATAATCAGGGCTAGCTGGCTGTAGATGTTCAAACTGTCGCCGGTGTTGAGGATCCCCAAGAGTCCCCCAGCCAGTCCCAGAGGTACGGTCAGCATGACGATCAATGGGTTAATAAAACTCTCAAACTGCGCCGCCAAAACGAGGTACACCACAACCAAGGCAAATATAAACACGAGTTCAATTGATGCACTGTCACGTTTGTAGTCGAGCGATTCCCCCTGATAGTCGATCACCGCTTCGGCCGGCAGAAGTTGAGCTGCGAGTGACTCGAGATAGTCTATCGCCTCACCCAGTGTATAACCTTCAGCCAATCCACCGCTGATGGTAATTGTGCGTGTGCGGTTATAGTGCGGTAGGCGCGCGGCTTCACCGACGGTGCGAAAGCTCACCAGGTTCGCCAGCGGAACTAGCTCCCCGGTTGTAGATGATCGAATCAGTAAACGAGAGAGATCGTCAGGATTGGTAAGTTGCTCCTCAAGCCCTTTTATCCAGACATCATACTGGCGTCCGCGCTCCATAAACTGGCTCACGGCTTGTCCCGCTAGCATCAACTCCAACGTATCGCCGAGTGTTTGCGCTGAAACACCCAGCGCCGCGGCTTTCTCCCGATCGAAGTCCGCTCTTATCTGCGGCTGATTGCGTTCGAAGTCGATCTCCAAGTCACGCAACCCCTCATTCTCCTCGGCCCGATCCATGATGAGCGCAGCCCACTCCTCCAGCTGAGCGTAGTCGGCACCGCCAATGACAAATTCAACCGGTGTGCGCGAACCAGCACGTATTGCTGAGCGCAGGATAGGGATAACGTTTACGTCAGGTATGTTGGTGAAAAGCCGACGCATCCCGCCCACAAGCTCACTTGCATGAGCGTCGCGCTGATCCCAGGGCTTGAGTCCAAGAATCATAAATCCTGAGTTATCCCCTTGCGTCCCCCAGCCCGGTGAGCGAAGTAGAGTGCTTTCAACACCATTTTTCTCGAGCCAGGGCGCTAACTTACGCTCGACCTCTAGCATCGAATTCTGCATCGCTTGAGCGCTTGCACCCTCTTGGCCGCGCACCAGTACGAAGATTGAACCGCGGTCTTCTGTCGGCATAAGGGTCTTCGGTATCTGCTGCCATGCTTGCCAAATACCCCAGAAACAGGCGCCGATCAGTAGTATTGCCAGCCAACGGTGATGTAGCGCATGTCCCAGCAGCCAACCATAACCGCGTTCTACGGGATGAAGTAGGCGTGAGACACCGCCCTCGGGGTTCGCTGAGTTGTGCTGTTTAAGGAGCTTAGAACAGAGTGCAGGTGCGAGTGTTAGCGCCACGACGCTGGAGAAGATCACTGCTGCAGTCAGAGTGATTGCGTACTCGCGGAAGAACTGCCCGACGGTGCCCGGCAGAAAAACGATGGGAACAAAGGTGGCGACGAGCACTAAGGTAGTCGCAACGACCGCGAAGCCGACCTCCCGGATTCCATCCCAGGCCGCCAGAAGGGGCGGTTTGCCTTGGTCTAGATGGTGGTGAATATTTTCGACGACGACGATGGTGTCATCTACAACCAAGCCTATCGCCAAAACCATCGCCAACAGCGTGAGCAGATTGATAGAGAAGTCGAAACCAAGAATCGCCAGACACGCAGCGATAAGGGATATAGGAACAGTCACCGCTGGAATCAATGTGGCCCGGATATCACCGAGAAATATCAGTATGACCAGGATGACCAAGCCAGCAGCAATCGCGAGTGTGGTGTAGACCTCTGAAATAGCGCTCTTTATGAAGGTGGATACATCATAGGAAGTACGAAGCTCAGTGCCTTCCGGCAGGAAGGGTCGCAACGCCTCAATTTCCACTTTAACGCCGTCAATAACGGTAAGTGGATTAGCGTTCGAGATCGGCTCAATGCCTAAAGCGATGACCTCCTCACCGTCCGCCCGGAACATTTCGTCAGTGTCCAGCGCACCGGTACTGATCTCAGCGATATCACCCAGGCGCACCAGTGGGCCTGGAGCCTGACGGATAACCAGTGAGCGGAATTCGGCGACGCTGTTGTAGCCGCGTGGTATCTGAATTTGCAAAGTACGCTGCGGGCCAGTGAGTTCGCCACCGCGCAACTCAAGGTTTTCGCGCTTGATCGCACTAGCGACCTCTTGAGGCGTGATGCCAAGCGCATTGAGGCGGTCAATGTTTAGCTCGATGCGCAGCACGTAGTCCCGCGCGCCCAAAATCTGCACGGCGCTGACACCATCAACGCGCTCAAGACGCTCTTTGAGCGTGCGTTGCGCATAGTCGGTCAGCTGCACACCATCCAGGCGATCTGAACTTGCGATGATATAGAGGATCAGGTCCCCCCTGGCACCGCTCTTGGATACTGTGGGTGCTGATACCTCATCGGGCAGTGCGCGAGCAGCACGAGCCACGGCTTCACGGACATCGTTAGCCGCATCATCGATGCTGCGTGTTGTTTCAAAGGTGATAGAGATACGCGAGGTGTTGCGTGCGCTAGTGGATTCGATAAAGCGAACGCCTTGGATACCCGAGAGTCGCTCTTCGATCGGTGTGGTTACCCGTAACTCCACCACCTCGGGTGATGCGCCGATATAGCTCGTTGATATGTTTACCTGTGGGCGTGATACGTCAGGATACTCGCGTAGTGGCAAGTTCATCCAAGCGAGCAGGCCGAAAACAACTAATAGTAGACTGATTACCACCGCAAAGACCGGGCGGCGGACCGAAAGTTCACTGAGAATCATGACTCTGGTCTCTGGCGTTGGCCACCTTGGTACTCACCGCCTTGCCCCTTGGCTTTTTCGCCACCACGTGCGTTCTCTGCTGGCTCATCGCCCAAGACTTTCACAGGGCGATTGGGCTTCGCTTTAACTAGACCGCGATCAACGATACGGTCGCCAATAGTGAGCCCGTCTACGACCTCGACCCATTCACTGGTCTCTTGGCCTAGTTGGACCACAGTTGGCTTGGCTTTGGACTCTGAGTCGAGCCGCAAAACGGTTGTTCGATCTCCCTCGTGGATTAGTGTACGCGCCGGTACCACCAATTTCTCCGAGCCATCATCGACTCGCAGGCTGACGCTCACACGCATCCCAGGTAGGAGTAGGCCATCGCTGTTATCTACTAACGCCTGCACGCCGAGGGTTGCGCGCTGTGCGTTCATGCGGGCCTCGATTAATGAGATTTGCCCGATGAAACGTTGCTCAGACCAAGCTGCGCTCTCTAGCTCCACCTCTCTGCCGAGTTCAATAAAACGCAGGAAACGCTCCGGTATATCAAAATTCACTTTTAACTTTGACGTGTCGTCTAGGGTTGTGAACGGTTCGTTGGTGGTAATCCAGCCACCCTCTACCCAATCGAAATTGCCCAGCACGCCTGAAAAGGGCGCCAACAGCTCATAGCGTTCCAGCGCCAAGCGGGCGATACGCAGGTTGGCCTCTAGTCCGCTAACCTCGGCAGACTGTATATCGACCTTCTCAGCCGCTCCAGCGGCCTTTTTCATGAGCGAGCGTTGCCGTTCCAGTTGCTGGCGCGCCAAACTCAGTTGGCTCTCTAAGCGCTGGATTTCGGCTTGGGCTGAGCGCGAATCAATACTCAGCAGTGGTGTTCCTGCCACCAGACGCTCCCCTGCGCTTACGTGTAGCTTCGAAACTCTACCGCTCACCTCAGTTCGAAGCTCTGCCTGCTGGTTAGCAACTAGGGTTCCGGTGCTGATATAGGTTTGTGGCATTTCTGCCTGTTTGACCTCATATGCAGTCACGGCTGGCGGTGGTCGTTTGGGGCGCTCAGCAGCTAGCGTTGGGGTGAGCTGAGAGGCCAAAATTAGAGCGGTAATCAGGTTGGGCGAGCGCATATTGTTACAGCACCATCTAGGAGTGTTAGTAACGCGAACTATTTCACGCTTTCAGAAAATTTCCTAGCGCATCATCTACGATGATTTCGATGAAATTAGATTTAGCTAAATTCGCATTCTCAGTGGGTTGGCGGTGGGTTATCGTGCGCGCTCAGGCTATAATGGCGCGATTAACTCCACCTTGGTGAAGAACGGATGAATATCGCTGAATACATGCAGGATTTAGGTGCCAAAGCACGCCAGGCGTCACGCGTTATGGCGGCAGCGAGCACTGAGAAAAAAAACCGCGCTCTGCTGGCTATGGCAGAGGCCATAGATACTAGCCGTGATGCGCTAGCAAAAGCCAATGCAGTTGATTTAGAGAAGGGCGCAGCCAACGGGCTAGATGCTGCAATGCTAGATCGTTTGGAGCTGACCCCTGCGCGTATCGACGGCATGATCGAAGGGCTGCGTCAGGTCGCGGCACTGCCGGATCCGGTCGGCGACGTCAGTGATATGCGATACATGCCGTCCGGTATTCAACTCGGCAAAATGCGCGTGCCTCTGGGTGTCATTGGCATCATTTACGAGTCGCGTCCAAATGTGACGGTCGAGGCGGCAAGCCTCTGTCTGAAGTCCGGTAACGCGACGATTCTTCGTGGTGGCTCGGAAGCGATTGAGTCAAACCAGGCGATTGCAGCCTGTGTCACTGCAGGGCTCAAAGCTGCAGGTCTGCCGGAAGCAGGCGTACAGGTTGTTGAGACTACCGATCGTGCCGCTGTGGGCTCGCTGATTACGATGCCTGAGTACGTAGACGTAATTGTTCCGCGTGGTGGCAAGGGGTTGATCGAGCGCATCAGCAATGAGGCACGCGTGCCGGTTATCAAGCACCTCGATGGTATCTGTCATGTTTACATCGATGCTGAGGCTGATATGGCTAAAGCGGTAAATATCGCTATTAACGCTAAGACTCATCGTTACGGCACCTGTAACACCATGGAGACTCTGTTGGTACATGAAGCCGTAGCGCAAGAGGCGCTGTCAGAGCTCTCGACGGCCTACAATAGCGCCGGTGTCGAGCTGCGCGGCTGTGATAAGACTCAGGCGATTCTTGGCGGTGTGAAAGCGGCGACTGAGGAAGATTGGGCGACTGAATACCTGGCGCCGATCCTGTCGATCAAAGTGGTCAGCGGAATCGATGAGGCGATTAGCCATATCAACACCTATGGCTCCCACCACACCGATGCAATCATTACCGAAAATTACACCTTGTCGCGCAAGTTCTTGCGTGAGGTTGATTCAAGCTCGGTGATGGTGAACGCGTCGACTCGATTCGCTGATGGGTTCGAATATGGCTTGGGTGCAGAGATTGGTATCTCCACCGACAAGATTCACGCGCGCGGTCCTGTTGGTCTTGAGGGGCTGACATCACAGAAATACATCGTCTTCGGTGAGGGGCAGGTTCGTCGTTGATTGAGCAGTTACCGGCGCGGGTGATCTTCGGTGGTACCTTTGATCCGGTGCATCACGGTCACCTGCGCTCCGCGCTGGAGCTTACCGAGGCGCTTGAGGTCAATCAGGTTGACCTAATTCCGTCGCGAGATCCTGTGCATCGATCTGGTACTGATGCTCCGGCATTTGATCGCTTGCAGATGCTTGAGCGGGCGACGGCTTCTGAGCCGCGCTTAGTGATTAACCGGATCGAATTGGACGCGGAGCGTGAGAGTTACACCCTCTTTACGTTGCAGGAGCTGCGCGCTCAGATCGGAGCTGACACTGCATTGATTCTGGTGGTCGGTATGGATGCTTTTCAGAGCCTCGAGAGCTGGAAAGGCTGGCAGTCGCTACTTGATTATGCCCATCTACTGGTGCTCAAACGGCCCGGTTATCAGCCCCATTTTAGCGACCGACTTCACGGCCTCTATCAGCAGCACTCAGTACCTCTGCTTGAGGAGTTACGTCAGAGTCCTGCCGGAAAAATTTGCCTATTTGAGCAGACGCCTGTCGAGGTCTCGGCAACGCAGGTGCGTAAACTAATTGCGGCGGGGGCGAGCCCCCGCTATCTGATTCCAGACTCAGTCTGGGATTACATTCAGGAAAAAGAGCTTTATGGATTCCAAAGAACAGAAACAGACTGAACAGCAAGACCAGCAGTTGATCGCCCTAATTGAGGGTGCGCTGGAGGATATGAAAGCAAAAGATATGGTCACTATTGATGTGCGTGGCCGTTCGACGGTAACCGACTACATGATGGTTGCGAGCGGTACATCAAAGCGCCACGTCGCTTCTGTTGCTCAGGAGGTTCTGGATAAACTCAAAGCCCAGGGCATTCTGCCCATCGGGGTCGAAGGGCAGGATGTGGGTGAATGGGTACTCGTGGATGTGGGTTCGGTTATCGTCCACGTGATGATGCCGGATGCGCGAGACTTCTACGATATCGAACGTCTCTGGTCGGTTGCTAGTGAGAACCGCAACGACTAATGCGTATTCGTCTTCTCGCCGTCGGCACTAAGATGCCCGCTTGGGTAACCAGCGGCTATCAGGAGTATGCCAAACGCCTACCGCAAGACTTCCAGCTCGAACTGGTTGAGCTTGCGGTTGGTCACCGCGGGAAGGGTGCTGATATGGCGCGCGCAATTCGCTCTGAGGGTGATGCGATGTTGGCAGCGATCCCTAAGGGAGACAAAGTGATCGCGCTCTGTGTCGACGGCAAAAACTGGTCAACCGAGAAGCTGGCGCAGCAGGCGGAAGAGTGGCGTATGGATGGCCACAATCTCACGCTGCTAGTTGGCGGTCCTGACGGTCTTGATCCACGTTGTGTTGCTGTGGCGGATCAACGCTGGTCCCTGTCAGCGTTAACCTTGCCTCATCCGCTGGTTCGTATAGTCTTGGCAGAACAGCTCTACCGTGCGTGGACGCTGCTGCAGGGACACCCATATCATAAGTGAGACCGATGGAATCGAAGCGTTTTAACGACTACTCCAAAGAGAATAGCTTCTTCGCGAGTCGTGCTGTTATCGCCTTTATTTTCGTGTTGGTTTTGATGGTCGTACTGGTCAGTCGAATCTACTTCCTTCAGGTTGTGGAGCACGAGCGTTTCACCGCAATATCTGAGCGCAACCGTATACAGCTTCAACCTGTGGCACCGCGTCGCGGCCTGATTTACGACCGCAACGGCCAGCTCCTGGCAGATAACCGCCCCAACTTCAGCTTAACGCTTCTAAAAGAGGAGCTAGGGGACCTCGATCAGACGCTGTCTCAGCTCGGTGAGATTGTTGAGTTGAGTGAAGATGAGATCAAACGTTTTAAGCGCCGCCTCAACCAACGTCGACGTCCATTTGAAACGGTGCCACTCAAATTTCGCCTAACCCAAGAGGAGATCGCCAAGATCTCGATTGAGTTCCATCGTCTCTCAGGAGTTCAAGTTGAAGCAGATCTGGTGCGTGCCTACCCGCAGGGACCTGCTTTAGCCCACGCGCTGGGCTATGTCGGTCGAATCAACGAGCGTGAACTGCAACAGGTTGATGCGAACCAATACGCGGCCACACACTACATCGGCAAACTTGGGGTCGAGCGTTACTACGAGTCGCTGCTGCATGGTGAAGTGGGTTGGCGCAAGGTAGAGACCGATGTGCGTGGCCGAGTGCTGCAGACGTTGGAGCAGCAGGATCCGGTTCCCGGTGTCGATATCCAGGTGAGTTTGGATGTGAATTTGCAAAAGTTCACGGCCGAGCTGATTGATGGCAAGCGCGCCGCCGTTGTTGCGATTGAACCGAGCACTGGTGAGATCCTTGCGCTAGTTAGCAATCCCGCCTACGACCCTAACGAATTTGTCACCGGTATATCGGTTGCCGACTATAACGCGCTGCGTGAAGATCGTGATCTGCCACTCTATAACCGAGCCATTCGCGGGCTGTATCCACCCGGCTCGACGCTCAAGCCGTTCACGGCGTTGGCGGCGATCGATTCGGGCAGTGTGCCTCTCGACCACAAGGTCTGGGATCCTGGTTTCTACCAGTTGAGTGTCGGCGGCCGCAAGTATCGTGACTGGAAACGTGGCGGCCACGGCCGCGTTGATCTTAACCATGCCCTCGCTGAGTCCTGCGACGTCTGGTTCTACGATATTGCCACTAAAACCGATATCGATATCTTCTCTGACTATCTCGGTCGATTTGGTTTCGGCGCAGTGACCAGCCTCGACCTGCCGGAGGCGGGTGCTGCGATCTTGCCATCTGATGAGTGGAAACGTGGTCGCGAAAAACAGCCCTGGTACCCCGGCGACTCTCTTAATCTGAGTATTGGTCAGGGCTTTATGATCGCGACACCGCTGCAACTGGCGACTGCTACTGCGGTATTGGCCAATCGCGGAAAGTGGGTGCGCCCACAGATGCTCAAACGAGTGGTTGCTGAGAACGGTCTAGATGAGGTGCAACAGGAGCTGCTGGCGCAGTTAGAAGCCAAACCAACCCCGGCAGATGTAAAGCTCAATCGCGAAGCGAACTGGGGCGAAGTGATTCAGGGGATGATTGATGTAGTTCATTCGAGCTACGGTACGGCGAAGAGGGCCGGTGCAGATGCAGAGTATCTGATGGCGGGTAAGACGGGTACAGCGCAGGTAGTCGGTATCGCTCAGGATGAGGAGTACGATTCAGAAGCACTCTCAGAGCGTAATCGTGACCACGCACTTTTTGTCGCTTTTGCACCGGCTGATGACCCTAAGATTGCTGTCGCCGTTGTCGTTGAAAATGGTGAGGGTGGCTCACGCGCTGCGGCACCAGTTGCACGCGAGGTGATCGATGCCTGGCTGCTGAATGATTACGATAACGGGCTGAGGGATGACTAATGGTACGCGGTGATTTTCAACGCTCGATGGATGCCCAAACGTTGCGCCGTCCCGCGGGATTGTGGAGCTACACACACCTGGATGCGCCACTACTGCTGTTATTGCTGGCGCTCTGTGGGTACGGCCTTTTTGTGTTGTACAGTGCCTCTGGTCAGGATATGGCCTACGTCACGCGCCAGGCAATTCGCATGGGCGCGGGTTTTCTGGCGCTGCTTTTACTTGCACAGGTGCCTCCGCGTGTCCTGATGCGGCTAGGTCCTTGGATCTATCTGGCGGGTGTGGCGTTACTTGTGGCGGTGTTGCTTTTCGGTGTGGGTGCAAAAGGTGCCCAGCGCTGGATTGCACTCCCCGGATTCCGATTCCAGCCCTCTGAACTGATGAAGTTGGCACTACCGATCATGATCGCAGGTTATCTCGCGCGTCATCCGCTACCGCCGAGTTTTCGCTCCATCTTCACATCCCTGGTGCTTATCGGTGTCCCCTTTGCACTGATTATGAAACAGCCCGATCTGGGAACCTCGCTGTTGATTGGCGCCTCCGGTATCTTCGTTCTACTTTTCTCCGGTATCTACTGGCGCTGGATTTTTCTAGCTTTCGGTATCGGTGCCGCCTCGCTACCGGGGCTGTGGATGATCATGAAGGATTACCAAAAACAGCGCGTGCTAACCTTCCTAGATCCAGAGAGCGATCCGCTGGGCGCGGGCTGGAATATTATTCAATCCAAGACGGCGATCGGATCGGGCGGCCTTTCGGGTAAGGGGTATCTCGAGGGTACTCAGTCGCAACTTAACTTCCTGCCAGAGTCGCACACCGATTTCATCATCGCGGTGATTGGCGAAGAGCTCGGAATGACTGGCGTGCTAGTGCTGCTGGCGCTGTATATGCTGATTATCGGGCGCGGATTGATTATCGCAGTGCAGGCACAGGACTCCTTCTCGCGTCTGCTTGCCGGCAGTATCACCCTGACCTTTTTTGTCTATGTCTTCGTAAATATCGGTATGGTGACTGGGCTACTGCCGGTGGTTGGCGTACCGCTACCGATGGTAAGTTATGGTGGTACTTCAATAGTGACGTTGATGGTCGGATTTGGCATGCTGATGTCTATTCAGACTCACCGACAGATGGTTCGACGTTAGCGAACTTATAGGGACTCAATAATGGCAAGGTTGGCAAAGCTGTTTACTCTGGTACAAGGCGCAATTCTGACGAGTGCTGCAGCGCTGGCGCTCCCTGCTCAGGCCGGTTACGAGGATCATCCTGATGCCGGAAAACTGATCTCTGAACTTGAAGCTGATGGCTTCGAACCCGCCTACGTGCGCTCTGTATTGGCGAAAGCTGAGCGTAAGCAGTCCATTCTTGATGCTATCAGCCGTCCAGCAGAAAAACGTCTGGACTGGGGCGAGTACAGGGCCATTTTTATCGAGCCCAAACGTATTGCTCAGGGCGTTGAATTCTGGAAAGAGCATCGTACGACGCTGGAGCGCGCCCAACAGACCTATGGTGTGCCCCCCGAGATCATACTTGCGATCATGGGCGTTGAGACACGCTTTGGGCGGATCACCGGTAATTACCGAGTGCTAGATGCGCTGGCGACCTTAGGGTTTGATTTCCCGCGTCGTGCAGAATTCTTCCGCGGACAGTTAGCTGATTATTTCCGCCTGGTGCGTGCTGAGGGCGTTGACCCTGAATCACTAAAGGGCTCCTACGCGGGTGCTATGGGTTACGGGCAGTTCATCCCCTCGAGCTTCCTCGCTTACGCAGTCGACTTTGACGGCGATGGTCACAAAGATATTTGGGATAACCCGACGGATGCGATCGGTAGTATCGCCAACTACTTCGCCAAGCATAATTGGCGTGAGGGCGAGCCGGTGATTGCCAGCCCCGTTTTTGATGACGCCAATGTCGAGGATCTGGTCAATCAAGATCTTAAGCCTGAACTGACCCTGTTAGAGTGGAGCGAGAAGGGCGTGACCCCACGCGAGGCCCTCAATGGCGAGATGAAAGCGACGCTGATGCGCCTGAGCAGTGGTGAGAAAAATGAGTACGTGCTGGGTCTCCACAACTTCTACGTCATTACCCGTTACAATCACAGCCGCCTTTATGCCGGCGCGGTCTATGAACTGAGTCAGCTCTACGCTGAACAAATTAGATAGAACCAGAGGTGTCGACTACTGTTATGCGTATGTTAATCAATTCTCTGGTTTGTGCCCTCCTTGTGGCAGGTTGCTCTTCGGGACCTGAGCCTAAATACGAGAGTGACCCGCGCTACACGATGAAACAGGATAAGGCGCCAGTTAATCCGCCTGATGTATCCAACGTGCCAGATGCTGTGCCAGTTGATGTCGCCTATAGTCGGGGCGGTAACAAACCGGAGTATCAGGTCTGGGGTAAAACCTACCGCGTGCTTGATACCCATATCGGCTACAAGGAGCAGGGTATCGCCTCCTGGTACGGTCTGAAGTTCCACGGTCACAAAACCTCGAATGGCGAGATCTACGATATCTATAAAATGTCGGCGGCACATAAAAGCTTGCCTATCCCAAGTTATGCTCGGGTTACCAATCTTGATAACGGCAAGAGTGTCATCGTCCGCGTCAATGACCGCGGGCCATTCCACGAGGATCGCTTGATTGATCTGAGCTACTCAGCTGCTTCACGCCTGGAGATCACTCAAAAAGGAACGGGGCGTGTGCTTGTTGAGGCAATTGATGCTCGCGGTTCTCAAGCACCGCAGGTTGCACAGCAACCGGTGGCCGAGCCCGTTGCTGAACCGAGCTTTCGTGAGGCGGCTGGCAAATTCCTGCAAGTTGGGGCTTTCGGTAATGCCGATAATGCCGAGCGGGCGCAGCTGCGGTTGGCGAGCCTTAGTGGCGAAAACGTGACGGTGGTGCCGATAGAGCGCGGTGGTCGGCAGTTGCATCGGGTTTTGGTGGGGCCGTTGAGTGCCGGTATCTCGGTCGATGGCCTCATTGATCGCTTAGTAGATGCAGGTTATTCATCGCCGATCCTGATAAACTCTCCTCAGAACTGAGTAGGAACCGACTAGAAATCGATTAACTGAATCAACCTTGCTCAAAGCTTGACGACAGGACACCCATGTTTGCCTCTTTACGTACACTGTTTTTTGCCTTCTTCGCGCTGGTCTCACTGCAACTCCATGCCGCACTGGTCCCAGCACCACCGCAGCTTGCTGCAACCGCTTATCTGGCGATGGATGCCGTAACTGGCGATATTCTGGTTGAGTCGGGTGCCGATGGTCGTTTTGCACCGGCAAGTCTGACCAAAATGATGACCAGCTACATTGTTGAGCACGAGATCGCAGAGGGTAACGTCGCCGAGACGGATCTAGTACCGATCAGCGTTAAAGCTTGGAAGACTCCGGGCTCACGTATGTTTGTGCGCGAAGGTACACAGGTATTGCTGGGTGACCTGCTGCGTGGAGTGATCATTCAGTCGGGTAATGATGCTTCGGTTGCTTTAGCCGAGTACATTGCAGGTAGTGAAGAGGCCTTTGCCGATCTGATGAACCAACATGCGCGGCGGTTGGGTCTGAAGAATACCAACTTTGAGAACGCGACGGGCCTGCCTGCTGATAATCACTACTCATCGCCACGAGATTTGGCATTGATCGCCCGTGCACTGATCCAGGATTTTCCTGATCAGTACGCAATCTACGCGGAGAAGTACTTCACCTACAACGATATCAAACAGCCTAACCGTAACCGCCTGTTATGGCGTGACTCCACCGTTGATGGGGTAAAGACGGGGCACACCGAAGAGGCGGGCTTCTGTCTGGTTGCTTCAGCGCTGCGTGATGATATGCGCGTGATTTCGGTTGTGCTTGGAACAACCAGTGATGAGGCCCGTGCCGCAGAGAGTCAGAAGCTGCTCTCGTACGCATTCCGTTTCTTCCGAACCTTTCCGCTCTATAAAGCAGGTGATGCGCTGAACACGGCTGAAATCTGGAAAGGCTCCACTGACCAGGTCGGTTTGGGGCTAGCAGAAGATTTGGCCGTCACCATTCCCCGAGGCAAAGAGGACCAGCTCGCGGCGGTACTTGATCTACCGAATATAATCGAAGCGCCGTTAGCTCAGGGTCAGCAGGTAGGTAGCTTGAAAGTGAGCTTGGCTGGCGAAATGCTGCGGGAAGTGCCGCTGGTTAGCTTGCAGCCTGTCGCCGAAGCCGATTTCGTCACTAAGATTTGGCATTCAATTGTGCTCTTCTTCAAAGGGCTGTTTGACTAGCAGCGTTACTGGTTGAAGTTGCCGTCACCAGAACCCATATAGAGTTCTCATAAAGACGTTGAGGTGAGTATGAGCGAGCCACAAGCTCCAAAAATCGAGTTCCCATGTCCTGATTACAAGATCACCGTGGTGGGAAATAATGCTGACGACTTTCGCAGCTACGTAATTCAGACCGTGCAGAAATATGATCGCGATCTTGATCTGACTAAGGTTAACGAGCAGCCCAGCCGTACCGGTAAGTACCTCTCTGTGCGCCTGTTTATCACCGCAACAGGTGAAGAGCAGCTCGATAGAATGCACAAAGACCTGAAATCCTCAGGCCGCGTGCACACCGTTCTCTAATGCCAACTCCGATCGTTCGCTTTCTCGGCAGCCAGCCCTACCAATCGACGTTTGAGCGTATGCAAGCGTTCACCAATGAGCGCACAGCCGACACACCTGATGAGGTCTGGGTGCTCGAGCATGAGCCCGTCTTTACTCAGGGACAAGCAGGGAAAGAGGAGCACCTTCTAAATCCCGGCGATATTCCTGTTGTACAGGTCGACCGAGGTGGTCAGGTTACTTATCACGGACCGGGCCAATTAGTGATCTACTTGCTGTTGGATCTCAAGCGCAACAGTCTGGGTGTTCGCGATCTAGTCACCCTGATGGAGGAGGCTGTGGTGGAGCTGTTAGCCTCTCAAGGCGTTGAAGCCGCTCCTAAGCCTGATGCCCCAGGTGTCTATGTTGAGGGTCGCAAGATCTGCTCGCTGGGGCTGCGCGTACGTCGTGGATGTAGCTTTCACGGGCTGGCGCTCAATATCGATATGGACCTTGAGCCGTTCTTGCGCATAAACCCTTGTGGCTACGCTGGGCTTGAGATGACGCAGTTAGCGCAACTCACCGATAAGGTCGAAATTTCTCAAGTAGCGAAACAGCTTGTGGCGATTCTGAATCGCAGAATTGGGTATAATGGCGCCCAAGAATTGAATGGATGGGAATAACCAATGGCAGAACACAGCAGTAAACCGGTCGGTGTAGCAGAGCAGGGCGTCAAGTTACGTGGCGCAGAGAAGCTTGCACGTATTCCGGTTAAGGTTATTCCGACTGCCAAAGAGGATATGCCACGTAAGCCTGACTGGCTGCGCGTGCGCATGGGCAACAACGCGGAAGTTAAACGCATCAAAGAGAAGCTGCGTCATCACAAATTGGCCAGTGTCTGTGAAGAGGCTAGCTGCCCTAACCTAGGTGAGTGTTTTAGTCACGGTACTGCCACCTTCATGATTATGGGTGATATCTGCACCCGTCGCTGCCCATTCTGTGATGTCGCCCACGGTCGCCCGAATGCGCTCTCCCCTGACGAGCCGCGCGAACTAGCCGAAGCGATCACCGATATGGGGCTTAAATATGTCGTTATCACATCGGTAGACCGTGACGATCTGCGTGATGGCGGTGCCCAACACTTCGCTGACTGTATTCGTGAGACACGCGAGCGTAGCGACACTATTCAGATTGAAACACTGGTGCCTGACTTCCGTGGTCGCATGGATATCGCACTGGAGATTCTCACGCAGACTCCGCCTGATGTGTTTAACCACAATATGGAGACAGTACCGCGTCTCTACAAGCAGGTGCGCCCGGGCGCTGATTACGCGTGGTCACTTGAGTTGCTCAAACGCTTCAAAGCAGCACGCCCTGAGATTCGCACCAAATCCGGACTAATGGTGGGTTGTGGCGAGACCAACGAAGAGATTATCGAAGTGATGCACGATATGCGTGCGCACGATATCGATATGATCACCATTGGCCAGTACCTGCAGCCCAGCCGTGACCACCTGCCGGTAGATCGCTTTGTCACTCCGGAGGAGTTCAAAGAGTTCGAAACCATCGCCAAAGAGCTAGGCTTTAGCCACGTAGCCAGCGGCCCGCTGGTTCGCTCCTCTTACCACGCAGACCTGCAAGCTAAAGGCGAGAAGGTCGGCTAATGTTGTTCGGGCCGCAGTTCCAACTCTCTCAAGTTGAGACTAGCGGCGCTCGTATTAACTACCGTCAGGGCGGCGAAGGGCCTCCGCTGCTGCTGATTCACGGCTACCCGCAGTCACATGTGATGTGGCACTTAGTCGCTCCAACCCTGGCGCAGCACTTTCATGTTATCTGTCCCGACCTGCGCGGCTACGGCGATAGCTCTAAGCCGGACGGCGTAGAGGACCACTCAAACTACTCTAAGCGTGCGATGGCGCAAGACTTGGTAGAGCTGATGCAGTCGCTCGGCTATAGCCAGTTCAATGTCGCGGGTCATGATCGCGGCGCTCGTGTAACGCATCGTATGATGCTGGACCATCCGCAAGCTGTCCTTAAAGGGTGCGTGATGGATATAGCACCCACTCACCATATGTTCAGCCACACCGATCAAGCCTTTGCTACAGGCTATTACCATTGGTTCTTTCTGATTCAGCCTGGTGGTTTACCGGAGCGCATGATTAGCCAAGATCCAGAGTACTTTCTCAAAGAGAAGTTGCGCCGCTGGGCAGCGGCGGGTGCGCGGTTTAGTTATGAAGCCGTGGATGAGTATCTGCGCTGCTTTGAGGACCCCGATACAATCCACGCCTCGTGTGAAGATTACCGCGCGGCTGCGTCGATCGATATGCAGCATGATGAAGCCGATATGGACGTTAAAGTGCAGGCGCCGCTGCTGGTTTTGTGGGGTTCGAAGGGGTTTGTGAATCGCACCTACGATGTGCTGGGTGTATGGCGCGAGCGCGCAGAGAACGTGACTGGCCGAGCCGTTGAATCAGGCCATTTCCTGCCCGAAGAGACGCCCGCAGAAGTCACCGACGAACTCCTAAAATTCTTTCTGTAGGTCGTGTCTCGACACGGCGATTCATATCAAAATGTTATGACGCTTTTTGATGGCGTGAGCTTAGGACCACGACAGCGACAATCAGCAAAGCACCCACAATGTTTGCGACCCAGTGCAGCGGCCAGAAAGAGCCAATAACGCCCCCTATAATCAGCGGCCAGTACCAGAGTTTCAAAGGTCCCTCGGCGTAGTTCTGGATTGTTACATTTAATCCATAGATACCAAAGAGCGCAAAGAATCCGAGCTGACAGATCTCCATCCAGTTCCCGCTAATTAACGGTGTGTAGGCAAACATCAGGGGCACTATGTAGAGGCCCTTAGCCAGTTTCCAAGCCTGAAAACCGGTCGCCATTGGGGGGGATTTCGCGATACCCGCTGCCGTGAATGCCGCTAGACAGACAGGCGGTGTGACGTTGGAGTCCTGACTGAGCCAGAAGATAATCAGGTGCGCGATCAGTAGGAAGGTGGTCAGCGTCTCGGTATCGACCAGCAGTGGGCGTAGAGTGACGGCGACTTCGAACGGAATCGCTGCCATAAGTTGCACCGCCTCGTCATAGGTTAAACCGCTACTGAGCTTGGCCACCAGTGGACTGTCCACCAGTGAGAACATCGCTAATTGCATCGGGTCGCTAATACCTGCAACCAGAAGATCAATAATGACGGTGTCTGCCAGAATACCTGCCAGTGCAGGCGCACAAAGAATTGCCAGAATGATGTAAGCCGCAGTCACCGGGAGCCCCATACCGAGCACCAGTGAAGCCAAAGCGATTAAGAGAATGGCAATAACGACTGAGCCCTGAGACCACTGCGCAATCATGAGGGAAAACCCATTACCAATACCGCTAGTAACGATGGCGTTGTTCATGATACCGATCGCGACTAAGAGCACACCGGTCATAATGGAGGCGGCCATACCCAGCATGAAGGCATTCGCGATTCGCTTGGGTGTCATTACATTGGTTGCCAGCTGTTTTATACCAGTCACTTTAGCGGCAATGTAGGAGCCCCAGGAGACGAGTATCAGAGTCGCAATTGCCCAGCAGGCGGCAAAGCTCGGGGTAACGCCAGACAAGAGCAGCACGATCATAACGGTCAACGGCAGAATAAAGACCAGCCCGCCCGAAACAATTTTGGCTTTGTCGATGGTCATATCGACCCCCTCGCCTACATTGTATTTAATCGCTTCAATACGCACGATGAAGGCGACAGAGAGGAAGTATAGAATTGCCGGTACCACTGAGACGGCAACAATATCTGCATAAGGTATGGCCGTGTAGCTCGCCATTACAAAGGCGCCGGCTCCCATGATGGGTGGCATAATTTGGCCACCCGTTGAGGCAGCTGCTTCAACACCTCCAGCAAAGCGGCCGCGGAAGCCGTTGGATTTCATCAGTGGGATGGTAATAACACCGGTTGAGGCGGTGTTGGCAATCGCGGATCCGCTAATCGTGCCAGTCAGTGCAGAGGAGATCACCGCGACAAAACCGGCCCCACCGCGAATACGTCCAGCAACGACTTTGGAAACCTCTATGACGAAGTCGCTGGCGCCTGAAGCGACGAGGAAACCCCCAAAGACCATAAATAGCGTGATGCTGGATGAAGAGATCAAGGCCAAGATGCCAAACATCCCCTCATCGTTGTATAGGGAGCGGAAGAGTACATCACTGAGTGGCAAGCTTGCAGCGCGGAAAACTCCAGGCAGATGCTCACCCAAGAACAGAATATACGCCAGAGAAAGCAGAATTAGGATCGGTATGACCCATCCCGAGACTCGACGAGAGAGGTCGATTGCTGCGAATAGCAGAAAGAGTCCGGCAATCCAATCGCCCAAGTTAAACTGCCATGATTGGCCGGTTACTGAGAGCGTCTCTTCATAAATACGATCAACAGAGCTGGCGACCCATATACACGCGGCAACTATCAGTAGGCCATAAACTAGGTCAGCGATGAGCGCGGACTGACTTCTAGACTGTCGCTGAAAACCGGTGTGTACCACACTGGCTAGCAGCGCGAAGCCGCCAAAGTGAATTGCGTTTTGCCAGATGGTCTGTTCGTTGATAAACAGACTGGTAGCGATGTGCCATAAGCCGAAAAGAACAGCGAACACTGCAACCGACCACTCGACTGGTGTTCGTTCAGATCCGTCTAGATCCAGCAGATACTCACGTGTAACTCTGGAGTTAACTGCAGGCTTATCCAGTTCGCTCATCGCTGGCTCCTTGGCGCAAAGAATATACAAACAGGGGTCGATCCGTCTGAACGGACCGACCCCGGACTAGAGCGGCTTAGTTACTTCGCGATCAGACGATCAGGAATATTTAGGCCCATCTCTTTGTAGTAGCGCGCTGCACCTGGGTGCAGTGGAGCTGGCAGACCCGCAATTGCGGAATCAATATTCATCGCCTTAGTAGCAGGGTGAATCGCCTGCAGGAAGCCGAGGTTTTCGTACATAGTTTTAGTCAGTTTGTAGACATCTTCCTCAGGTACGGATGCGTTAACCGCTAGGAAGTTTGGCTGCGCTACGGTGCTGATATCGGCAGTCTGGCCTGGGTAAGTGCCAGCTTTGATGGTGTACGGCGTCCACAGATCACGACCGCCATCCATCTTAGCCTGCTCGTCGGTAGTCACATTCAGGATAGTGAATTTGCCTTCGTTAGAGGCCATCAGCTTGGTTACTGCACCTGTAGGAATACCCGAAGGGATACCTGCACCTACGATTTGACCGTTTGCTAGCGCGTCAGCGGTTGGACCGTAGCCACCATACATCAACTCGTAATCCGCCTCTGCATCAACGCCCAGTCCAGAGAGCAGCACTTTATTGGAACCCAAGGTGCCTGAGTTCTTCGCGCCCATACCCATGCCGGAACCCTTAGCTGCAACCATATCCGCCATGGTGCCGCTGCTCACTTTGTCATTCGCGAGGATGAACTGCTCCACGTTCTGCCATAGCATGGTTACCGAACGCAGGTTCTCTTGTGGTGCTGTGACTGGGCCTGTCCCAGTTACCGCGTATGAACCATACAGACCCTGCAAGATGGCGAAGTCTGCAGTACCAGCGCCGAGTGCCTGTACGTTAGCGCCAGAGCCGGCAGAGTTCACTGCTGTCAGGCTGAACTTCTCTTTGGGTAGCAGTTTGATTTTAGAGAGTGTTGAGATCGCTGTACCAACCGGGTGGTAAGTACCGCCGGTAGAGGCGGTGTTGAGGACGTAGTCGCGATCTTCTGCTTGCACGCCGAAGGCCGCGGCCGCGAGCATCATTCCACTTACGAGTTTGGTGATTTTTTTCATTAGTAGGACACCTCTGTATCGTGTTTTTTGTAGTTTTAGTGGTCCGGCTAGGCCGGGTTTTGCAATACAATTTGGTTACGCCAGTTCGAACCGATTAGATTCGTACTGGTTTTGTAGCACAGCCAAAGATCAGATCAAACAGAAACCGTCCCGCATACTGATAACGGTTATCTGTGAGTCTGTGGGTGTTGAGTTTGCGATAGCGAGCCTAATTCTCAATAATCAACTCAAGCTTCGGGTCTGGTATGTGCAACTGTGAGAGCCAATCACGATGTGCGGTCGTACCAAAGCGGACCAATGTGTTTAGTAAGTATGTTTTACGAGGAGTAGAGAATGGATCTTGGATTGAAAGGCCGCATTGCCGTGGTGATGGGCGCTTCACAAGGCCTGGGTAAAGCGAGTGCTGTGCAACTCGCCGCTGAAGGGGCGCACGTTGTGTTGGTGTCTCGCTCGGCTGAGAAGTTGGAAGCCGTAAAAAGCGAGATTGAGGCGGCAGGTGGTTCGGCACAGGTGCATACCTGTGATCTATTTGACGCCGGCTCCCGCGCTGAGTTCGTTGAGTTTCTCGGTTCCATGGAACAGCTTGATGTCCTCGTTGCCAACTCAGGCGGTCCAGCGCCGGGTATGGCTCCGGGAATCTCCTCCGATGTCTGGACAAAAGAGTTTGACGCGATGGTTCTGGGCCTGATTCAGATCATTGATGCCTCAGTGGCGCAGATGAAGAGCAAAGGCTTCGGTCGTGTGGTTGTAATCGCCTCTTCCGGGATTGTCGTGCCAATTCCAAAACTGGCGGTCTCTAATACGTTGCGCTCAGCCGTTGCAGGCTATGTGAAAACACTGGCGGAGCAGATGGCACCGCACGGCGTGACCTGCAACCTAGTGCTGCCAGGTCGTATAGAAACTCCGCGTACCCAGGCGATCGACAAGGGTACTGCCGCCAATATGGGGATTAGTGTTGAGGAGGCGCGTGCCGCGTCGGCTGCGACTATTCCGATGGG
>JAYQBD010000009.1:10470-11878 GCA_038137135.1 Oceanospirillaceae bacterium | reverse complement strand
TTCGGTTTGCGCGGCGCCTTAATGGCCACATCAGGCAGCGGATTATTCGGTACGAAACCCTCCATCTCCCTGCGCTCAATCTTCGCTTGGGTCAGGCGCTCTATTTCGATCAGAAGATCGAGCTCGTCCAGCGATACTAGTGATACCGCTTCACCCACGCTACCGGCACGGCCTGTTCGGCCGATGCGGTGTACGTAGTCCTCGGCAATGTTGGGTAGGTCAAAGTTGATTACGTGCGGTAGCTCTTTGATATCGATACCGCGCGCCGCGATATCCGTCGCCACCAGCACCTGAATATCGCCATCCTTGAACTCTTGCAGCGCACGCGTGCGCGCCCCTTGGCTCTTATTGCCGTGGATCGCTGCCGCCTTGATGCCGGCTTTATCTAACTGAGCGACTAAGCGGTTCGCACCATGTTTAGTGCGGCTGAAAACGAGCACCTGATACCAAGCGTTACGCTTAATCAGTTCAATCAGTGCGCGGGTCTTAGCACTCTTATCGACAGGAATAATCCACTGCTCAACCGTGTGGGCCGTGGCGTTCTCGGGCGAGACGGAGACCTCAACTGGATTGTGAACCAGATCTTTCGCCAGTGCTTTGATCTCGGCTGAGAAGGTCGCTGAGAAGAGCAGGTTTTGACGCTTTGCGGGTAAGAGGTTCAAGATTTTGCGAATATCGCGAATAAAGCCCATATCCAACATGCGATCCGCTTCATCCAGTACCAAGATCTCCAGCTGATCAAAGCGCACAGCATTTTGGCTATGTAGGTCTAGCAGGCGTCCAGGCGTTGCTACCAGTAGGTCCACACCGCCACGCAGTCGCTGCATCTGCGGATTAATCTTAACGCCACCAAAGACTACCTCGGTCTTCAGTGTGGTGTGGCGCCCGTAATATTCAGCGTTGTCCTCTACCTGGGCAGCGAGTTCGCGCGTCGGTGTCAGCACTAGAGCGCGTACCGAGTTGGCTCGCACTTTCGGACCCTGAGCAAGACGCTGCAACATGGGCAGAACAAAGCCGGCTGTTTTACCGGTGCCGGTCTGTGCAGCGGCCATGACGTCGCGCCCCTCCAGTACAGCGGGAATTGCTGCTGCCTGTATTGGCGTCGGTTCTTGGTAGCCCTTTTCTGAGAGAGCTTGGAGGAGGTGGTCGTTAAGACCGAGTTCGGCAAATGACATTCGTGTATGCTCGATTGAGGCGCTACAGCGCCCCTTGAATAAGATGAGCCTCAGCGGAGGCTCTGTGTAAAAAATGTTTCAGTGGCTTATCGCAGCAGCAGAAGCGGAGTGTTACTGCGGCGTACCAGTGTTGAAGTGGTGCTACCAACCAACAGCTGACGGATTCGACTGTGACCATAAGCGCCCATAACGAGGAGATCTGCCTGTTGGGTAGCCAACTGCTCGAGTATCAC
>JAYQBD010000009.1:4793-10370 GCA_038137135.1 Oceanospirillaceae bacterium | reverse complement strand
AGCAGGATAGGGCGGTGCAGCGCGCGAATAGTGGGTTCGATATGTACGCCCAGTGCATCGCCGTGCGAACCTTTGCCCAACACCAGTAGGCGTGTTTCGCCTTGCAGCTCCTGTAGACTGGTGACGAAGTCGTCGTGTCGCTGCATTGTGCTCGGTTCGAACGCACCATCTTGTTGTGCGCGCTCGAGCGCTGCGGCAAGCATGACACGGCCCTGCTCGCGAGCCAGCTTGGCCCGTTTCGCATCAAGTTCCGCCAGCTCTTCCAGTAGTGCTTCACGCGCGCCCAAACCGATTGTACCGCTCAGTGGTGCTTCGTCCTCGGTTGGAAATTCACGACGATCGAGTACATGCAGCAGCGACAGGGGCGCCTGCAGTTGCGAACTAGCCCAAGCAGCGGTATCGCAGACTGCTTCGGATAACGCTCCCATGCCGTCGATACAGGCAACTACCTTACTCATAACTTTCTCCTCAGAGCGTCCAGACCTTAGTGACCCATCAATTCATCGATCGCATCAGGCTTATCGTGCACGGCAAAGCGGTCAACAATCGTTGCGCTTGCTTCGTTCATACCGATTACCTCGACCTCTATACCTTCACGACGGAACTTCAGCACCACCTTATCGAGCGCGCTGACCGCAGTGATATCCCAAAAATGGGCGCGAGATAGGTCAATGACGACTCGGTCCAGATCCGCTTTAAAGTCGAACGCGCCGATAAACTTATCGCTGGAGCTGAAGAAGACCTGACCTACGACAGTGTAGGTCATTTCGTTCTCAGCAGTATCGCTCTTGCCGATGAAGAGGAACTGTCCAATCTTATTGGCAAAGAAGAGCGCAGCGAGCAGTACGCCGGCAAATACGCCGAACGCGAGGTTGTGTGTCGCAACCACCACGGCAACAGTCACTAACATGACTATGTTGGTAGAGAGCGGGTATTTGCGCATATTGATCAGGGATTCCCAGCTAAATGTGCCGATCGATACCATGATCATCACGGCTACCAGTGCGGCCATCGGAATCTGCGAAACCCACTCGTCTAAGAAGACGACGAGAATCAGCAGCACGACACCTGCAATTAGCGTCGACAGGCGAGTACGGCCACCGGACTTAACGTTGATAACCGACTGGCCGATCATTGCACAGCCCGCCATACCGCCGAAAAGGCCTGCACCTATGTTTGCTAGGCCCTGACCCTTACACTCGCGGTTTTTGTCGCTGGGAGTATCGGTGAGTTCATCAACAATGGTCGCTGTCATCAGCGACTCCAGCAGACCCACAACGGCCAGGGGCAGCGAATAGGGCAGGATGATCCAAAGCGTCTCCAGGTTTAGCGGTACTTCTGGCCAGAGAAATATAGGTAGGTCATCGGGCAGCTCACCCATATCACCAACCGTACGGATATCCAGACCCAGTGCCATCGCAACCGCGGTCAGCACCAGAATACAGACAAGCGGTGACGGGATCTTCTTAGTCAGCAGTGGGAATGTATAGATGATAAGAAGCCCTGCAGCCGTCATGGCATAGACGTGCCAAGTAACATCGATCAGCTCGGGTAACTGCGCCATGAATATGAGTATCGCCAGCGCATTCACGAAGCCGGTGACAACAGAGCGTGATACGAAGCGCATCAGCGAGCCGAGACGCAGGTAACCCGCGAGGATCTGAAACACACCGGTCAGCAGTGTCGCTGCTAGCAGATATTGCAAGCCGTGCTCTTTTACCAGGGTCACCATCAGCAGCGCCATCGCGCCAGTAGCAGCCGAGATCATGCCGGGTCGGCCACCGGCGAATGCAGTGATCACAGCGATACAGAAGGAGGCGTAGAGGCCGACCTTGGGGTCGACGCCGGCAATGATCGAGAAGGCGATCGCTTCAGGAATAAGTGCCAAGGCTACGACCAATCCGGAGAGGATGTCGCCGCGTACGTTGGAGAACCAGTTGTAGTGAAGAGAGGGGCTCATAGCTGTCTGCCTTGAATTAGCGCAAGAAAGCGCGCGATTCTATCAGAAAAAGCGCCGAACCACCTCTAAAGTGACCGTTAAAGTTAGGTTTTCTTGGGCTCTTTCGGTGGGATGTAGCTCTGAAAGAAGCTGATATGGGTGTTGAAACCGCGCGACAAGCTGAGCGCCCGCATATGGTTCATTGGTAGTTCGCCGCGTAGAATAGCCTGAAACTCGTCGAGCGGCATTTTACACAGTTGGGCTGCCTCCTCATCAGACATCCCCGTTGGGTTCAGATAGAGTTCGCGAACAAGGGTGCCAATTCCGGCATTGGGGTCGAGTTGTAGCATGGTTAATACAATAGCTAATTCACGTAATTTACTGAGTTTTTGAATGAGTACCGAACTGACATACACACTGATATTGGTTGGCATCGCTATTATCATCGCTCTAGCTGCGCTGATCTACAAGCAGTTACGCCACGCGCGCGAGTTGCGCGAGCAGCAGGAGGCAAGCCTAGCGCGTCATGCTGAAGAGGCTGCCAAGAACCGCGCTTATCTGCTCGAGAGCTCCAAAGCGATCGCCAATGCAATTTTGAACGACGATAAGATCACACTGACAGAGGGGTGTATTCGCCTTAAAGTGATGATTGATAACCTCAACCCTCAGTTGCATCAGCATCCGCACTACTCAGTCTTCGAAGAGGTCTACAACCGCACGTCACATATTCCCATTTTGACGGACTGGCGTGAGTTAGAACGCAAGCAGCAACGTGCTTTTGAGAAAGAGATGCGTCAGGTTGAGCAGGAGTGTGAGTCACGGATTAATGAGGCGGCCAAGGCGTTGCTGCAGGACCCGATTTTACAGGCTCACTGATAGGCTAAGTGATGGAGCTGTTACCGGTCTTCCTTATCACACTGCTATTCTCGCTGGGGTTAGTGCTGGCGCTCACCTTCGGTAAAGCGCCAACTTATCGTCCCAGTCGTGACCAGATCGTCGCGCTATTGGAGTCGGTGCTCGCGGGCACGGCTCGGCAGAGCCACTGGGATCTGTTCATCGGAATGCCGATACAGCATGATGAGGCGCTTGAGGCGGTCCGCGTGCAGTGCGTCATCCTGCATGAGGGGTTAGACGGTTCTAATCCCGCGCAGGAGGGTTTAGATGGCTATATTTATGACCGCGCGGGGCGAGAACGTATCGCATCCATTCTGCAAAATCTGCGTGATGTCATTGAGAAGTCGCCAGTCATCCGAGAGTTCTAATTAATGAAATACCCGCAAACTAAACTGCCGAATGTCGGCCTGACGATTTTTTCAAAAATGTCTGCACTGGCGGCAGAAAAGGGTGCTATCAATCTCTCCCAGGGCTTTCCGGACTACCAGGGACCCCAGGTACTGCTCGACTCGGTGGCGAAACAGGTGGCCGCGGGTATGAATCAGTATGCGCCTATGAATGGCATGCCGGCACTACGCCGCTTGATTGCGGACAAGGTGGAGCGTCTTTATGGGCGCAGTTTGAATCCGGACACCGAGATCTGTGTCACACCCGGTGCAACCGAGGCTCTGTTCAGTGCTATCGCTTCCACCGTGCGCGCTGGCGATGAGGTGATCATCTTTGATCCCGCTTACGACAGCTATCGACCGGCTGTAGAGCTCAATGGTGGTGTGCCGATTTCCCTACCTCTGTTGCCGCCCACATTCGCAATTGACTGGGAAACGCTTCGTGCGGCAATTTCGCCACGTACGCGAATGATTATTGTCAACACGCCGCACAACCCTACCGGTCAGGCTTGGAGCCCTGAGGACCTCGATGCGCTGGAAGCGGCGGTGAGGGATACCGATATCCTGATCCTGTCTGATGAGGTGTATGAGCATCTGATATTCGATGGGCTGGAGCACCAGAGCATGAATCGACGCCCAGCTTTGGCAGAGCGCAGCTTTATCGTCTCTTCGTTCGGCAAGACCTATCATGTCACGGGTTGGCGCGTAGGATACTGCGTAGCGCCGGCGGTTTTGATGTCAGAGCTTCAAAAGGTGCATCAGTATGTCACCTTTAATACGCATACTCCGCTGCAGTGCGCGATTGCTGATTTTATGCAGCAGGAGCCAGACTACCCACTGGGCCTCGGTGAGTTTTTCAGCAGCAAGCGTGACCGGCTAGCGAGGGGGCTAGCCGCTAGCCGCTTTAAACTGTTGAACTCATCCGGCACCTACTTCCAATTGGTCGATTACACGGCGATCAGTGACCTGCCCGATGATGAATTTGTGCTTTGGTTATTGGAGGCAGCCGGCGTCGCAGCAATTCCACTCTCACCCTTCTATCAAAATGGATTGCAGACCGGTTGTGTGCGTCTATGCTTCGCTAAGCAGGATGAGACCATCGATCGAGCACTTGAAGGACTCTGTCGAGTCTAATTTTTACAGCATCTGGCCGGTAATTTTCACTGCCGGTTCAGTTTTCTTGAACTACATTTACTCTAGATTGTCATTCAGCAACCGGCTCAGGACTTGTATGCAGCAGATGAATGTAAAAACTATCCAGACAGACCTCACTTGGCACGATGCACCAGCCAATCAGCGCATGTTTGAAACGCTGATTCGTGATGCAGCTGATGCTGACCTGATTGTTCTGCCGGAGATGTTTTTAACCGGATTCACCATGGAGCCAGAGGCTCTTGCCGAAACTCAGACCGGCTCGCAGGTACGCTGGTTGATGGAGCTAGCGCGCGAGACCGATACCGCTATCTGTGGCAGCTTGGTGATAGAGTCTGATGAGGGTTATCGCAACCGCTTTCTATTTGTGACGCCTGATGGGCGTATCACCCGGTACGACAAACGCCACCTCTTCCGGATGGGTAAAGAGAACGAACACTACGAAGTCGGTACTGATCGCGTTGTGATTCACTATCGTGGATGGCGTATTCTACCCATCATCTGCTACGACCTGCGGTTCCCCGTCTGGTGTCGTAATCAAAACGACTATGACCTGTTGCTCTGTGTGGCGAACTGGCCAGCTCCGCGCCGACTCCACTGGCGCTTGTTGTTGCAGGCCCGCGCGGTAGAGAATCAGGCGTATGTGATTGGCGTTAATCGCATCGGTCGTGATGGTAAAGGGTTGGAGTATGCCGGCGATTCGATGGTGGTGAGCTACAAAGGCGATGTCTTAGTCGACTCCGCGCCCAGCGAACCCTATATTGGGCACGCGCATCTGAATATCGACGAACTGCGTCAGTTCCGCGATACATTCCCAGCCTGGGCTGACGCCGATCACTTCGAAATTTCGCGTACGCAGAAACGCGTGGTTGAGCTTCAGGACGAGGGCGAGAGCTGCAACGCTCTGTAGATCTTTGCTCGCTCTGACAGGATGGTAAAGTGAGAGCGCTGGCCGCTCGTGCTCTCGCTCCGACCTAGCATCAACAGGCCGCCAGGTTTTAGACTGCGGTGCAAATTCTCGAGCTGTCTAAGCTGCGTTTCAGGCGTGAAGTAGATAAAGACGTTACGGCAGACAATAAGGTCTAGGTCGCGGTGCGACGAGGGCTGCAACAGGTCGTGCTGCTCAAATACAATCTCAGTCTCAATAAAGTTTTTCAGATCGAATCGCCCCTCCGTCCTACCGATTGGGCGCGGCAGGTATTCGGC
>JAYQBD010000009.1:1855-4693 GCA_038137135.1 Oceanospirillaceae bacterium | reverse complement strand
TCTCCTCAGTGCCGGTTTGTGCGAGGATCACTGCCCCGGAAAAGTCCGCCGGCAACTCTTTGACCAATTTAACAACCAAGTCCGTCTGATTGGATGCCGCGAGAATTAGCGTGATCTGATTAGGACGTTGGCGAGTCGCGTAACCACCCAGGTTATTCATTGGAGGTCTGTCTCAAGGGCCTCATGCACTCTGTCGTTGGCAGTGCACCTCCGGAGGGTACCCGGCCTTTTAGCCTCAGCACCGACTCTAAATTCGCAGCGAAATCCATCGGGCGTTTGTCCGTAAACGGGTCCTTGCTGTTAAAAAAAGTAATAAGGCGGTTAGTACGCATAAATCTAACTTGAGCACCTTGCACCAGTTCACAGATATTCTCTGCCTGCAGCTTAGATCGCTCACGGTCTGGGGCCGCATCGACGGTGGTCTCTAGTACCAGCACCATACTGGTATCCTGTCCTACAGTGATGTAAGTGCGCGTATGAATTCTATCGGGCAGGATGTTTAGAAATCGGGCTAATTCGGGGCGCAGTTCGCTCTCCAATGCGAGATCTAAGCGGTAGAGTCCAAGATCGAGATGGCTGACCGGCGTATCCGACAGAATGTAAAGTGTGCGTGACGAGTTATCGGATGCCCAGCTCAGAGGGATCAAGCAGATCGATAGTACGGCGAGCAGCGCTCTAAGCTGAGTAAGTGTTCGGGTGAGCGGCTTCATCTCTGCCTCTAAACGAGTTAAAGTTATAAGCTAAGAGTATCAAAAAATATCGCTCAGGGCTCTTGAGTGAGATCTAGGAGATACGGCGATGAATCGCTCAAAGTTAGTAGTGGCCATTGTGGGGGCTGGCAGCTTGGCTGCAGCCGTGGCGTTCGCAGCGATGGATCACTCCAAACATGACGCATCAATGCATGGCAAAGATGCGGGCATGATGAAACATAAAGCGACTGAGGATACGAGGGAGCTGGTTCTCTACCCCCGCCCAGTGTACGAATCGACGCTGCGCAATATGCGTGAGCACCTACGCGGTATCTCTGAAGTCCAGCGCCTGGTCGGCGAGGGTCGCTACTCGGATGCAGCTGAAGCCGCTGAACGCGGTATGGGTATGGGGCATAACCACGGTGCCGATGGCAATGCTTCAGAACATCAGTTTATGCCCAAGGGTATGATGGCTCTGGGGAGTGGCATGCATATGGCAGCAGCAGAACTTGCGACCACCCTGCGCGATGCTGAGGTAACCGACGATCTGCAGGCCGTGTTTGTTGCGATGGGTAAGGTAACGGCTAATTGTGTAGCCTGCCATGACGCTTATCGTCTGCAGCCGATGGAATAAGCTGTTTGGCGCCCAAATTAATCGCTGTTGTGGGTGCATCGGGTTCCGGTAAAACTACCGTTGCCCGCCAGTTGCACGCTGCGCTCGATCAGATCGGAAAGCGTACCGATCTAATCAGCATGGATAGCTACTACAAAGCGGTTGGGCATCCGCTCAATAACTATGATCGGCCAGCTGCATTCGACTTCGACCTAATGGTTGAAGACCTCGCGCAGCTCAAATCGGGTCGAGCGATCGATGTCCCCACGTACGATTTCGTCACTCACCGCCGCCAATCAGCGGTTGTGCGCGTTGAACCCGTTGATGTCGTCGTTGTAGAAGGGCTGTTTCTTTATGCCTTGGATGAGCTATTGCAGCACTTTGATGTGCGAATCTATTTAGATGTCGATCCTGACCTCTGTTTTCAGCGGCGTTTTGAGCGGGATCAGGTTGAGCGCGGCAGAGAGCCTGATGATATCAAACGGCAGTACTTTGATCAGGTTTATCCGGGATATCAGCAGTATATTCACCCGTCTAGGGTGCATGCGACGCATACGATTGAGGCGTTACCGGATGATCGAGTGAAGTGGCTTAACGAGTTGTTGGAATTTGGGAAATAAGAAGAATGAATCTATATTTCGCGCTACATGTTGTGCTGGGACTATTAGCCGGGGCGACCCTTGCGGCCTTGCGTTGGGGGCGTTCGGGCGATGCGGATTGCCCGCAGGCGCTGACAAATACCCCAGTGGCGAAGATCAGCGCTGGCGCGGCGCTTATCTTCGTGATCCTGGCGCTCTGGGGCGATTACGCCTACCTTGGCGCAGAGATGGCGCTCTATGGTGCGGGTTTGACGCTAGTTGGCTTGCTGCTGCAAGGCTTCGTGATTCACCGTAAGCTAGGTTATTACCTAACGCTGCTTGGATTACCCCTGTTCATAGCCTGCGTTGGGGTAATCTCTAAGCTCTGGCTGCTGATTGTTTAGCTCGAACGGTAGAGCGTCTTAATCAAGTGATAACCAAAACGGGTCTTAATGGGTCCGTGCACCTTGTAGAGTGGACGCTTAAACACTACATCATCAAAGGCTTTAACCATCTCACCACGGCGAAACTCACCTAAATCACCACCGCGCTTACCCGACGGGCAGGTTGAGTAACGCTTGGCTAGCTTTGCAAAATCGCCACCTTTTTTAAGCTGGTCGAGAATATCCAGAGCCTCTTTCTCGGTTTTAACGAGAATGTGTACGGCAGATGCAGTGGCCATAAATTAGAGCTCACCCTCAACGGTGGTCAAACCATGAATGGTCCAGTCTTGGTAGCCGCCGCGGTAGTAGTAGATCAGCTCAGCCGGATAGCCCTCGCGAATCATCGCGCGAATGCCGTTCGGGCTCTGCGGACAGGTGCTAGAGTTGCAGAAGGCGTAGACCTTAGTTGTCGCGCCATCACAATTCCAAGCTTCACTACTCTTTTCACAGCCGAAGCGATCCATATTGATCGCCACCTCAGTGTAGGGGATGTTGATGGAGCCAGGAATCGTACC
>JAYQBD010000009.1:0-1755 GCA_038137135.1 Oceanospirillaceae bacterium | reverse complement strand
TAGGTTTTTCATCTCTGTCCAATCCTCGAATCTTTTATATCTGTATCACAGATCGTTATAGCCATTATCCTCTGTTTATTGCTCGAATTCTGCACTTTTTTCTATCCCCGGTATCAACTTTGGTCGGGCGATGGGGTTGAAACCAACCCCACCATCGGCGTTAATACGGCACCTCATCTTTTAAGCACGTAGGCGATTTATGTTTAAGCGGTTTGTTTTCGTTCTTGTTTTTTGGATCCCAACTTTTTCAAACGCGACCGAGCTCAAAGAGCTTCAATCGAGCACCATAGCAGCGCAGATTGAGGCGAGTCCATTTATGGCCAACCTTGTCCAGCAGGGGTTGGCAGGTTGTGCCAGTGGTGGAGATAGCGCTGAGGAACGCGCTGCGTTTGTTGGGTGTATGAACAGCTTTGTGTTTGCACAGGTTGGCCGCTGGGGTATCTGTGCTAAACGCTTTCCAACGCTTGATGCGCGAATATTAGAGCCTTGCATTGATGATCAGGAACGGGCACACAAACTAGCCATGGCAGCGGTAACTCACGTAGAGCCCCAAAAGTACAACCGCTGTGCCGCTGTCTCGCTGTATGAACCAGCGCACGAGGTGATCAGCGCCTTTTATATTGAACTGGGCAAGCAGATTATCCAATCCAATTTCAAAACGAATGCGGCCAACAGCTTTGTGCTCTCCTTAGGGCCCTTTGATGCCGAGAAGATGTTGAGCTGTGTGGCGAATTGATCGGGTCAAAGTAGGGACGCTCGATGGAGCGCCCCCAGAGGCGTGCTAACCTAGGCCTCGCTAGGGATACAGGTGTCGCACTTCTCCTTGAAGATCCCGACCTTCACCAACAGCGAGTGTACCCAGCAACCCGCACACCAACCAGCCGCCGCTTCAAGCCACATGAAGGTTAGGCAGAGCGGGATGGTTGCCAGAGGCGTCCAGCGCGGCATCCAGTTCTCGGTAGTTGAGAGCAGTTCCATTCCAGTAACACCATTTACAAACTCGGCAGTAGGTACTGGATTGAAGAAGCAAAGACATGCGCCGACCAGTAGGGTACCGATCTTCCAAGCAAACTTCTTCGGTTGGTAGGGGCGGTAGATCGGTTTGTGATGGCGGTTGAGTAGCCCAGCCACCCAAACCATTGGGCTCAGCCACGCAGTTTTAGCGCTCTGGGTAATAATCATTTCCCAAAGAACATAGAGCAGAACATAGGTCTGCGGCGTCCAGTCATAGACCTGACGCACCATCTCTGCCTGATAAATAATCTGACCGGCGAAGTTGGTCTCCCAAGTGTCTTCAAGCGTCGCCGTATCCACGACCCAAGCTGAGCCATTAATCGTGTTGTAGAAGATGACCAGAATCCAGACTGGAACCAGAAAAAGCATCGCAGCGCGGGTTCGCACGACGTTTTCGTTGACCATATCAAAGGTCATCGGGTGGTGTAGAGGGCTTCTCATTTTAATTTCCCCATCATTGTTCTCCCCCATTCAATGCGTGAATAGGCACACTTAAGTTTATGAGTGAACGCTGATGTAGGCCAAGTAGCCCATTAGAGCGAATGGGAGCTAAAACACCTTGGTATATATTAGCGGGTGCTTAAGGAGAGTGGTGAGCGGGGTTTTGTTGAACTTGATACTGAGGATTTCAGACATAAAAAAACACGATATCGACAATATCGTGTTTTTTTGACGCTTTTGGCTACATTTTATTGGTACCGATGGTCGGACTCGAACCGACACGCATTGCTGCAACGGATT
>JAYQBD010000008.1:0-38597 GCA_038137135.1 Oceanospirillaceae bacterium | reverse complement strand
AAGAAGCTCTGGACGCACTGGAAGCTGACCACGAGTTCCTGACTCGCGGTGGTGTTTTCACTGAAGACATGCTGGGCGCTTACATCGAGCTCAAGCGTGAAGAGTGTCTGAAAGTTAGCACTACTACTCACCCAGTAGAGTACGATCTGTACTACTCAGTATAAGATCAATACTGAATCGAAAAGCCCAGCTTATGCTGGGCTTTTTTGTATCTATCCCACCTCCGTATCAATCAACGAAGCGCTATTTTGGTGCGACCTCACTCGCCTTATTTTCGCTGTGCACTATAATGGTGCATACACGCGATGATATTTTTTGATCAGCAGAGACGAAAAGTCTGTAGCCCAAGTATTACGCGGTTTGTGGCGGATTGGCAGAGTTTTTGCTCCATGATATCCAGTTAAAAATGGAACCCCTATGACAACTCCAAATCAGTATTCACAGCTGGTAGAGAATCTTACAAGCGCCGTTTTGGTGCTAGATCGCGCGCGTCAGGTGATCTTTGCTAACCCCTCTGCCGAGGTGCTGTTTGATGCTAGTCGTAAGCGTATGCAGGGTCTTAGCGCAGAGATCTTTTTCGGTGGCGAGCGCGAAGAGTTAGAGTTACTGCATCTGGTCTCCAAGACTGGTCACCGCTTCAGCAAGCGCGAAGCAAAAATGTTGACCGTCACAGGGCAGGCGCTGATAACCGATTACAGTGTTTCGCCGCTACCCGATGGCTTGATCTTAATTGAGGCACATCCACGGGATCGCCTGCTCAGAATTGAGCGCGAGGAGGAGTTACTTAATCGCCACGCTTCCGCCAGCGGATTAATACGCGGTTTGGCGCATGAGATTAAAAATCCTCTGGGCGGTATTCGTGGCGCAGCGCAACTTCTAGAGCGCGAACTACCCAGTGACGACCTCAAAGAGTTTACCCGCATCATCATTGACGAGGCGGACCGTCTTCGCAATCTGGTCGATCGTATGATGGGCCCGTACCGCAAACCACAGATCTCAGAGGTTAATATTCACGCGGTACTCGAGCATGTGCGCTCGCTGATTGATGTCGAATCTGAAGGCCGAATTGAGCTGGTGCGTGACTACGACCCCAGTCTGCCCGAGTTTGATGGTGACTATGAGCAGCTGATTCAGGCAATTCTGAATATCTGTAAAAACGCATTGCAGGCCCTGCAGTCTGCCAATATTGAGAACCCAAGAATTACGCTGCGTACACGTGCGCTGCGTCGCATCACGCTAGGTACAGAACAACACCGTCTGGTGGCCTGCGTTGAGATTGTCGATAACGGCCCCGGGATTCCTGCTGAGCTCGTCGACACTGTCTTTTTCCCTATGGTTACTGGTCGTGCTGAGGGTACAGGGCTTGGGCTCTCCATCGCCCAATCAATTATTAACCAGCACTCGGGTCTGATTGAGTGTAAATCCAAGCCCGGCCGAACCAGTTTTCAAATTTATATTCCGTTGGAGAGTTAAATGTCAGCCGCTGCATGTGTCTGGATCGTGGATGACGATCGCTCGATTCGTTGGGTGCTAGAGAGAGCGCTGTCTGGCGCAGGTATGGATACTCGCACCTTTGATAATGGTGATGAACTGCTGCGTCGAATAAAGCAGGAGCAGCCTGATGTCATCATTAGCGATATCCGTATGCCAGGTATCGATGGACTAGAGATGCTATCCCAGCTGCAGGAACTCTTCCCGCAGATACCGACCATCATTATGACCGCCCATTCAGATTTGGATAGTGCGGTTGCCTCTTATCAGGGTGGTGCCTTCGAGTATCTTCCCAAACCCTTCGATGTAGATGAGGCCGTCGCACTAGTGCAACGGGCTGTAGAGCACGCTGAAGAGCAGCGCGGCAAACAGCCTGTAGCGGTGGAGGAAGCCAGCACCGAAATCATCGGGGAAGCGCCGGCGATGCAGGAGGTTTTCCGCGCGATAGGGCGTTTGTCACACTCAAATATTACCGTTTTGATCAATGGTGAGTCGGGTACGGGTAAAGAGCTGGTTGCTCATGCTCTGCATACGCACAGTCCGCGCGCTGCTAATGAGTTTATTCCGCTCAATATGGCGGCAATACCGCGTGACCTGATTGAGTCCGAGCTATTTGGACATGAGAAGGGTGCCTTTACCGGCGCACAGGCAGCTCGTCGTGGCCGCTTCGAGCAGGCGGACGGCGGCACGCTCTTTCTTGATGAAATCGGTGATATGCCGGCCGAGACTCAGACGCGCTTGCTGCGCGTATTGGCAGACGGTGAGTTCTACCGCGTCGGTGGTCATACGCCAGTGAAGGTGGATGTACGAATTATCGCTGCGACTCACCAAAACCTTGAGGAGCTGGTAAAGCAGGGTAAGTTCCGCGAGGATCTGTTCCACCGTCTCAATGTTATTCGTGTGCACATACCTTCACTAGCGCAGCGCCGTGAGGATATCCCACGCTTGGCCCGCCACTTCTTAGCCGCTTCTGCACGTGAGCTGGATGTTGAAACTAAGACGCTGCGCCCAGAAGCAGAGGCTTTTCTAACCAAGTTGCCCTGGCCGGGTAACGTGCGCCAGTTGGAGAATACCTGTCGCTGGCTGACAGTCATGGCCTCCGGCCGCGAAGTGCTGGTGTCGGACTTGCCGCCGGAGCTGCTTGAGTCCAATGCTCAGGCACCGGCTGTCACGGGGAGCTGGGAGCAGGCGCTGAGAGGCTGGGCCGATCAGCAGCTGTTTACCGGTAATAGCGGTATTCTCAAAGAGGCGGTACCGCAGTTCGAGCAGGTGCTGATTGAGACTGCGCTGAAGCACACAGGTGGGCGTCGTCGAGATGCTGCTGAGCTACTTGGCTGGGGTCGAAATACTCTGACGCGCAAGATCAAAGAGCTCGGTATGGATGCCGAGGATAGTGCCTCAGAGGCGAGTTAACAGGGTATACTGGACAACATCATTGAGCTCGCGTTGAAGCTCTGTTTAGCCAATAGATAGAGAGTAGAACCTCCTGTGCTAGATGTGGTCCTTTATCAGCCTGAAATCCCACCGAACACCGGTAATATAATCCGTCTTTGCGCCAATACTGGTTTTCGTTTGCACTTAATTGAACCGCTCGGTTTTGAGTTGGATGATAAGCGTCTGCGTCGGGCGGGATTGGACTATCATGAATTTGCTGAGCTCAAGGTCTACCCTAGCTTAGAGGCCTGTGTAGATGCGCTCCAACCTCAACGCATTCTGTCGATGACAACCAAAACAGATGCGCGTTATTCAGATCACCAGTTTGCCGTTGGGGATATGATTCTTTTAGGCCCAGAAACGCGAGGCCTTCCGCAGGAGGTGCTCGACTCAACCACGCCGATCACCCTGCCGATGCTAGAGAACTCTCGTAGCCTAAATCTTTCCAATGCCTGTGCGATCGTGGTGTATGAAGCCTGGCGTCAGCTCGGTTTTGCCAGCTCCTAGACCTGGGAATGGATATCAGGAGGCGAGCAGCGGTAGCTTAACGCCAGCCAATCTCAGGCTGATCTGAGCAATCAGCAGCCAAGGGTCTGCTCGGTTTTGGCCCTTGATCGCCGCGTCCGCCTCACCCGCTGTTCGCAGCATCGCTTCAAGTTCGGACAGACGCACACGGCGACTGGCTGTGCGTACCAGAGTTTTGCGCTTACCCCAGATGCGCTCACGCTGCGCCAGCTGATCGTAATTTTTGCCTTGAGCGATGCCCTCAATAACCCGATGCAGACTGCGCAATTCGCGGGTGAGTGCCCAAAGCACTACCGGAGCCTCAAGACCCTCTTGGCGCAGCGCGTGAACGATATGTTGGCAACGTGCAGCCTGGCACTGCAGTGCAGCGTCCGTGAGAGCGAAAATATCAAAGCGTGAACTGTCACTCACCGCAGCATCGACCTGATCGAGTGTGAGCTGCTGATTGGGGTAGACCAGAGTGAGCTTTTGTAACTCTTGTTGTGCGGCGAGTAGGTTTCCCTCTACCCGATCAGCAAGGCTCTGAAGTGCTTCCGGTTCGAAGCTCAGCCCCATAGTGGCTGCGCGCTGTGTCAACCAGCCGGGCAGTGCCTCTACTTCAACCGGCCAGATCTCAACGATCATCCCCTTGGTCTCAATGGTTTTAAACCAGGCGCTCTTTTTAGCGCTGCCATCGAAGCGGTCTGCAAGGATTAGCAGGACTGTATCTGGGGCTGGATTGTCGAGGTAGCGCTGCAGCAGATCACTGGTCGCCTTCAGGATTTTCTGCGAGCCGAGGCGCAGCTCAATGATTTTACGTTCGGCAAACAGCGAGAGGCTATTGGCTGACTCGAATACCTGATCCCAGTTGAACTGTGCATCGACATGCATCAGCTCACGCTCTGAGAAATCGAGCTCGCGTAGCTTAGCGCGGATCAGGTCAGCGGCTTCGCCGTGCAGTAGCGCCTCATCACCGGTTACCAGATAGATCGGCAACGGCTCATTGCTGCGCTCCAGCGTTTTGGCGAGTTGCTCCGCTTTGACCTTCATCTAACGTTAGTTAGCCGGCGCGTAGCTCAGGTACTGGCGTACGATTTGGTCTGCCAGCGCGCGGTTCAGCTCTGCTTGATAGCTGCTCTCCAACGACTCAAGAGCCAGCGTGTTGGAGTTCTCACTGTAACTTCGGTCAGCGCGAACTTCACGCTCGAGCACAGGGGTTTCGTTGTCACCCTGATAGAGGGCAAAGCTTACGCGTCCGCTCAACTCATACTCCAAGGCTTCAGCGCGAGCGCTAAGCGTCAGAGCACGTTTGTTGTAGCGTGCGGTGCCAAGTTCAAGACGGTAGGGAGCGGATTCGCTAATCACTACCCCTGAGCCGCTAAGCTGTTTGACCAGCTCGCGACCCAGAGCGGTGGGCTGCGCGCTCTGCTCGACCATTACGAGTTGTTGTAGTGCCTCAGGGACCTCATAGAGGCCTTTGAGTTTAAATCCGCAGGCACTCAGTGCCAGCGAACAGAGCAGTACAAGAGTCGCGCGACGCTTCATCTTATTCCCTTACAACCTTAACCTACGACGAGGTTAACCAGTTTACCCGGCACAACGATCTCTTTGCGAACCGCTTTGCCTTCCATATGTTTCTGCACGTTCGGCTCAGCCAGCGCCATCTGTACGATCACAGCTTTGTCGGCATCGGCTGACACGTTGATACGCGCGCGTAGCTTACCGTTTACCTGTACAACCAGATCAACGCTGTCGCGCTCTAGCGCAGACTCGTCGAATTTCGGCCAGTTGTCGGCCTGAGCTGAACCCGTCAGTTCAGTCAGCAGAACATCAGCAACGTGAGGCACGATCGGCGACAGCAGCTGCACGCCGGCTACCAGTGCTTCCTGAATCACGGCGCGACCCTGCTCGGAGGTGTCGGCTGCGCGACTAATGCTGTTTGATAGCTCCATTACCGCGGCGATAGCCGTGTTGAAGGTTTGGCGGCGCTCGATGTCGTCGCTAACCTTCTGAATTGTTTCATGGGTCTTGCGGCGCAGCTCCTTAGCGGCATCGCTTAGGCTATTCTTATCCAGCGCAACCACAGGGCCTTGTGCCAGATGGTCAGACACTTGTTTCCACAGACGTTTGAGGAAGCGGTGAGCACCCTCGACACCTGAGTCAGACCACTCCAGAGACTGTTCTGGGGGAGCGGCGAACATCATAAACAGGCGCACGGTGTCAGCACCGTATTTGTCGATCATCACCTGCGGGTCGATGCCGTTGTTCTTCGACTTCGACATCTTCGACATGCCGTCGTGAATCAATGGCTGCCCGCTCTCGGCATGCTTGGCTGCGGTGATGCGGCCTTTGTCATCAGTTTCGACCTGTACTTCAGCAGGTGATACCCATACTTTACCGCCCTGCGCATCTTCGTAGTAATAGCTATCTGCCAACACCATACCCTGACACAGCAGGCCAGCGAACGGCTCATCCGAGTTAACCAGACCTTCGTCACGCAGTAGTTTGTGGTAGAAGCGCGAGTAGAGTAGGTGCAGGATCGCATGTTCGATACCGCCGATGTACTGATCCACTGGCAGCCAGTAGTTAGCGGCTTTAGGGTCGAGCATCTTGTTATCGCTGAAGCGGCTGGCGTAGCGGGCGAAGTACCAGCTCGACTCCATAAAGGTGTCGAAGGTGTCAGTTTCGCGCTCGGCGTCAGCGCCACACTTCGGGCAGCTGGTCTTGATGAAGCTCTCCATCTTCTTGATCGGTGAGCCGACACCATCAAAGGTGACCTCTTCAGGCAGCAGTACAGGCAACTGATCTTCAGGTACCGGCACGGCGCCACAGCTATTACAGTTCACAACCGGGATGGGTGCACCCCAGTAGCGCTGGCGCGAAACGCCCCAGTCACGCAGACGGAACTGAATAGTCACCTTGCCTCGACCTTTGCTCTCAAGCTCGGTTGCGATCGCTTTGAAAGCGAGGTCGAATTCGAGATCATCAAAATCACCCGAGTTAACCAGTACGCCTTTCTCAGTGAACGCCTCTTTACCCAGATCGATCTCGATCTTCTCATCCAGAGGCTTAACCACCTGTTTGATTGGCAGGTTGTACTTAACTGCAAATTCGTAGTCGCGCTGGTCGTGTGCCGGTACCGACATGACCGCGCCTGAGCCGTAATCCATCAGTACGAAGTTAGCGGTCCAGACAGGAACCTCTTCGCCGGTCAGCGGATGGATAGCGGTGATGCCTAGCGGCATACCTTTCTTCTCCATCTGCGCCATCTCAGCTTCAGCCACTTTCTGGTGACGACACTCTTCAATGAAGGCCGCGATGTCAGCATCTTTCTGAGCAGCAGCGAGCGCCAGAGGATGCTGAC
Organism: Oceanospirillaceae bacterium; assembly: GCA_038137135.1. Classification (GTDB taxonomy): domain Bacteria; phylum Pseudomonadota; class Gammaproteobacteria; order Pseudomonadales; family Balneatricaceae; genus Marinobacterium_E. The sequence goes on along the minus strand of JAYQBD010000008.1, from coordinate 31,804 downwards.
TTGCCACAGCAACGTAGGTGACACCCATAAGGGTATCCGGGCGAGTCGTGTAGACCTCTAGTGGACCGTAACCGGCAACATCAAAGCTCAGCTCGACACCCTTGGAGCGACCGATCCAGTTGCGCTGCATAGTGCGCACCTGCTCAGGCCAGCGCAGCTGGTCGAGGTCATTGAGGAGCTGATCGGCGTAGTCGGTGATCTTTAGGAACCACTGTGGAATCTTCTTGCGCTCCACCAAAGCGCCCGAGCGCCATCCACGACCATCGATAACCTGCTCGTTTGCTAGAACAGTTTGGTCGACCGGGTCCCAGTTCACCTCTGCATCTTTTTTGTAGACGACACCCTTCTCCATCAGGCGAGTGAAGAACCACTGCTCCCAACGGTAGTACTCAGGGTGACAGGTCGCTAATTCACGTGACCAGTCGTAACCAAAGCCCATCTGTTTGAGCTGATTACGCATGTAGTCGATGTTGGAGTAGGTCCAGTTGGCTGGCGGCACATTGTTTTTCAGTGCAGCGTTCTCTGCGGGTAGGCCGAAGGCATCCCAACCCATAGGCTGAAGCACGTTCTTGCCCTGCATGCGCTGATAGCGCGAGATCACATCGCCGATGGTGTAGTTACGAACGTGACCCATGTGTAGCCGCCCACTTGGGTAAGGGAACATCGACAGACAGTAGAACTTCTCTTTATCGCTATTCTCTTCAACTTTGAAGGCGTTGGTATCGTCCCATTTCTGCTGGATTTGAGATTCGATCGTTTGGGGCTGGTAGTTTTCGTTCATCGGCCTGTATCAGTGCATAGAAAAACGGTGTCTGGCGTGGGCGTTTTCCTGAAGAAAAGGCCTTAGGCTGACACCGCTCAATGGTTAGTTTCATAAACTTAGTCAATACTGCTAAGCATACAATAATTGTGACTGAGCAAACAGCCTGACAGGTCGCACAAAGGCCCCAGTTGGCCTGAGGAGAGAGGAAAATGGAGCACGGATCGAAGCAGGACCCTAAACAAGCACCGCAGCAACCGAATGCTAACCCGCAAAACTACGACCGCATCCTCGATAATCTGATACACAAGTTGGATGATTCGGGCGTGAAAACCTGGGAGTTTATCGAGCAGCAGATTGAGGAGGCGGTCGCGATAGAGCAGGCCGCAGAGGAGTTGACCAAAGATGAGGCGCAGCTGTTGGCGGCCTACCTGCGGCGCGACCTTAAGTCGATCGGATTCACTCTACATGAGGTGGGTGCAACCCTAGCACAGTGGCTCAAGTTCGATTTGGCACTGCTGGAGCAGAGCGTTGTTGAGCGTTTATTAGCCGTCGCCGATCGCAGTCGAATCGATTATGAGTTACTGCGAGAGCAGCTCGATCATGGTGAGGAGCAGTACTTGAGCGGAGAGGTAACAGTGCCGGGTACGCTGCGCTGTCTGCACTGTAGTACGCAGCAGCAGTTGCAGCAGACTGGGCGTATAGAGCCCTGCGCTGATTGTGGCGGTTTAGTGTTTGAGCGGCCGCTTCCGACGCGAGTAGATTAGCGCGCCAACAAATAGTACTAGCCAGCCCAACAGAGTTGGGTAGCTTCCAAAGCGTTGATAAGCCGTGCTCTCGTTGCTGGGCCAGACCTCAGTCTGTAACACCTGAGTGGAACGATCCGGCGCTTGAGCCGCAATCCGGCCCAGGGGGTCGATCACTGCGGTGTGACCGTTATTCGTTGCGCGAATCAACCAGCGGTGATTCTCCAGCGCACGCATGCGCGCAATCTGCAGGTGCTGCGCGGGACCGTGCGAGCCCTCAAACCAGGTATCGTTGGAGACGGTTAGCATCAAACTCGTGCCCGCGTTGACCTCTGATCGAACTAGTTCGGGATAAGCGATCTCATAGCAGACAGATGCAGCGACCGGCGTATCACCAATCTGCAGAGGCGTACTCGGCTTGTTAGGTAGCGAGAAGCTTGACATCGGCAGGTCGAAAAACTTGATCGCCCCGCGCAGCCAGCTCTCCATCGGAATGTACTCGCCAAAAGGGACCAGCCGCTGTTTGTCGTAGACGCTTGGGAAGCCTGTCAGCGTGCCGATGGAGTTGAGGTAGACCCAGCGCTCGGCATCATCACGCCACTCTCTGCGAGGGAAACCCGATACGAGTATTTGGTTGCGGCGATCCAGCTCGTTGATCCATGGACTGAGAACATCAAAGCTTGAATTGATAAGCCTCGGAATGGCGGTCTCTGGCCAAATTATCCACTGGGCGTCTGGTGCATCAAGGCTGAGTTCGCCGAGTTGCCTAATGTGGCTGTCGAAGTGGCTCTGCTGCCACTTAAGTGATTGGCTGATATTGGGTTGTATCAGAGCGAGTTTGATTGAGCGTCCCGATTGGTCGATAGACGCCGGCGGCACAAAATTGATGCCAGCAAAGAGCAGTAGTGCTGTAATCAGGGTCTTAGATTCGCGATGCTGGATCGCAAAGGCGACCAGTAACGCCAATACAACGACAGCAGAGCTCACCAGCCAGATACCGCCCAGCGGCGCTAGATTCGCCAGGGGTGTATCAATCCAGCCATATCCGAGGTAGAGCCAGGGAAAACCCGTCAACAGCCAGCTGCGCAGCCACTCAAATCCGATCCAGAGTGCGGCGAAACCGATGGGGCTGGGGTGTTTGAATATCCGCTTGTAGAGGTAGAACTGCAGAGCGAAAAGCAGACCCAAACCGACACAGAAGAGTGCCGTCATCAGCGCTGCCACCGGAGCGTTCATGCCGCCGTGATAGTGAATGCTCACATACACCCAGCTAACCCCAGCTCCAAAGAATCCAGAGCCGTAGAGCCAGCCTGAGCGCCAGCCCGATCGACTGCGTTGCAGTAGCAGATAGGCTGCGATAACAGAAATCAGCGAGAACGCGGGCCAGTTGAACGGGGCGAAGCTGAGTGTGGCACTCGCACCGGCCAAGAGCATCAACAGTATCTGGCTAATTGAAGATGCTCGCAGCACGCCTAGTCCTTGTTACGATGAACCTGGATCAGACGAAGGCGGCGGTTGTCAGCCGCAAGTACAGTGAAGTTGAATCCTTCGTAATCAATCGTCTCACCCTTAGCCGGAAGATGACCGAATTGACGCGTTACCAGACCGCCGATGGTATCGAAATCATCGTCCGGTAGGCCGACATCGAAGTATTCGTTGAAGTCTTCGATGTCTGTCAGTGCTTTAACAATAAAGCCGTCATCATCGAACGGTTTGATGTTGCCATCATCGTCTTCAGCGTCATGCTCATCCTCAATTTCACCAACGATCTGCTCCAGCACATCCTCGATAGTTACCAAACCTGCGACACCGCCGTACTCATCAACGACCACGGCCATGTGATGGCGGTTTATACGGAATTCGCGCAGCAACACATTCAGGCGTTTGCTCTCTGGGATGAAGGTAGGTTTACGCAGATGAGCGCCAAGATCGAAATCGTCGAGGTTGCCTTCAAGGGCGTAGGGGAGCAGATCTTTCGCTAGCAGGATGCCAGCGACCTCATCCTGGTTCTCGCCAACCACCGGAAAGCGCGAGTGCGCGCTGGAGATGATAGTGGGCATAAATTCGCGGGGGTGCTGATCCATCTGAACCACCACCATCTGCGAGCGCGGAATCATAACATCACGCACTTGCATATCGGTTACCTGAATCGCGCCCTCAACAATGGAGAGTGCATCGGTATCCAGGATGCCGGTATCGCCGGCTTCATAAAGTACCTCTAGGAGGTCATCGCGGGTTTTCGGCTCGTCCGAGAATGCTTGGGCAAGTTTGCCAAAGAATGTCTTGGATGAGCCGCTCGATCGGTCTTCGCTCATAAATCCTCAGATATTAAGCATAGGGATCTGGGATCTGGAGTTGAGCGAGTAGTTCACGCTCGAGAGACTCCATGATCTCAGCTTCGTCATCATTTATATGATCGAAACCCAGCAGATGCAAGGTTCCATGTATGACCATATGGGCCCAATGGTGGGCCAATAGCTTGTTTTGCTCCTGCGCTTCACGCGCAACAACCTCAGCGCAGATCGCCAGATCGCCCAGAATATCTATCGGCAGACCGTCTGGAAGTTCAATCGGTGGCGCTTCGAACGGGAAGGAGAGCACGTTAGTAGGCTTATCCTTGCCACGGTAATCGCGGTTTAGCTCCTGGCTCTCCTCGGGGGTGACGATACGAATACAGAGCTCGCCACCGTCTCTGCGCCCATTAATCGCCAACTGAGCCCAGCGCTCGAAGTCGTTATCTTCGGGCAGATCCGAATTGTTGACGTCGCGAATCACTTCCAGATAGAGGCTCATGCTTTGTCCTGCTTGGCTTCGTAGCGTTCATAGGCCAGAACAATGTGCTGCACAATCGGATGGCGCACGACGTCGCGTGCCGTGAAATGGGTAAAGCCGATGCCTTTAACACCCTCGAGTACCTCCAGCGCATGCAGCAGGCCCGAGCGAATACCCTTGGGTAGATCTACCTGCGTCGTGTCGCCGGTGATGACAGCAGTAGAGCCGAATCCGATACGCGTTAGAAACATCTTCATCTGCTCACGAGTGGTGTTCTGGCTCTCATCAAGAATGACATAGGCGTTGTTGAGTGTACGTCCGCGCATGTAGGCCAGCGGCGCGATCTCAATGACGTTCTTCTCGATCAGTTTGCTGACCTTCTCAAATCCAAGCATATCGTAGAGAGCGTCATAGAGCGGGCGCAGGTAAGGGTCCACTTTCTGGCTGAGGTCGCCAGGCAGAAAACCAAGCTTTTCTCCCGCTTCGACTGCCGGACGCACCAATAGAATGCGGCTCACCTCTTCGCGCTCTAGCGCTTCTACAGCGCAAGCTACGGCGAGGTAAGTCTTACCGGTGCCGGCTGGTCCAATGCCGAAATTAATATCGTGATAGCGGATCGAGCGCACGTACCCCTGTTGGTTTTCGCCGCGCGGGCGAATCAGCACCTTGCGAGTACGGATGCTGACTTCCGACTCTTCTGCTTTGTCGTTGCGGGTCTGAATACCGGTCTGTTGAATACCTAGATGCACTTCGGCTGGCGACAGCGGTAGACCATTAATGGCATCCTGGTAGAGCTTCTCGAGCAGCTCTGTTACCGGGCGAAGTTGCGCGAGCTCGCCTTCGAGTTCGAGGGTGAAACCGCGGCTGCTGACGCGCACGCCAGTGCGTTCTTCGATCAGTTTGAGGTGCTCATCAAATTGGCCGCAAAAATTGGCCAGTGCTGCGCCGTCCTCGGGCTGTAGACGGATGAGGTGGTTGCCGCGATCTGCGCTCATACTCAATCTAGCTCCGAGCTGATTAGCTCACCGATCAGGGAGTTTGGCAGCGCTTCAACGATCTTCACATCAGCGAAGTGACCGATAAGATCTGGATTGTCACAACGGAAGTTCACCACACGGTTGTTTTCAGTACGACCGCTGAGCTGACCAGGGTCCTTCTTCGAGTAACCGTTGACTAAGATGCGCTGTGTGCTGCCTACCATGCGGCGGCTGATCTGCAGCGCGTTCTGCGTAATGCGGCTCTGCAAAATGTGCAGACGCTGTTTCTTGGTCTTTTCGGTGACATCATCCGGTAGATCCGATGCCGGTGTGCCGGGGCGGCGACTGTAGATGAAGCTAAATGAGGTGTCGAAACCTATATCCTCGATCAGTTTCATTGTGGCGGCAAAATCCGCTTCGGTTTCGCCTGGGAAGCCGATAATGAAGTCAGACGAAAAGCTAATATCCGGACGCTTCGCTTTGATGCGGCGCAGCTTAGATTTGTACTCTAGGCAGGTGTGGCCGCGCTTCATCGCCATCAGCACGCGGTCCGAACCGCTCTGAACCGGCAGGTGTAGATGGCTCACTAGTTCGGGCACTTCGTCATAGACCTCGATCAGCGAGTCACTGAACTCGACTGGATGTGAGGTGGTAAAGCGTATGCGGTCGATTCCATCGATCTGTGCCACGGCGCGAATAAGCTCAGCAAGGTCTGCATGGTCGCCATCGGCTGTCTCACCACGGTAGGCATTGACGTTTTGACCCAGCAGATTCACTTCACGAACACCCTGCTCAGCCAGCTCGATACACTCAGTGATTACATCATCGAGTGGGCGGCTCACCTCTTCACCGCGAGTGTATGGCACAACACAGAAGGTACAGTATTTGCTGCACCCCTCCATAACAGAGACAAATGCCTCTGCACCCTCAACTTTGGGGGCGGGCAGGTGATCAAATTTCTCTATTTCCGGGAAGCTGACATCGACAATGCCCACTTTACCCCCCTTGGTATCCTCAATCATCTCAGGAAGGCGGTGCAGTGTCTGCGGGCCGAAGATCATATCAACGAAGGGTGCACGGTCACGTATGGCCTCGCCCTCTTGGCTAGCAACACAGCCACCAACACCGATCATCAGTCCGGGCTTCTGCTCTTTCAGCAGACGCCAGCGACCCAACTGGTGGAAAACCTTCTCCTGCGCCTTCTCGCGGATTGAACAGGTGTTTAGCAGCAAGACATCTGCCTCTTCCGGGTTTTCGGTCAACTCTAACTGGTGGCTATCACCGAGGAGATCGGCCATACGGGCAGAGTCATACTCGTTCATCTGACATCCGTGTGTCTTGATAAAGAGCTTTTTAGTCATGTGTCACCTGTTCGTTAAATCGTTACTGAGCCGGATGCCGAGGCGGGGCATGTTAAAACGGTAAAACCCCATAAAACCGGGGCGCGAGATTATACCTGAGCCATATAAGACTGACCAGAAATTGATCAGCGCTTGTTTTTTACATGCGCACCCCCATCTACCCAGCAATATAGTGTTTTGGAGCTAAGTAAATGGCCGAAGATAAACGTCTCTACCGGGTCAGCTATGTAAATCGGGATAAGGTGTACGAACTCTACTGTGAGCAGGTTTACACTGCGGATATGTGGGGCTTTATCGCGCTTGAAGGGTTTGTGTTTGGTTCTAAAACCGATGTGCTGATTGATCCTTCTGAGGAGAAACTGAAACAGCAGTTTGAGGGGGTGGAGCGCTCTTTCGTGCCGCTGCAGGCGATCATTCAAATCGATCAGGTTGAGAAGCGTGGGACTCCACGCGTATCAGACGCTAAAGGTACGGTAACGGCATTCCCGACTCTGATGAGTCGGGATTGATTTTACTCGGTGAGAGCTAAGCTCCCGTCCACCTCCTGGCAGAGGGCAGGGGGGATCATTGCGAGGTCCAATTCGATCTGGTCAAGCTGAAAGAATTCGACGCTGGAGTCCTCATAGATAACCTCGGCCCCTTCGATGCGGAAGCAGTTGATCGCCGAGCTAGCCCAGACTTTCTCCCAGCGTTGAGCACCGGTACGACTTCCCGGCTGTAGTGGTCCAGCAATTCGCAACCAAGCGTTGGGGCGGCCGCTTTTGAAAGACGGAACAACCTGCCCTTGTCGGTCAAAAGCGGTGGTTTTGAACATTACATACTCGAGCGAACGCCCGGTTTTATTGGTGAAGTCGACCTGCGCTGCGACTAACTGTTTTTTACCAGTCTCTGTGGTGAGGTCGTGAACAACAAGCCGCTGCTCTGGCATCGGAGGCGGTACGGGTGCTTCAGCGACTTTCTCCTTGGTGGTAACACATCCTGCCAGCAGCAGTGGCGCTGCCAGTGATGCAAAGATTAACTGTACCGTTCTTTTATTAGACATTCTCGGTGACAACTCCCTATTAATCTTAGGTTAAGACCGTTATACACCGAATTAGTTCAAGCTGCCTAATAATTAATCAGTAGGTTTTGCCTGGATCAGCGTTTTAGAGGGCTGTCCAGGAATCTCCTTTGCCAACCTAGGCATGAGGTAGCCGGGCAACTGAGCTTGCATTTGAGCGGCGAGTGCTTGTGCTTGCGGTTCTGGTAGATCGAAATGGCTGGCGCCTTTGACCGGATCAAACAGGAATAGGTAGTAAGGCAGTATCGCGCTTCGATAGAGGGCCCGGCTGAGCTCAACTTGAATCTCAGTTTGGTCGTTAATTCCACGCAAAATTACCGCCTGATTCAGTAGCGTGATGCCGGCGTTGCGCAGCCGCAGACAGGCTTCGGTTAGCTCTGCGCTTATCTCCTGAGGGTGGTTAATGTGCAGAACCAGAGCCGTTTGAAGTCCTGAGTTACTTAATATCCTCACCAAGCGCTCAGTTACACGGCTAGGAATCACAACCGGCAGACGTGAGTGAATTCGCAGCCGCTCGATATGTTCAATGGCGCTGAGTTCGCTAATTAGATCCTCCAAGCGCTTATCCGAACTCACCAAAGGATCGCCGCCTGAGAGAATCACCTCCCGTAGTTCAGTATGCGTGCGAATGTAGTCCAGCGCTCGCTCTTTAGCAGGGCCACTGATGCGGTTCTCTTCATAGGGGAAATGTCGCCGGAAGCAGTAGCGGCAGTTGATCGCACAGGCACCACTGAGAATCAGCAAAAGTCTGTCTTTGTACTTATGCACCACGCCAGGTACTGGACGCGCTTCCGACTCCTCTAACGGGTCGGTAATAAAACCGGCCTTATCAACGAACTCAGCGTCGATCGGCAGTACCTGTTTGAGTAGTGGGTCATGGATGTCGCCGGGCTGCATTAGTGCGACGAATTCTCGAGGTACACGCAGTCCAAAAAGCTTGGCGGCGCGCTCAGCAGCTGGAAGATGCTCAGCGGAGAGGTTGAGCAGTGCAAGCAGTTCAGCTGGATCAGTTACCAGGTTCTTAAGACTCATTTGCCAGTCGGCGGGCGGGAAATTAAGCGCTTGCATCGAATTCACACTTTAACTGTTTGGCCGGCATTCTCCTTTCAAGTAGAATGCGCGTCAAACTAAACGTCAATGTGGATAAATTTGATGGGCAACGTATCAAGCGGCCAGTTTAAAACTGGTATGAAAGTGATGGTCGATGGCGACCCTTGTAACATGGTTGAAGTCGAGTTTGTTAAGCCTGGTAAAGGGCAAGCCTTTACCCGCGTGCGTCTGCGCAACCTGCTGACCGGTCGTATCTGGGAGCGTACTTTCAAGTCGAACGAATCAGCTGAAACTGCTGACGTTATGGATCGTGACATGGAGTACCTCTACAGCGACGGTGAGATGTGGCACTTCATGGAGCCGCAGAGCTTCGAGCAGTATGCTGCTGACCAGAATGCAGTTGCTGAGGGCGCCAAATGGCTGAAAGAGGGTGATAAAGTGATGATCACCCTTTGGAACGATAACCCGATCGCAGTGACTCCGCCTAACTTTGTAGAGCTGCAAGTGGTTGAGACCGATCCAGGACTGAAGGGCGATACAGCGAACGGCGGTTCTAAGCCAGCGAAGATGAGCACCGGTGCTGTTGTCAAAGTACCTCTATTCATCAACGAAGGTGAGGTCCTGCGTATCGATACTCGTACCGGTGAGTACGTAAGCCGCGCTTAAGGCATAGATCCACAAGAGGGGTCAGACCCTAATTAATTCTTTGAATTAATTAGGGTCTGACCCCTTTTCAGTTCCGGGAGATAATATGAACCACCACTGGCAACCTACCGCTGAAATTCAAACGCTACGCGAACGTGCAAAGCTGCTGGCGCAGGTGCGCGCTTTTTTCGCAGCACGTGGCGTCATGGAGGTGGATACCCAGTGTATGTCTCATGCGGCGGTGAGCGACCCCTTTATTGATTCACTTCAGGTGAGTTATCACCCCTATCCGGGTGGTGAAACTCAATCCCTCTTTTTACAGAGTTCACCCGAATATGCGATGAAACGGTTGTTAGCGGCTGATTCAGGTCCGATCTATCAGCTAGGTAAGGCGTTCCGAAATGGCGAAGTAGGGCGCCTACATAACCCTGAGTTCACTATGCTGGAGTGGTATCGCCCCCGATTTAGCAGTGCTGAGTTGATGGATGAAGTGCAAGCATTGGTAACGGAGGTACTCGGCGAACAGCATTGGGGGCGTTTGAGTTATCGTGAGCTCTTTCTGCGATATGTGGGTCTAGATCCACATACGGCGAGTATAAGCGAGCTCAAAACGCTGCTAGAACCGCATTTCGATATGCCCTTCACCGATGATCGCAAAGACACCTGGCTTGAGCTGGTGATGTCACACCTGATTGAACCGAAGCTGATCGAACCGGTATTGGTGTATGATTTTCCAGCCTCTCAAGCCGCCTTATCTGAGGTGAAGAGTGATGAGCAAGGAACTTTGGTAGCTACACGGTTTGAGCTCTACGCCGGTGGTATGGAGTTAGCAAACGGCTACCAGGAGTTACGCGATCCAAAGGAACAGGCTGATCGGCTGCAGGCCGATGATCAATTCAGAGGCGAGAAAGGGCTGCCGCAACGTCCTCTGGAGACGCGTCTGGTGGCGGCATTAGAAGCGGGTTTCCCGAACTGCTCCGGCGTGGCACTTGGCTTTGATCGACTATTGATGATCAAGCTCGGGCTCTCGAGTATCCAAGAGGTGATTCCCTTCGCGTTTGAACGTGCCTGATCGCTACAGCTGAAGCGTCTCAACCGCATGACGCATGCGGCGAACAGCCTCTTCTAGTCGGCTTCTGGGGCAACCAAAATTGAGTCGTACCGACTGAGCATCACCAAAATCGGCACCGTCTGAGAGGCCAACTCCAGCCTCTTCAAAGAACTTATGCGGCGATGATAGTTTCAGGCTGCTCGCATCAATCCACGCCAGGTAGGTCGCCTCGTTAGCTGGCATACTGAGCCCGGGAATACTGTTTATCTGGTCAAATAGATAGTCTCGATTCGCCCGCAGGTAGCCAAGCTGCTGTCGGTTCCACTCATCACCGTCTCGGTAAGCAGCTTCTGCCGCGGTGAACCCTAGCAGATTAACGCCAGGTACTATCCCTTTGCGGGTGCGAGCGAAACGTTTGCGTAGCTCGTCGTTTTCGATCACAGCGACTGAACAGCCTAAGCCCGCGATATTCCAGGTTTTGCTGGGCGCCATCAGTGTAATGGTGCGTGCGGCGATTTCTGGCCCTAGACTCGCGATTGGCGTGTGACAAAGATCGGGTTCTAGGATTAGGTCGCAATGAATCTCGTCGCTGCAGATGGTCAGGTCGTGACGAATAACAATCTCGGCAAGTTGCTCAAGTTCTGCTCTGCGGTAGACCGCGCCGCCGGGGTTGTGCGGATTACAGAAGAGCAGTAACTGAGTCTGTTTAGTAATGGCTTTTTCCAGCGCCTCGAAATCGATAATTTGATGCTCGCCCGCTTGGCGCATCGGCAGGCTGATCACTTCGCGATTTGACAGACGAGGTGCGCTTTTAAACGGGGGGTAGATCGGAGTAGCGCTCATTGCTGCCCCGTTTGCGTCACAGTAGGCGCGAACAGCCAGATTTAGACCGCAGACTAAACCGGGTAGCCAGATTAGTTGTTCAGACTGAAGTTGCCACTGGTAGAGTCGTTGCATCCGCTCAACGAATGCCTGGTTCAGCGATGCGGGCGTATCGGTATAGCCAAACACGCCATGGTCAATTCGATTCTGAAGGGCTTCAATAACGCAGGGCGGTGACTGAAAGTCGGTATCGGCAACCCAGAGCGGCAGAATCTCGGTGCCCGCATACTTCAGCCACTTCTCACTTGAGCTCTGTGTACGATCAATCAGTCGGTCAAAATCAAATGCTGGCATCCAACGCCCCTTTAAGCTTTCTTCGCTGGGTCACAAAGCGCTATCATAGTTCGATACTTTTCTGATTACACTGCGTTTACGGCGAGTCGCGTGACTGCAGACTTAGATATCCCAATGGAGAGCCTCATGAGTAACGATCGCGTTATTATCTTCGATACCACTCTACGTGACGGCGAACAGAGCCCGGGCGCTTCGATGACGGGTGAAGAGAAGCTGCGTATCGCGCGTCAGCTTGAGCGCATGCGAGTCGATGTGATTGAGGCAGGTTTTGCGATCGCGAGTCCGGGTGACTTTGAGGCTGTTAAAACTATTGCCGATCAGATCAAAGAGAGTCGTGTCTGTTCTCTATCGCGCGCGCTGGATGCCGATATAGATCGTGCCGGTGAAGCCCTGGCTAATGCGGCCCAGGGGCGAATTCACACGTTCATTGCGACCTCTCCAATCCATATGAAGTACAAGCTGCAGATGGAGCCCGATCAGGTTATTGCTCAGGCGGTACATGCGGTCAAACGCGCGCGTAACCTGATCGATGACGTTGAGTTCTCACTCGAGGATGCCAGCCGCTCCGAGATGGATTTTATGTGCCGTATTATTGAAGCTGCGATCGATGCTGGCGCCCGAACAATTAACATACCTGATACCGTAGGTTACGCCGTACCGCACGAGTTTGCCGCGCACATCGGTGAGTTGATCACACGTATTCCTAATGCGGACAAGGCGATCTTCTCGGTACACTGTCACAACGACTTAGGCTTGGCGGTGGCCAATTCGCTCGCTGCCGTTGGCGCAGGAGCGCGTCAAGTTGAGTGTACCGTCAACGGACTGGGCGAACGGGCCGGTAACGCTTCGCTCGAAGAGATCGTAATGGCCATGCGTACGCGCAAAGATCTGTTAAACGTGGAGACCAATATCGACACGACGCAAATAGTCGCAGCCTCGAAGCTGGTGTCCAGTGTTACTGGTTTCCCGGTGCAGCCCAACAAAGCGATTGTTGGAGCCAATGCCTTTGCGCACGAGTCCGGTATCCATCAGGATGGTGTCCTCAAGCATCGTGAAACTTACGAGATCATGACTGCTGAGTCTGTTGGTTGGAATACCAACAAGATGGTGATGGGTAAGCACTCTGGCCGTGCTGCTTTCCGTGCGCGCCTAGAAGAGCTGGGTACCACTTTCAGTACGGATGCGGAGCTCAACAACGCCTTCGGTCGTTTCAAAGAGTTGGCCGACAAAAAACATGAGATATTCGATGAGGATTTGATGGCGCTCGTGAGCAATACCCGCGCCGAAGCTTCGAGTGACCAGTTTCATTTGAGTAGTTTGAGCGTCCAGTCACAGACAGGTGAAACTCCGAATGCGCAGTTGGTGCTGCAGATGGGTGGGCAAGAGTTGCAGACTGAAGCGAAGGGAAGTGGTCCTGTCGATGCCGTCTTTAATGCGATTGAAGCGGTAGCGAAATCGGGTGCATCGCTACTCATCTACTCGGTGAATGCTGTTACCGAAGGGACAGACTCTCAGGGTGAAGTGACCGTGCGTTTAGAAAAAGCTGGGCGCATCGTCAATGGTCTGGGGGCCGACACCGATATCATTATCGCGTCTGCCAAGGCGTATCTGCATGCGCTTAACCTGCTCGATGCTAATCAGACCAAAGCGCATCCGCAGGTGTAACTGACTGGGCTTATGAACACTCAAGCTGAATACCTGAAGCAGCTCGGAGTCGATCTCTGGCTACCCCGAGCACCGCTCGCTAAGGCTGCGGCGTCGCCCGCTTGGATCTACAGTTTTACTCATCCTGCACAGGAACTATCCGCTGAGGCACAATCAAAGGCAGCAGCACAGATCGTTAATCCACCGGCCACTAAAGGCGGCCACACGCTGGATGAGCAGCACGCAGAGCAGCGCTCAATTGCTCATATCAGCGAGGCGCTTGCTGAGGACGCTGCGTCCCCGGTTAGTTATGAAGGGCAACAAAGTGGTCAAATTGCCGGCACCTCACCGGCTATCGCACACCGTGTTGCTCCGCAGCCTGTACCGCGTTTTCGTTTTGCGCTGACTCGCACGCCGCGCTTTGTCATCATTGATCAACTGCCTAATGCCGGGCCACAGGTGCTGAGCGATGCCTATAAAAAGTTGCTTGTGGGCTTGGTGCGTGCGTTAGGCGAGGATACCCAGCAGATGAGCCTGCCAGTCATGCTGCAGTGGCCCCATTTGGCAGGCTCGAAACTCAATCAGGGCGCCGACGAAGCGTTTAAATATGTGCAGCTTACGCTTGAATCGATGCAGAAGAAGAGTCGTGCCGAGCATATTCTGATGTTAGGTTCGGGGCTCAGTCGCTGGGTGATGGGCGAGCAACACAGCGAGGTGGCTAGAGGTCAGCTACTACTGCACCCGCAGAAAAACATCAGTTGCTTGGCGAGCGCGACCCTGTCAGAGGTGTTGCGCCTGCCTGACATCAAACGTCAGCTCTGGGCTGATCTACAACCGCTTGTCAGCGGTGCGTCTGACTAGGTGAAACTGGTAGCCGCGAGCGTTGAGGCTCTGGTCATACTCGATCGTGCCTGTTTCAGCGATCCCTACTCGGAATCACTCTGGAACTCCTATCTGAGTAACCCTCAGCGCTTTCCACTCTTTCTCTTTGAGGTAGAGGCTGAGCTAGTCGGTTACGCCAGCTTCAGCGTAATTAACCCCGAGGCGGAGCTGCTGCGTATTGGCGTGGTGCCAGAGTTTCGTGGCCTTGGTTACGCTGCTGCGGCACTTGAGTTAGCCCAACAGCAGCTTCATCAAAATGGAATCGAACGGATTTTGTTGGAGGTGCGTGAGGGTAACGAGCCTGCGCAAAAACTCTACCAAAGCTTGGGCTATATCAATGATGGCCGCCGCCCGGGGTATTATCCTGCAACATCTGGAAAAGCAGCCGAAGATGCGGTTTTGATGTCGCTGGATTTGGGTTAGCTCGGTCATTTGAGCGCATTGGCTCACAGTTCTTTTTGAGAAAATATTGAGAATGGATTTGGATACTGCGAGTGTTTCGCTTGGACTAAGCTGGCAGCTGTTTGCTGCTCTTTGGGTAGTCCCCGCACTCTTTATTGCCGTTAGACGCCTGCCTCTTGCCGTATTGCGAGCAGAGCCACGGCTGCAGCATATGTTGTACGCCGCGGCGGTCATTCTGATGCTGACCTGGAGCTTTCGTGCCGGTCTCTCAGCTGGGTTGAGTATCCATTTCTTGGGTATAACAACACTTGCTCTGGTGTTTGGCTGGGATCTGGCGTTACTCGCCGGATCCGCTGCGTTAGTGCTTCTCAGTTTGATAGGGGTTGAACCCTGGCAGATGCTGCCGGTGAATTTGCTAACCAAGGTTTTGATCCCCGCGAGCGTCTGCATGTTGATACTGCGTCAGGCAGAGCAGCGTTTGCCGCTCAACTTCTTTATCTATCTGTTCGTTGTTGCCTTCATCGGAGGAGGGGTCACGGTTGCTAGTTCAGGTCTGAGTTTGGCGCTGCTCTTCGGTCTGGCGGAAGTGCATGACTGGGGCAAGATCTACCTAGAGTACATACGTTATCTGCCGCTCATCATGTTTCCTGAGGGACTCATAAACGGCATCATTATGACTGGGCTGATGGTGTTTCACCCGGACTGGATCCGCACTTTTGATGCCCGTCGATACATTGACGAGCAGTGATGTATATTGGGTCTGTACCAGATCCATAAAAATGGCGGATATCCGCCAAAATCCAGATGTTGAAATGTGTTGAATTCCGCCTTTTTCCTGTCGCAAGTGTCATTAAATGGATGCTCATTATTTTTAACTTATTGAAAATAAATACAAATTCATAGTTGGCATTTATTCTGTATTACTCCGGTCGCATTAAAGCGTGGGCGCCATGCCCAAACACATAACTGGAGAATATAAATAATGAAAAAGCTGACTCTAGGCCTATCTGCATTGGCACTGTCTGTATCTGCTGCAACTGCTCAAGCAAGCTGTGATTCTGGTGAAATCGTCGCGAAGCTGAGCCACGTAACGGGTGGTACGACTCACCCTAAAGTTGTTGCTGCTAACGCTTTCGCAGAGCGCGTAAACAGCGAAATGAACGGTTACATGTGTGTAGAGGTTTACCCGAACTCTACTCTGTTCGGCGATTCGAAGGAGCTTGAAGCGCTGCTGCTGGGCGATGTTCAAATCCTTGCGCCATCACTGTCTAAGTTCGGTTCATACACCTCTAAGTACGGTGTATTCGACCTGCCATTTATCTTCTCTGACATGGACGCTGCAATGCGTTTCACCAACTCTGATGCGGGTCAGGGCCTGCTGCGTGAAATGGAAGATGTAGGTTTCGTTGGTCTGGGCTACTGGATGTCTGGTATGAAGTACTTCTCAGCGAACAAAGCGCTGCTGGAGCCTTCTGATGCAAACGGCCTGAAATTCCGCGTACAGTCTTCTGACGTTGCTAAAGCGATGATCGCTGCTATGGGTGGTACTCCACAGGCTATGGCGTTTGCTGAAGTATACGGTGCGCTGCAGACTGGTGTTGTAGACGGTCAGGAAAACACTTGGTCGAACATCTACACCAAGAAGTTCTTTGAGGTTCAGGACTCAACAACTGAAACTAGCCACCAGCTGCTGGCTTACCTGTTCATGACCTCTAAAGAGTTCTTGGACAGCATGCCTGAAGACAAGCGCGCTCAGTTCCTGAAAATCGCGAATGACGTAACCAATGAAGCTAACTTGGCTGTTAAAGACAAGGAAGCGGGCAACCGTCAGAACGTTCTGGATGCAGGCGGCAAGATCAACACACTCGACGCGGAAGGCCGCAAGAAGTGGGTTGACGCTATGAAGCCAGTTTGGGAACAGTTCGAAGATCAGATCGGTGCTGACCTGATCGAAGCGGCTGCAAACTCTTAATCAAACTCTTTTAGTCAAAGAGCTTTGATGCCGAGCGGGTCCAGAGGGGCCCGCTTTACCTTATACCCTGGGCTCGTTCCCGCTAAACCTGGAGTAAAGCTGTGCAGTATTGGCCGCATCTTTATCTGTTGGTGTTTATTCTAGCCATTTGGGGGCTGGAAAAACTCTATCCAAAATTTGTCGCAAGCCTTGAAGAGAACCTTCTAGTATTGATCATTTCATCGATCATGCTGGTCTCCTTCGGTCAGGTTGTGGCGCGCTACGGTTTCAATTCTGGTTGGACGGGCGCACTCGAGTTCAACATGGTTATGTTTTCCTGGCTGATCCTCTTGGGGATGAGCTATGGCGTGAAGACGGGTATTCATCTAGGGGTGGATATCGTTCTAAACGCTGTTCCGAGCAAGGTTGGTAAAGCGATGGCGCTATTTGGCGCGGCTATGACGATGCTTTACGGTCTCATTCTGCTGGACTCAGCCTGGTTGGCTGCCCTCGGCGTGGATGTTCGCGGTGGTGCTATTGAGTACTGGGCGAAGATGTACAAGATCAATATCGGTGTAGAAGAGATGCGCTGGCCAGACTTCATTATGGATTGGTTTGGCGTGAAAGAGCGTGTACAGCGCTGGCTGGTACTGGTTGTACTGCCTGTGAGTCTGGCACTGCTGGCATTCCGCTCGTTACAGGCCTTTATCGATATCTGGACTGATAAGCGTCATATGCTGATCAGCGGTCACGAGGCACAGGACCTTGTGGACGAAAACAAAAATGTTCTTAAAGACTAATAGGGGCATCTGAGATGGAAGCACTGATTCTTTTTGCTTTGGTACTCGGGCTGCTGTTTATCGGTCTGCCCGTGGGTATCGCGCTGGGTCTCTCGTCGATCCTGTTTATTACCTTTTTCTCGAGTGATTCGCTCTCGTCTATCGCGATCTCACTCTTCGGTGTGGGCACGCACTACACGCTACTGGCAATACCCTTCTTCATTTTGGCATCAGCCTTTATGTCGACCGGCGGTGTGGCTAAGCGCCTGATCAACTTTGCAATTGCCTCTGTGGGTCACTTCCGCGGCGGTCTGGCGATGGCATCGGTTCTGGCCTGTATGATGTTCGCTGCCCTGTCTGGCTCATCACCGGCGACCGTGGTTGCGATCGGTACCATTGCGATTGCCGGTATGCGCCAAGTTGGCTACTCGAAGGAGTTCGCGTCGGGCATTATCGCCAACGCAGGTACTCTGGGCATACTGATCCCTCCATCGATCGTAATGGTGGTATACGCCGCATCAACTGATGTATCGGTCGGTCGAATGTTCCTTGCTGGTGTTATCCCAGGCTTGATGGCTGGCGGTATGCTGATGTTGGCGATCTATGTGGTTGCTCGTATCAAAAACCTGCCTGCAGAAGAGTGGAAAGGCTTCGGAGCAATAGTACGCGGTGGTAAGGAGGCGGGCTGGGGCCTGTTCCTGATCGTTATCATCATGGGTGGTATTTACGGTGGTGCATTTACACCAACCGAGGCAGCGGTTGTCGCTGCGGTTTACTCAATGCTGATTGCCGTGTTCGTCTACCGCGACATGGGACCGCTTAAAGATACTCCTTGGGTTCTTGATACGGATGCAGATCACGCGCGAATCGGCTTCAATGGTAGCGTCTACGGCGTATCGATGTTCCTCGTGTTCATGATCATGTCCTTCTTCGCAACCTCTGGTCCTGATGCTACCGTCACTTTTGGTGAACGAGCCATTTGGGGTCTGATCATCAGTGCGGCGATCACTATCTTCTACATTGTGAAGCGTAGTGGCGATCTGCACGAGGGCTTCATGCACTGTTTCGCAGCAGGTCTTCCGATCTGGGGGCGCAACTTAGGGCTGATCGTGCGTAAATTCTTGCCGGGTATCTTCGGTGGTGAGACGCGTAAGGTGATGCTGGAAGGCACCAAAACTACCGTTATGCTGATGTTCATCATCGCCAACGCGCTGCTGTTTGCGCACACGCTATCAGCGGAGCGTATCCCGCAGGCGATCACTGAGTGGATGCTGGACGCTGGTTTTACCTGGTTTACCTTCCTCATTGCCGTAAACATCCTGCTGCTGATCGGTGGTCAGTTCATGGAACCATCAGGCCTGCTGGTAATTGTGGCACCGGTGGTATTCCCAATCGCGATGGAGCTCGGTGTAGACCCGATCCACCTGGGTATCATCATGGTCGTGAATATGGAGATCGGTATGATTACCCCTCCAATAGGTCTGAACCTGTTTGTGACCTCGGGGATCACCGGTATGAGTCTGGCGCGCGTTGTTAAAGCTGCCGCTCCATTTGTTGCCGTGCTGTTTGTCTTCCTGATTCTGGTGACTTACATCCCTGCACTGTCTACTTGGCTGCCATACTCAATAATGGGGCCGGAGATTGTTACCAAGTAACGCTACCTACCATCAAAACGGCGCTCATCGAGCGCCGTTTTTTTTGGCTCTTAAGGGGCGAAGCGAGGTGGGTGGGGATTGTGAGACTCTTGGCAGCAGGGATGCTGCCACGAAGCTCCCATGGATATGTTCATGGATGAACGGTATGCCGCGCGACGCAGGAGCAAGCGCGCGGCCGGATTTACGGCGGGTCTCACAACCCCTCCCAGTGTAATCTGTGCTGCCTCCAGATGTGAGGGCGATCTCAGTTTGTGAAACGCGAGGGAATCAGCGAAAATACGCGACAATTTTTCGGGCACCGCCCAAACCTAATTTAAAGAAGTCAGTTAAATGTCATCAGCTGTTCAGAATCAGGTCGCCCAGCGACGCACTTTTGCGATTATCTCTCACCCCGACGCCGGTAAAACCACGATTACTGAGAAGCTGTTGCTACTTGGTCAGTTGATTCAGGTGGCCGGTACCGTTAAGGGGCGTGGTAGTGATCGTCATGCGACTTCGGACTGGATGGGGATGGAGCAAGAGCGTGGTATCTCGATCACCTCATCGGTGATGCAGTTCCCGTTTCGTGATCGCATTGTAAACCTGCTAGATACTCCGGGGCACGAAGACTTCTCGGAGGATACCTACCGCACACTGACGGCAGTCGACTCGGCGCTGATGGTGGTTGATGGCGCTAAGGGTGTCGAGGATCGAACGATAAAACTGATGGAAGTTTGTCGTCTGCGAGATACGCCGATCTTCTCATTTGTGAACAAGCTCGACCGCGATATCCGTGACCCTATTGAGCTGCTGGATGAGATTGAGTCCGTACTGAAGATTGCGGCGGCACCGATCAACTGGCCAATCGCCTCAGGTCAGCGCTTCAAAGGTGTTTACAACCTCTATACCGATACAATACATCAGTACACCAAAGGGATGGGGCACACTCTGGCGGATGAGAAACTGATTAAAGGGTTGGACTCAGACGAGGCGCGCGCGCTGTTAGCGGATGAGTACGATGAGTTTTGTGATGAGATTGAGCTGGTAAAAGGCGCCTGCCACGAGTGGGATATCGATGCCTACCTCACAGGCGAGCAGACACCCGTCTTCTTCGGGACTGCCCTGGGTAATTTCGGCGTACGCGAGATGATGCATGACTTTGTTGAGTGGGCGCCGGCGCCTACAGAGCGCGCTACTGAATCGCGTACCGTTGGCGCTGACGAAGAGAAGTTCACGGGTTTTGTCTTTAAGATACAGGCCAATATGGACCCTAAACACCGTGACCGCATCGCCTTTATGCGTATCTGTTCGGGTAAGTACACCAAGGGTCTGAAGATGCGTCACACGCGCATAGCTAAGGACGTGCGTATCGCGGATGCAGTAACCTTTGTCGCCGGTGATCGCGAGGCTGTGGAAGAGGCTTGGTCAGGCGATATTATTGGCCTGCACAATCACGGCACGATTCAGATCGGTGATACCTTCACCGAGGGTGAAGAGCTTAAATTCACCGGGATTCCGCACTTCGCTCCTGAACTGTTCAAGCGCGTGCGCCCGACCGATCCATTGAAGATGAAGCAGCTACAGAAAGGTCTGCAGCAGCTCTCGGAGGAGGGTGCGGTACAGCTGTTTATGCCTAAGCGCAACAACGACCTGATTCTTGGTGCGGTGGGTCAGCTACAGTTTGATGTGGTTATGTATCGCCTTAAAGATGAGTACAAGGTTGAGTGTATCTATGAGCCAATCAGCGTTGCCACCGCGCGCTGGGTTGAGTGCTCAGATAACAAGATGCTTGGCGACTTTGAGAAGAAGGCTTACGACAACCTCGCGATTGATGGTGCTGGGTTGCTGACCTATCTCGCACCCACGCGCGTGAATCTCAATTTGACGCAGGAGCGCTGGCCCGACGTGGCCTTCCGCGCGACCCGCGAGCACTAATGGAACTGATCGACACCCACTGTCACCTCGACTTTGAGCCTCTCTCAGGGGTGTCGAATCCTGAATATCTTCAACTCACGCTGGCATTGGCCCAAGCAGAACAGGTCTCAACCATCATCGTGCCAGGCGTCACAGCATCGCGCTGGCAGAACGTCATTGATGTGTGTGTGGCTGCTGGACCAGTTACACGCTACCCCGCCCTCGGATTGCACCCCTGTTATTTGAGTGAACATCTTGATGACGATCTTGAGCGCCTTGAAGCGGCTCTTAGTCAGCACCCTCAGATTAAGGCAGTGGGTGAGACAGGGTTGGATCTTTACATCGAAGATCCAAACCTTGAGAGGCAGTTAGAGCTGTTTGAAGGCCAAGTTCGTCTGGCAAAGCAGTTTAACCTGCCCCTGCTAATGCACGGTCGCCGGGCAGTGGATCAGATCATCAAGGTGCTGCGCAAGCTTCAACCTCAATCCGGCGGTGTGCTGCACGCCTTCTCTGGCAGTGAGCAGCAGGCCAAACAGCTTTGGGATCTCGGTTTTTTGATTGGCATCGGCGGCTCTATCACATACGAGCGTGCGCAGAAGTTACGTCGTGTGGTTAGAGCGGTGCCGCTAGAGTCGCTTCTTTTAGAGACAGACGCCCCCGATATGCCGATGCAAGGTTTTCAGGGAGAACCTAACTGGCCACACCGGGTCGGCTACGCCGCTCGTACGCTAGCTGAGTTGCGCGGTGAATCTGTAGAGCGAGTAGCCGAACAGACAACGGCTAATGCACGCCGCCTGTTGGGGATCTAGCAATTTAAGAGCGCTGAGTGTCAGTCTGCTTTGGGTTGACCCTAGCTAAGGTCTTTGTACGGATTGTTAACATCAAAGCTAACGGGGATTGGATGCTGTGGCACTTTAATGCCTGCATGGCTAATCGCTAGATCTTCGCCCTCTAAAACTTGGTAGTCATAGCGATAAGTTGGTCGCATCTCTCCGCGCAGCGAAGCCAAGTTGTACTCGGCAATTTTCTCGTTGACCGCTTCATTACGCTGCTGCCAGAGTTTCATCTCTTCATTCGAGTAACGCTTGCTCAGCATCTCTAATGTTTTGTTGGGTGAGATCATAGCCGCGCTGGCGTTATTACCGCCAAATCCCTTGGAGTTGATCATGGCAGCGTGCACATGTTCCGCACCTACCTCTAAGTGCTGCAGCGGTAGGTTCAGGTTTGACTGATGTACATCGTCAGCAATGGCTGAAGTGGTAGTCAGGCCAGGAATGATGCCCTTAGACCAGACTCCGAGCGTCGACAGAATTTGATCACCGCCGGCTGTGCCCTGTGAGTGGCCAAGATAGGCTTTAACTGCGGTCACAGTCAGCTGATCAATCGAGAAGGCTTTAGCGATCTCGTTGAGCACATGCGACTCGGTTACGCGGTTTTGCGGGGTACTGGTGCCGTGAGCTTGTAACATGGAGTGTTTTTGTAGCGAGTCACTACCGATCAGCTTCTCGATCAGTGAGGCTGCTTTACCTAGCGTCAGATAGTTGCCTACACCTGGAGCTGAAATCGATTTTTTGTAGCCGTCTGCGTTAACGTAAACATCGGGTACGGACGCATAGATGTTAGCGCCACTTTCAATTGCTAGACGGTCGCTCATCAACACGATGAACTGAGCTGACTCACCGATTGTGAAGCCGCAGTTCTCACCGAATGGACGGCATGCACGACGGTGATCGACCTGTTCAATAGAGCTCAGGCCGTCAAGTGCCTGCAGCTTTTTATCCTCAGCCAGTGCGCCCATAGCACGGAAGCCTTCGATCACCTCAGGAATCACCGGAGCGTCGGCACCGCCGACTAGTACTAGCTCAGCCTTGCCGGTACGGATGGCTTCAACACCAGAACGCAGGTTGTAGAGGAAGGTGGCACAGGCGCCTAGCGCACCCCCTGTGGTGCCGAGGTTGCCCAGCATATACGCGTTTACGAAGTCTGCTGGCATCTGGGCATAGCCCAGTGGCATCTGCTTTGAGGTAGTGCGCTTACCGAGCGGTGGATATTTTGTCAGGCCACCGAAGCCGAGCTCATCCAACTGGCCAATTGAGTTGCTGGCGAAGACAGCGATCTGGTCAGGAGATAGCGTCTGCAACAGTGCATCAATATCGAGTCCAGTTGCACTGAGCGCATCAGAGGCAGCATAGACTGCCATCTGCAGTGCGCGTGGATGGTTGCGTGACTGATAGAGTTTGCCTGGCTCAAATCCCGTCGGCAGTGTGCCTGCAGCTTGAACCGGTAGACGGCGGCTGTCTGGGAAAATTACATCAGTTCCGCCGCTTACTGCGACATCAACCATGCCACCATCCAGTGGTGTTACCCGCCAGTTATCTGGAACATTTTCGGGTAGAAGGCGGCTGCGCAGACGGAAATTGATGGTGCCCTCAGCTTCGCTAATGCGGGCCGCTGAGTTCATTAATACTGCATTGGCATCGAACTGCTCAGACGGGATGCGGCGAATCAGGGTGCGAGAGAGGAGTTCTTTTTCGAGCTTCTGCGCGAGTGCGCTGGCGTCCAGAGTATTGCCGGCACTGTCTTTATAGCTACCATCCTTGAAGACCCCCAGACCGGTCAGCATTGCGAGGTCTAGCAAGGTCTCGTGACGGGTTGCGGCATCAAGTTTATCGAAAATTATGCGGTTGTAGGCGTGGTAGTTAGAGGAGCGTCCCGCGGGGCTGATGCCACCAAAACCGACGATAACTGGAAGCTGAGACAAGCGACTCTCCCCTATGCCTAAATGCGCCACGCACGACGCGCTATATACCTACAACTTGTGCCGAATTGTAGCGCGATAGGGGGCGTAGTGGCTAGCGCTGCAGCCGGTAAAACATCAGGAATTCGCAGGCGTGTCAGTAATTTATGTCTAAACTTAATCGGAAGCTAAATAATCTTTGAATCTTCTGGAGACTGATGTGAAGAAAGTCCTAACTACGCTGGTGGTTGCAGCAACGCTAGCCGGCTGTCAGACGCTCGATCCGTACACCCAGCAGCCCAAAACCTCGAATGCGACTCAAGGTGCCGGAATAGGTGCGTTGGCAGGCGCTGTATTGGGGGCAGCGGTATCCAAGGGTAATCGTGGTGAAGGTGCCTTGATTGGTGCTGCCGTAGGTGGCGCTGTAGGTGGCGGTATTGGCTACTACATGGATCAACAGGAGATGCTGCTACGCCAAGAGCTTGAAGGTACAGGTGTGCGCGTTGAGCGAGTGGGCGATGAGATTCGCTTGGTTATGCCAGGCAATATTACCTTTGCGACCGATAGCGATCGTATAGCCGGTAATTTCTATCCCGTACTTGATTCTGTTGCCAAGGTGCTGCTCAAGTTTGATAAGACAGCAATCAATGTAGATGGATACACCGACTCTACCGGTTCGTTTGAATACAACCAGAGCCTATCTGAGCGCCGCGCAATGAGTGTCTCTAACTATCTGTCGCAGGTGGGTGTCGATCGTCTGCGCATCAGTAGTCGTGGGTTTGGTGAGCGTAACCCGATTGCGAGTAATGACAGTGAGGGAGGGCGCGCTGCGAATCGCCGCGTGGAGATTTGGATCCGCGGAACTCAGCAATAACAGGTTGTTAACAGCCCAGAACCCGATAGAACTGAGTCTAATAACCCAGAACGATATCGCCCGCTTGAATGCCGGCGATATCTCCCGGTTGCGATAATCGGCCCTGGGCGCGTCCAAATTCTGTGCGCTCGATAGTAAAGTTGATGTCTGTGGGCTCGGTTGAAGTGACCGGCTGCATCATTGAGTCGTACATCTGAACCCTGCGCGCGACCGACAATCGGTCCCCTGGATTGAGTCCTGCATCGGCACCTCTATCTATCCAAGCGCTAGCACCGCTGGTTGAGACTATATTGGCCTGCAAGGGTTGGCAGGCGAGGCTGTTCGCCAGCTCGTTTGCCAATCCAGAAAGCTCCTGTATGACTGTTTTACCATAGGGCTCTTGCACAAACTGCTCCAGTGAGATCGGTTGTTTTGACTGGAGTGCAGCCTCCCAACGGCCAGTGGTCTGCAGTCGATAGCGCTGGAGCAGATCGCCGGTTTGGCTATCGATAAGGTCCGCGCTTAATTGGAAGTAACGTTGATTCGCGCGCTGTTTCAGACCCGTACGTTCAGCAAGGTCAACCAGCACATTGGGTGTGTCATTGGCTACCGCCTCCATCGATAGCGAGTCGATACTCGCCGTAAGCAGGTACTGGGTATTCAGGCTCTCAGCATCTCGTGCTCGTTGCAGCGCTGCATCGGGGCTTAGTTCGCTGTAGGTCGGCAACCGATAGTTGCGCGCGTCAATCAATTTCAGATGTGCGCTCTGTTCAAGCTGAGCGATCAGGTAGCCAGGTAGCAGTCTAGATAGTGACTGAAGGCGGCCAAGATTGGCTTCAGCGGGCCGAGCCACCGTCCATTGGGTGAGTGCGAGAGGTTTACGATAGGCGGTTGCCTCGGAATCATCGGCACAGCCCTCAACGGCATTGACTTCGGCTCGGATCAGTACTTCAAGCTGGTTGCCGGATCGATTCTCAGAGATCAGCTCAACAGCCCCGAGAGTTGTCTGTGTACTGACACGCAGGTTATCAATCTCGAGAATGCCGTCGCGTACACTCTGGGTGACGGCAATCTGCGCTAAGGCCATCATGCTGGCCTGCTCGGTCGCACGGCTGATCGCGCGCTCTCGGGCGTTATCAATGTCATCATTTTCGATTAGGGCCCGGCCGATCGCTTCGATTGATGCTGCTTGAGCCGATGTAATCAAACTGAGGAGGAAAGAGACAGATAAAAGCAGTGTTCGCATAACTAACCCGTAAGCAAGTGAGATACAGAACAGTTTGGTTCAAATGTCAGTTATTTCCCAGTTTTGCGCAGAATGCACGGTATAACAGTGAATCCTAGACTATATTTCCTGTAGAAATTGATCGGGATTACCCTATGAGAATTGTTAGCACCTTGGGTGTGGCCCTAATGCTGAGCGGCTGTCAGATGGCGATGTTTTCAGCTCCTCAGTCGAGTAATGAAGGGAGTCTGTCTGGGTCCGTTGAATCGATGCAGGAGGCTCAGTCCCCTTATTTGAGTGAGCGTGAAGAGCCGTTAGAAGCGCAGCCGGCAATTGGTGTTCGGGCAGTGTCGCTCGATACCAAGGTAGACCCATTGAGTAGCGCTGCAGAGATTCTCGGAGAGCAATTGATCACGGGTTTGAGTGAAGCGCGTGTGAAGCGCTTTCCAATGACAATTTTGCCTTTTGGAGCGCTGCCAGGACACTCGGTTTACAGCACTGTGGGTGAACGCGTCTCTGAATCACTTTTCTACTCGCTACAAGCCAACGAATACAACCTAATCGATTACCGAGTAGCGGGCATGCCGGACCGTGCAATGCCAGAGGTCTCTGAGCAGCAGATAGGCCAGCTCAGATCGCGCAACCGCATCTACTTTGTTCTGGTGGGTAACTATGCTCACTATGCTGATGGTTTGGTAATCAATGCTCGCGTGCTGGATACGACTACGCGCCAAGTGCTTGCTGCAGGGCAGGTGCATGTGGCGGATCAGCTTTTAGAGGGGCGTCTGCCCGGATACGACCCGTTGCTCGCTGCTGAGAAAGGGATGATTGTCGAGACAGGCGGAGTGCCTGCAGGAGTTGCTGAATGAGATCTGTAGTTTTGGCATGTGCGCTCTGTTTGGCGTTATCGGGATGTCAAACAGTCACCACCGCGCTAACACCCTCGCCGTCTAAAACCGTGGCTGCAGATGAAAATTGGGTGCAAGCAACGGGCTATGCACCCATCAGTCTACAGCCCGGCGAGACGAGTGATCAGAAACAGCTGAACGCCATGCGAGTCTCTAAGTTGCGTGCCTATCAAGAGCTGGCAGCGATTGTGAATGGCCAGTATCTCTATGGTACGACGACGGTGGAGTCGATGATTCTACAGAACGACCAGTTTAAAACCGCAGTCGCAGGCGTCGTGCGTGGAGCTCGGGTCGTTAAGAGCTTCCCTGTCCAAGAAGACGTCTATGCAACCATTCTTGAAGTGGACTTGAACCAGGTTGAGAGGGCTTGGATCAGCGCGAATTGAGAACCTGTGGCTCAATCCTCGCCGCGGACACCTCTTCAGACACGCCGTAAACCCATCCTTGGGGGCTTCGTGTTGACCTCCATGTCAACAAGAGTCTTCAGAGGTGTCCCCGACGATGCTTGAGCTCTGGTTTTTCGAGTGCCCAGTGTCTGTTTCTCGAACCTTATTTGCCATGGATATGTCCATGGAGGACGGTATGCTGCACGACGCAGGAGCAAGCGTGCAGCGGGCAAATACGGAGCGCCCAGGGATGGCTCGCAGCGTTTCGAGAAATAGATACTGGGTACTCATTAACTCAGGCGTATTAACCGTGCTTAGCAGCGTAGGCGGCTTTCTGCTCAGGCGTCGCCTCAGTTTGGTATTTGGCTTTCCAATCACCGTAGGGCTCGCCATAAACAAGCTCGCGAGCCGCATCTAAGTCGACACTTTCTCCACGCTCTTCAGCTGCTGCAACGTACCACTTTGACAGGCAGTTGCGACAGAAGCTTGCGAGGTTCATCAAATCGATATTCTGCACCTCTTTGTGGTTGTCAAGGTGGTCGAGTAGGCGGCGAAAGACAGCGGCTTCTATCTCGTTCTGTTTATTCTGGTCCATCTAAAAGCTCCTTTTTGAAAATGTTCTCTGTGAATCAGTGCATATGCTCGTCCAGCTCTTTACAGATCGCGTCTGTTAGCCGGTTGCAGTAGTCAGGGTCTGTTAGTGCTTGGTTATCGGCGTCGGTGATGTAGAAGAAGTCCTCTACACGCTCAGCGACGTTGGCGATTTTAGCTTTGTGCACAACGATACCAAACTGGCTAAAGATATTGCCTATACGCGACAGGAGGCCGGGGCGATCGGCCGTGAATACCTCGAGAACAGTCTGGTTTACGCCGCTATCACTGCTAAGAGTCGCGCTGGTCTTCATTGGGAAGAGCTTCAGTTGGCGCGGTACCCGACGTTGGATGATTTCTGGATAGTCATCAGGGTCATCTAGCTGCTCAAACAGATAGTCGTAGATACTTTGCAGATAATCCGGATTCTCTGATAGCGGCTGATTATCTTCGGTCAGTACGGTGTAGGTGTTCAGCGTGTAGCCGTTGTCTGTCACGATGATGCGAGCGTCCTGAACACTCAGATTCAACTGGTCGAGTGCCGCTACTGTTGCCGCAAAAAGGTTGGGCGAGTCTTCAGTATGGATAAATATTTCAGTTGCACCTTCGTTGGCTCTAAAGGTGTTCTGGCTCAGCATAATGAGCGGTAACGGCTTATTGTTATGCTCAATGATCGCCTGGGTATGACGTGCGATCGCTTTGCCATCTTCGCGCAGGAAGTAATCTTCTCCGAGTCGAGCCCAGAGAGCTTTGGCTCTTGTTGTGTCTACATGCTGACGCTCGAGTGCGGCTAGCGCCTCATACTGAGCCTGCTCAATGCGCTCCTCGCGATCGATCGGGTTCTCAAGCCCGCGTCGCAGAGCGCGACGCGTCTCCGTGTAGAGTTGACGCAACAGCGAAGCGCGCCAACTGTTCCAGAGCTCATTATTGGTGGCGTTGATGTCCGCTACCGTGAGTACATAGAGATAATCTAGATGGGTGACGTCGCCCATCCGTCGAGCAAAGCTGTTTATCACTTCTGGGTCCGATAGATCTTTACGCTGTGCGGTCATCGACATAAATAGATGACTCTTCACCAGCCAGGCAACCAGCTCTGCGTCCCACTTGCTGAGGTGGTGGCGTTGACAGAAATCCATCACGTCGACAGCGCCAAGCTCCGAGTGGTCGCCACCGCGACCTTTAGCGATATCGTGATAGAGGCCTGCAACGTAGAGCAGCTCGATCTTGGGAATATTGTTCACCACTCGGTGCGCAATCGGAAAAACATCGCGGTACTCACGGTGGCGGAACTGTCGCATCATCTGAATAACCTTCAGCGTGTGTGCGTCGACGGTGTAAATGTGAAACAGATCGTGCTGCATCTGACCCACAATATTGCCAAACTCCGGAAGATAGCGCCCCAGAATACCGTAGCGATTCATGCGTTTGAGCTCAGTCGAGACGCGCTCGGGTGAACGCAACAGCTCCATGAACAAGCTTGTGTTGCGGATATCCTTGCGGAAGTCGTCGTCGATCAGGTGCCGATGGGTGCGGATCAAGCGAATGGTTGAGGCACGTACACCCTTAATCTCAGGGTGCTGTGCCATGATGACGTGCAGCTCCATTAAGGCAAAGGGGTTGTGCTCGAACACGGTGGGATAGGCTGCTGCTAGGTAGTCGTCGCGGACAACGAAGCGACTATTGATTTGCCGTACCTCCTGTTCGACGTCGGCACGCAGAATGGCTTCGTCGAAGTACTGCAGCAGCATATCGTTGAACGCAGACATGCGCTTGGCGACGCGATAGTACTGGCTCATAAACTGCTCTACTGCTAACGCGCTATCGTTATCCTCATATCCAAAAAAGCCGGCTAGCGTTCTTTGATGATCGAATAGTAGTCGATCTTCGCGGCGGTTCGTTTTCATATGTAGGGCATAACGCGCTCGCCACAGGTACATCTCTCCACGGCTGAGTTGCTCAAGTTCTGTATCTGTCAGAAAACCATGCTCTACTAGGTCCTTGATATACGTTGCACCGAAGTGTCGTTTCGCAACCCAGCCGATGGTTTGCAGATCACGTAAACCACCCGGTGAGTTTTTAATGTTGGGCTCAAGGTTGTATTCGGTGTTGTTAGTGCGTGAGTGACGGTCTGTCTGCTCTTTGAGCTTGGCTTTGAAGAACTCCGCATCCGACCAAGCATCTTCCGAGGTGACTTGCTCATACATGCGTTCACGCAGGCTTTTGTCACCCACCAGTGTGCGCGATTCAACCAGGTTGGTGGCGATCGTAATGTCGCCGCGCGCCTCGTTGTAGCACTCCTCGAGCGTACGGACACTTGAACCGATATCCAAGTTGACGTCCCAAAGCAGAGTGAGGAAACCGCTAATGCTCGCTTCAAAGTCAGCTGGGTCGAGACCGTCCATTAGTAAGAGGATGTCGACATCTGAGTGCGGGTGCAGCTCGCCGCGGCCGTAGCCGCCAACAGCGATAAGACTTAATTGTCCCTCTTCTGGCCAATCAAACTGTTTCCATGCGAAACGCAGGAGTTGGTCGATTACCCAGGCTCGGCCATAGATGAGGGTGCGAATATCCGCCTTATCGATAAAGGCTGCATGCATTGCCTCAGTGGATGCGTTCAGCGCGTTTTTAAGCGCTTTAGTGGCGCCGAGAGACTCGGCTTCACGATGAAGTTTGGGTTGGTCAAAAAAACGCTCGACACCATTTATCGGTGTTGCTGTCAGTTGCATCTGCAGCTGCTCCTGTTTATACGCTGAAGAACGACGATGATCGGGGCTAGTGTATTAAACGCGTTCTTCGTTGCGCAGGGTCAGAATCTCGTAGCCTGTTTCGGTGACGAGTATGGTGTGCTCGTATTGGGCCGAGAGGCGGCGATCGACAGTCTCAACCGTCCAGCCATCGCGCTTGTTTAGTTTTACGTTGCGCTTGCCCGCATTAATCATCGGCTCGATTGTTAGGCACATTCCCGCTTCAAGCGTTTCACCGGTACCGGGGCGGCCGTAATGAAGTACCTGCGGATCTTCGTGGAATTCCGCGCCAATGCCATGCCCGCAGTATTCGCGCACAACTGAGTAGTGGTGAGCCTCGGCGTGTTTCTGGATGGCGTGGCCGATATCGCCAAGCTGTACGCCCGGTTTAACCAGTTCGATGCCAAGATTCATACACTCCTGCGTGACTTTGCAGAGGCGCTCCGCATGCGGTGCAACCTCGCCCACCAAAAACATTTTGCTGGTATCGCCGTGATAACCATCTTTAATGACAGTAATGTCGATATTAATCAGATCGCCGTTTTTGAGCGCTTTGTCGTTGGGGATACCGTGGCAGACAACCGAGTTTACTGAGGTGCAGATCGATTTCGGGAAGCCATGGTAGTTCAGCGGCGCTGGGATGGCCTGCTGGTCGTTAACGATATAATCATGGCAGATCTGGTTCAGTTCGTTGGTGGTGATGCCCGGTTTTACATGGGGCTCGATCATCTCCAGTACCTCGGCGGCCAGACGTCCGGCTACGCGCATCTTCTCAATTTCGAGGGCGGATTTAATCTTTATGCTCATCTCTTCGTCTCATCGATCTGTGCCAAGTCACTACGCGGTAAAATTGCGTCGCTTAGCCGGGAAATAGTTAACTGCCCCAAGTGTACCTCAGATCCTTTTGCTGCCCAAAGTTTGCTTCATTTTATTTGCTGCTTGTGGTATAAACTGCGCTCCAAAATTTCGTGCCTCGGCACAATTAACGCAAGTACTGCTCATTACTGGGTGTGCTTAAACACAACACACACAGCTCGTCACAGGCTGCCTGGGTGCCGGAAACGGTTGGCAGATGGGGGTTGTGGAGGTTTGAACCCGCTAGAAGGAAAGTTCAAAAATGGCAAAAGTCAGCATGCGTGACCTGCTCAAAGCAGGTGTTCACTTCGGTCACCAGACTCGTTACTGGAACCCGAAAATGTCGAAATTCATCTTCGGCGCTCGCAACAAGATTCATATCATCAACCTCGAGCACACTCTGCCTGCTATGAACGACGCTCTGGCAGTCGTTAAAAACATGGCATCGAACAAGAACAAGGTTCTGTTCGTGGGCACTAAGCGTGCTGCTGCGAAAGTGGTTAAAGAAGAAGCAAGCCGTGCAGGTATGCCTTACGTAAACCACCGTTGGTTGGGTGGTATGCTGACCAACTACAAAACTATCCGTCAGTCTATCCGTCGTCTGCGTGATCTTGAAGCTCAGGCTCAAGACGGTACGTTTGAAAAGCTGACCAAGAAAGAAGCGCTGATGCGTCGTCGCGAGATGGAGAAGCTTGAGCTAT
>JAYQBD010000007.1:30777-40067 GCA_038137135.1 Oceanospirillaceae bacterium | reverse complement strand
ATGCTGCTCATAGAGATCGACCTTGTAGCCACGTCGAGCGAGCGCGAAGGCTGTGGTTGCACCGCTTAGTCCGCCGCCAATGACCGCTATTGGCCCCTGGTGTGTCTGTGTTGGTGGGCGTTTGAGCCAGGGCTGCTGTTTGGAGAGGTTGGGCTGCGCATCGAGCGGGGCTGTGAAGTTAGCGCAGAGCATCTCGCGCTTACGCCCATAGCCCGGTATTTTTCGAATCTCGAAACCCGCTGCTTTTAGCCCGCGTTTCACTAGCCCAGCACAGGTGAAGGTGGCCAATGTGGTATCCGCATGGCTCAGCCGGCCTAGTTGAGCAAAAAGTTCGTCGCGCCACATCTCTGGATTCTTCGATGGCGCGAAGCCATCAAGGAACCAGCAGTCTATCTGAGCGTTGAGCTGGCTAAGCATCTGTGTCGCATCGCCGTACAGGAGCGTAAGTTGAATGCGGCCCCCGTCTAAGCTCAAGCGGTGAAATCCGCCTAAAGGCTTGGGCCAGAGTTTTTGCAGTTGCTCGCAACCGCTAGCGAGCTCTGAATCATCTGAGAAGAGTTGGTGAGCCTGTCGAAGGTCAGCCTCACTTAGGGGGTACTTCTCGCAGCTTATAAAGTGCAGGTGAGCGGCTTTCGGAGCCTTATTCAGCCAAAGCTGGCGAGCGCTGAGAAAGTTAAGTCCAGTACCAAAGCCGGTTTCACCGATCACAAACGGACGGCTAGGATCTTGTTGTGCAAAGCGCGCAGGCAGGTTGCTGGCATTGATAAAGACATGCTCAGTCTCAGCAACGCCACTCTGCTGGCTGAAGTAGATATCGCCAAACAGGCTGGAGTGGGGTTGGCCGTCACTCCAGTCGATCTTGGCGCTGCTTACTCTGGCAGTGTTTGGTTTAGTCTGTTTGCTCACTCACTCTCACACTTTCACTAAAGGGCTGCCTTGCTAGCTCGGCTACCGTGATAGGCAGTTACGGCCACGGGTGTAGTAGGCGAACCCCTCCTGTTGTACTCGCTGAGGATCATACAGATTGCGCCCATCAATGATAAGCGCTTGATTCATGGTCTGTTTAAGACGCGGAAAGTCAGGTGACCCATACTCAGGCCAGTCTGTCAGCAGCATCAACGCCACAGCACCTGTACAAGCCTCATAAGCGTTGGCGGCAAGTGAGATGCCTGCGACACCGGCATAGCGCTCAGATAGGGCCTGCATCGCCTCAGGATCATGCACGCAGATCTCTGCGCCCTGGGCTAGCAATGCATCGATGACCCGCAGAGCCGGCGCGTTATCGATATCGGCAACGCCCGCTTTAAACGCGGCTCCCCAGATAGCCACTTTACGACCGCGTAGATCACAGTTGTAGTGTTGCCAGACGGTCCGGAAGGGCCACTCTTTGTTCACTTCGTTCTGAGCTAGTACGGTGTCGATCAACACGGAACCTTGGCGTCCAGAGAGGAGCTCAGCGAGCCCCTGTAAGTACTGGGTGAACTGGAGTCCACCGAAACCACAGCTCGGTTGTAGGTAATGCGTGCCAATACGTTTGTCGGTGCTCATGCCACGGCGAATTGCATCCATATCCAGATTGAGCTGATCACAGAGGCCAGCCATCTCATTGATATAGCCCAGACGCAGTGCGAGCAGGCCGGTAATGGCGTACTTCACAAACTCGGCTTCGCGGCAGGTCATCTGCTGGATAGTGCGCTGACCCAGATGAAAAGGACGCAGGAGTGCAATTAGACGCGCTTTGGCCGTTGGGTTATCTGTGCCTATCAGCAGCGCTTCAGGGTTCACAAACTGCTGCATCGCCTGACCCGCCTGCAGTAGATCGGGCAGGTAGACCACCTGTTGCAGCTCACCCTGCAGTAGTGCCTGCATTCGGTCACACATTCCCACGCCAAAATTGCTTTGGTTGACGACGAGGAGAGGGCCTTTGCAGTTCTTGGCGATGCGTTCAATGAGTTCTAGCGCTGCGTCTGATTCGTCGGGTGCCATACTCAGCCAATGCACCTCTGCATTGAGCGCTGCATCGCTGTTGACGCTCAGGCGTTCATGCAGCGCGGCGTTCTGCAGTGCGGCAAGAAGGCCCGGTTCAGATCTTAACTGGCTAGAGACGGGTTCAGTCTCGCCGGACTCAAGAAATACAGTATTGCCATAGCTTGCCAGCTGAGCGCGTGCGACCCAGGCGCTCAGCTCATTGCCCCAGACAGAGATCTTCATCTTAGTTCTCCTCCTGTAGCTGCTGAATAGCGGCAAGCAGCCCACTAGTTGCCTGGTCGTAACCAGCAGATGTGCGCTGGCGAAGGGCATCGATTAAGTCATTTGCGACCTTTTTGCCGAGCTCAACGCCCCATTGATCAAAGGGGTTAATTCCCCAGATAACCGCTTGGACGTAGACCTTGTGTTCGTAGAGCGCGATTAAACTGCCAAGGCTCTCGGGATTAAGTGTCTCCATCAGAATGACGCTGCTCGGTTGGTTACCGGCGTAGCGCTGCCAGGGTGGCCGCTCTGAATCGTCATTCAGCGCTGCATCCCCCAGAGCCAGTACGCGGGCTTGCGCCAGGCAGTTAGCGAGTGCCAACTGATGCTGCTCTAACAGACCGGCTTCACGTCCCTCATAGCGACGTGCAGGAACGATAAAATCGGACATGACCGATTCAGTCCCCTGATGCAGCAACTGGTAGAAAGCGTGCTGCGCATTGGGACCGATCTCACCCCAGAGAATGGGACAGGTACGCTGATCGGTCAGCTCGCCATCATGTTTGACGCTCTTGCCGTTACTCTCCATCTCCAACTGTTCGAGGTACGCCGGCAGGTGAGCCAGACGACCGTCATAGGGGAGAATTGCATGGGCGTGTATATCCTGGAAGTTGATATTCCAGATGCCTATGAGCGCCATTAACACCGGTAGATTCTCTTTGTAGGGCGCTTGGGCGAAGTGGCTATCCATCGCGTGAGCGCCGGCTAGCAAATCTCTAAAACCCTGCATTCCTATGGTGAGAGCGATCGGCAGACCGATACCGGACCAGAGCGAGTAGCGGCCACCCGTCCAGTCCCAAAACTTCAGAATGCTCTCTTCTGCGATACCCCAAGCGATCGCCTTTTCCGGCGAAGCGGTGACACCGATAAAGTGTTGCTGAATCAACAGTTCGCGATTCAGGCCACTGCGCTCTACTAGCCAGTCTATAGCGGTCGCGGCGTTCGCCAGTGTATCCAAGGTGCCGAATGATTTGGATGAGAGCACGAAGAGTGTCGTCTCTGGATTGAGCTCAAGCAGCAAATTTGAGAGTTGGCTGCCATCCATCGAAGAGACGAAGTGGATATTGATACCTTCTGCGGTTTGAGGTTTGAACTCGTGCAGCGCCTCGCAGACCATCAATGGTCCCAGATCTGAACCACCGACACCAATATTAACCACTTCACTGATAGCTCGGCCGCTGTAACCGCGCCACTGGCCGGCATGGATTTTGTCGACAAATTCTGACATTCGCTCTAACGTGGCCTGCACGCCATCAACCAAGTTGTCGTTATCAACGATTAGCTCGGATCCTGGCGGCATGCGAAGGGCCGAGTGCAGGGCAGGTCTATTCTCTGTTGGGTTAACGATCTCACCGCTCAGCAGCGACCGGATCGCTTTCTCGAGTTGGCGCTCATCAGCAAGCTCCAGAAGTTCTGCGAACACCTGGTCATCAATGCGTTGACGACTAAGGTCGAGCAGCAGATGGGCGGCGTTGAAGGAGAGTTTGTCGAAACGTTGTTCGCTTTGTAGCAGTTCGCGCAGGTGAACCCCGCGCAAACGTTCGGCAGATGCCTGAAGTTTATTCCATGCGGGGCTCATAAGCGGCCTCTATAAATTCTTTGATTTGATAAAGTCGCGCAGCGCGTCGCCGGTCTCGGGGTGTTTCAGACCGAAGGCAAGGTTAGCCTGAAGCAGTCCTGCCTTGTTGCCGCAGTCATGCACGGTACCGCGCATTGAGTAGGCCTCCATCGGCTGCTCGGCTAGTAGTGCGAGCATTGCATCGGTCAGCTGAATCTCACCACCCGCACCCGGCTCAGTGGTTTTTAGGAGTTGCATAACGCGGTTAGGAAGAATGTAGCGTCCAACAATTGCTTGATTAGAGGGCGCCTCATCGCGCTTGGGTTTCTCAACCATGCCCCGAATCGGTGCGCCAACGCCCGCTTTTAGTTCAATGCCGCCACAATCCACGATACCGTAACGATCGACATGCTCCTGCGGAACACCCTCTACCATGATCTGGCCGGCGCCGTTCTTTTGGTAGCGCTTCACCATCTCAGAAAAGTCACACGAGAGGCCTTCATCGTCGATCACCATGTCGGGTAGCATCACCGCGAAGTCTTCGTTCCCCACCACGTGTGCGGCACAGCGCACAGCGTGGCCCAGGCCTTTCGCGCTCGGCTGTCGCACGGAGATGACCTCAATTCCCTTTGGAAGCGTGTTCTCTACTGCATCAAGCAGCGCCTTTTTATTCTTCAGCGCGAGCATCTGCTCAAGCTCGTAGTTGGCATCAAAGTGGTTTTCTATCGCCTCTTTGCCCGACCGTGTTACCAGCACAATCTGACGGAAGCCGGCGCGCATCGCCTCTTCAACGACGTGCTGAATAACCGGTTTATCAACAACTGGCAGCATCTCTTTTGGAATCGCCTTGGAGGCGGGGAGTACGCGTGTACCGAGGCCGGCAACAGGAATAATTACTTTGGATAGCATTGTTTTTCCTTAGATTCAGGGGTCTACTCGCAGAGCCTTAACGCGACGAGTATATGTCCAATCTACAACTCTATGACAGAAATATGTCTGTTTTGTGAAGCAGGATACATGCCAGATCAGCTAGATATCAATTCACTGATCTGGCGATGCACTGTCGATTGCAGGCTGCGGAGCGGTTCTTTCGCGTGCAGCTTTTTGCAGATCAGCATTGGCTGTACGTTCGACGGTCTGTATACGCATGTGCAGGGCCGTTTTTGCCAGCATATGCGCGGCGATGGGTGCGGTGATAAAGAGGAACAGCGTAATTAGCAGCTGCTGTACATGCAGGTCACCCGTCACGAAGCTGGTGAATATCAACGAGGCGATTAGCAGCGAGCCCATGCCGAGCGTCGTTGCTTTGGTTGGCGCATGTAGACGAGTGAAGAAATCCGGCAGCTTTATCAGGCCGATTGAACCGATCAGAACCAGCGCTGCACCAAAGACAATCAGTACCGACAGCAGCAGCTCAAGCAGCATAGGGAGTTGTGCACTCATTCGATAATATCTCCTCGCACCATGTACTTGCAGAGAGCGGCGGTGCTGACGAAGCCGAGCATTGCAATCAACAGTGCAGCTTCAAAGTGAATCGTTGATGACTCTGCAATGCCGTAGACAATGATCAATGCGATTGAGTTGATGTAGAGGGTGTCGAGGCTCAGTACGCGGTCCGGAATGCTGGGTCCGCGTGCCAGACTAATCACGTTGAGCAGCAACGCTACAGCAATGAGCGCAAAAGCGATGTATAGGGCGGTCATCAGCATTGGAAAATCTCCTTTAGCGGACGTTCGTAGCGCTGTTTGATCTCGGCAATCAGTTCCGCTTCATTGTCCACATCGAGTGCATGGACATAGAGCCACTCTCGGTCCTCGCTGACATCGGCGCTTAGCGTACCGGGTGTCAGTGAAATAGTTGAAGCGAGAATGGTGATCGGTAGTTCATCGCGCATGTCCAAAGGCACCGCAATAAAGCTAGGTGAAAGGTCGCGATTGCGCCCGAGTATCAGTGCAGCAACACGCAGGTTCGCCACCATGATGTCCCAAATTAGTACCAGAAAGTAGTTAACAATTTTCAGCGGCTTGTGCGCCTTTGGCTGTGGACTCTGCACCGGTGCACAAAAGCGCGGAATCGCTATGGCGAAGATCAGTGCCAGCAGAATATGACCCGCTGCAATGCTGTTATTAAGAAGCAGCCAGGCGACAAACAGCACTAAGCTCTGAAGTGGGTTAGGGAGCCAGTGTCTAACCATTATTGGCCACCTCCATTCAGTAAGATCTGCGGTGTCTGTGCCAGTTGGTCCAGTTGCGCTGCGGTGGCTGCCGTGAAGTCTACAATCGGACCGGCAAACAGAGACATCAGCGGTGCAGCCAGCAGCAATAACCAGATCGC
The DNA here is from genome assembly GCA_038137135.1 of Oceanospirillaceae bacterium. Classification (GTDB taxonomy): domain Bacteria; phylum Pseudomonadota; class Gammaproteobacteria; order Pseudomonadales; family Balneatricaceae; genus Marinobacterium_E. The sequence continues at coordinate 33,925 of JAYQBD010000007.1, read as the reverse complement.
GGCAAACTTCGTGCTGCTGCCCGCAACGGTGTCGGTGTTCTTACCCTTGGCACGCCAGAAGATCGTTGAGCCGGCACGGGAGAAGGCGATCAGCGCGAACAACGTTGCGATCAAAAGCGTACTCCAAGTCCAACCTATCTGAGTAATGCTCTGGGCCGACTGCAACACCATCAGTTTGCCGATAAAGCCTGAGAAGGGCGGCATGCCGATCAGGGCAAGCGCCGTAATAAAGAAGGTGATGCCGATGGCAACTGGTTGAGCGACCGGACGAGAGCGCACAATCATATCGAGCGCACCACCGCGCTGCTCTGATATCAGCTCTGCGACAAGGAATAGTGCCGCGCCCGCTAGCGTTGAATGGGCTGCGTAGTAGAGCCCTGCGCTGATCGATGCAGATGTATTAATCGCCAACGCCGATAGCAAAGTACCCACAGAGACGATAACCAAGTGACCGGCTAAGCGCTTCAGGCTGGGGCTCGATAGCACACCGATAGCGCCAATCGCGATCGTTAGTACCGCCGTGCCCCAGAGCCAGGGCTGGATGATATCGGCAATCTCTCCGGCGTAGTCGCCGAAAATCATACCGTGCACGCGCAGCAGACAGTAGACGCCCACTTTGGTCAGAATCGCAAACAGCGCCACGATCGGGCCCGCAGCAGTGGCGTAGGTGCGAGGTAGCCAGAACTGTAGTGGAAGCATTGCCGCTTTCAGGCCGAAGACCACGAGCAGAAGCAGGCCGCCCACTTTCGCTAGCTGCAACTCAGCACCGCTAAGCTCACGCACACGCAGTGCCATATCCGCCATATTGAGTGAGCCGATGGCGCCATAGAGTACACCGAGTGCGAATAGGAAGATGGCTGAGCCGACCAGGTTTAGCAGAACATAGTGCACGGCAGCACGCGTCTTGTGTTTACCACCCCCGTGAATCAGTAGCGAGTAAGAGGCGATCAGTAGAATCTCAAAGAAGACGAACAGGTTGAAGATATCGCCAGTCAGGAAAGCGCCGTTAATACCTAGAGCCTGAAACATCATCAGCGGGTAGAAGTAGCGTCCGGCCTCATCCTGACCTGCGCTGGCGTAGAGGAGCCCAGCAAAGAGTAGCAGAGAGGTGAGCAACAGCATCAGCGATGCGAGGCGATCGGCTACCAGCACTATACCGTAGGGCGGTTGCCAGTCTCCGAGCGCATAGACCGCGATTTCACCTGAAGCGCTCTGATTGATCAGTACGATGGCAACCAGCAAGTTCAATCCGGCCGCTGTCAGAGCGAAGATTCGCTGGCGCGTCAGGGTGGTACGGATCGGCGGCAGAAGTAGCAGGATGCCGGTCAGCATCGGGATCAGAACCGGAAGAATGGGCAGGTGGTTCATTAACGCTGCTCCCCGTTCTGATCGTCCTGTTTCTCGGTACCATCGACATGGTCGTTACCTAGGTCAGCACGCGCGCGCATCGCCAAAATTACCGCGAAGGCGGTCATGGCAAAACCGATCACGATCGCAGTGAGTACTAGCGCCTGTGGTAGCGGGTCGGGTATCGGGAGATCCTGGTTCAGCACGGCAGCGCCATCGATCACCAAGCGGCCGGATGAGAAGATAAATAGGTTACAGGCGTATGCCAAAAGCGTTAGGCCTAGAACAACCGGGAAGGTTCGCCCGCGTAGCGTTAAAAATGTGCCGGTAGCGGTCAGAATGCCAATAGCCAAAGCGACTAACATCTCCATTAGATATTCTCCCCTTCGGTTGAACGCTCTGTGGTACTGAGTTTACCGAGGTTCGATAGTATCAATAGCGTTGCTCCCACAACGGTGAGGTAGACACCTAGATCAAACAGCATGGCACTGGCCACCTCAAACTTGCCTACGATTGGCCAGTAGAGGTAATCGAACCAGGAGGTTAGGAATGGGCGCCCGAAGAGCCAAGATCCCAAACCTGTCGCGACCGCGATCAGCAGACCGAAACCAATAAGGTACTGGTAGTCGAGGCGAAGCTTGCCCTTCATAAACAGCACGCCATTCGCGATGTACTGCTGGATCAATGCGATTGCGGTGATCAGACCCGCGATGAAACCGCCGCCCGGTAGGTTGTGACCGCGCAAGAAGATGTAGGCAGACACCAGCAGTGCAAGTGGTAGTAGCGCTTGGGACACCATTGCCAGCATCACTGGGTGGCTGTCCGTTGACCAAGTGCGCCCGCCTGAGTCGGTTGTTGGCATGAACAGTTTCATGCGGCGAATCAGTTTGTAGATACCTAATCCGGCAATGCCGAGTACGGTAATTTCACCTAAGGTATCGAAGCCCCTGAAGTCGACCAGTATAACGTTAACGATATTGGTACCCCCACCACCTGTTTTCGAGTTGGCAGTGAAATAGGTTGAGATGGTCTCAAGGTCGCGCGTCATCATCGCGTACGCCAGTGTAGCCATTACACCACCAACGCCGACGGCGACACCGAGATCACGGAACACCACGCCGGGGCTGGACTCTTTCGGTGTCTGTTGCGGCAGGAAAAAGAGTGCCAGCATTAGCAGAATGATGGTGACAACTTCAACCGAGAGTTGAGTCAGCGCTAGGTCCGGCGCGGAGAAGCGCGCAAACATTAATGACACGATCAGTCCGACAACTGAAACCGCGATTAGTGCCACGACACGCTTGCGGTGCCACACCAGCGTCATAACGGATGCAAGGGAGAGAATGGTAATGGCGCCGAACCCAATTAGATCGGGTGGGAGCTGCGGGTGACTTCCAGCAGTTTCAGCAATTTCCATCAGAGGTAGCGCAGTAACGGCTAGGGTGAACACAAACAGCGTTAATACGTAGTTCTGTAGTTTGTTGGTCTCGATTCGGGTGTAAAGCTTTCCGGCCGCATCAACGCAGAGCTGCACTAAACGTTCAAACTCAAGCTTGGCATCGCGATCAACAAACTGCGCCTGGAAAGCGAACAGACGGCGGCGGATGTTGTAGATAATCAAACCAATGATGAGCGCGGCAATACTCATCATCAGTGGGATGTTGAAACCGTGCCAGAGGGATAAGCTGTACTCCGGTAGTGGACCTTGCAGTACAGCACTTGAGGCACTGTTGAGCAGGTCTCCGACTACAAAGGCTGGGGCGATACCCACCAAGATACAGAGAGCTACCAGAATCTCGACCGG
>JAYQBD010000007.1:16378-30677 GCA_038137135.1 Oceanospirillaceae bacterium | reverse complement strand
GCCAAAGCGGCAACGATCGCGAGTGTCGCCGTGTGCGGCATATACTTCCACAGTCCGCTCAGCTTGCGCATATCGCGTGAGCCGGTTTCGTGATCAACGATACCGGCAGCCATAAAGAGAGACGCCTTAAAGGTCGCGTGGTTGATAATATGGAACACTGCAGCAACTGCGGCTAGGTCCGAGTTGAGGCCGAACAACAGCATGATAAGGCCGAGGTGGCTAATGGTAGAGAAGGCCAGCAGCCCTTTGAGGTCATGTTTAAACAGAGCGATGTAGGCGCCAACAAGCAGTGTTGCCATCCCGGTAAACGTCACCAGGAAGAACCAGAGCTCGGTACCCGAGAGTGCAGGGTAGAGTCGGCCAACTAGGAATATACCCGCTTTTACCATAGTAGCTGAGTGCAAGTAGGCCGAGACCGGTGTCGGTGCAGCCATGGCGTGAGGCAGCCAGAAGTGGAACGGGAACTGCGCCGATTTCGTGAAAGCGCCAATAAGGATTAGCACCAAAATAAATGGATAGCGTTCTGATTCACGAATTTCGTCACCGCGCGCGAGTATCTCAGTAAGGTTATAGGTACCCAGGGTATCGCCCAGTAACAGTATGCCCGCTAACAGTGCCAGACCACCCATGCCGGTGACCGTTAGCGCCATACGCGCACCTTTGCGCGCCTCCGATTTATCCGACCAGAAGCTGATCAGCAGGAAGGAGCTGATACTGGTGAGCTCCCAGAAAGCCCAGAGCTGCAGCAGGTTTTCTGACAGCACAATACCGAGCATCGCTGTCATGAAGAGAATCAAGTAGGAGTAGAAGCGCCCCATATTGTCATTGGCCGACAGGTAGTAGCGGGCATAGAGAATAATCAGCAGGCCGATGCCAAGAATCAGTAGCGTGAAGAGCAGGGCGTAGCTATCGAGTCTGAACGCAATCTCTAAGCCAAGTTGCTCAACCCAAGTATAGCTCTCTACAAGGGTAGCCCCACTGAACACCTCGGGTGCATTCAGGAGTACAATTATTAGCGAGATAGCTGGGAGAAATGCAGTAGCCGTCGCACAGGCTGTGCGCGACCAATTGCGGGTAAGTATCGGCACCAGAGTGCCGAGAATCGTCAGTAATGGAATCCAGTACAACCGTTGATACCTATTTTTTATAGCGCTTAGTTGTTTATTTATTACATCTTACTGAAAAAGAGGTGAAAGACTAAGTTAGTGTAGGTAATTTTCGTAAAGTGAGGCAGTTTAGATTGGCCAGAGAGTCTGATTCTTCAGTAGCTCGTCTTTACGTGCCTGCCACAACTCAGCATAGGTCATGCCAGCAGTAGGGTGTTTAAGCTCAGGGCAGAGCTCGGCTATTGGCCAGAGTACGTGTGCATGTTCTAGCAGGTCGGCTCTTGGGAGGCGAATGTCAGGGGTATCGACCAGTCTCTGATCGAAGCAGAGTAGATCGATATCGAGCGCACATCCCGAAGCTTCGTTGCCTCGCTCGCGCCCATTTTGAGCTTCGATGCTGTGTAGTAGCGCATTGACTTCGCCAATACCTAGTTGGGTCTGAGCGCTTACAACCAGGTTCAGGTAGTTAGCGCCGCCGCGAAGGGCGTGGCTTTCGAACCAGGGCGACTCTCTGACTGAATCGAAGCTCTGACGCAGAGCTCGGACAGCGCTCTCAAGGCGCGCTTGCGGTTCGATGTTGCTTCCGAGTCCTAGTAGGATCTGGGTCATCAGCTGAAGTCACCACGCACAATAGAGACACCAACCGACTTCGCTTCCGGAACTGCATTGGGTTTGTGAATAGTCAGTCTGATCCCCAAAATGCCAAATTGAGATTTAAGATGAGCCCAGAGTTGCTCTGCTAAGGTCTCCAGTAGCTCAGCTTGCGCCTGTTGGCAGAAGCTAATAACCGACTCACTGATGGCTGCATAATTGAGAGACGCATCCAGATCATTGTTTTCGGCGGCGGGACGGATATCGCAGGCCATCTCTAGATCGATCAGTAGAGGCTGAGGTTCGATTCGCTCGCGCGCGTAGATACCTATGATGCAATCGAAGCCGAGTTGGTTAATGAAGATCTTATCCACGCTGGGCCTCTCCCTCTGCTTGCACACCGCCAAGCGGGTGAAGTGTATCCATCGGCCAGCGAGGGCGTGTTTGGATTGCAAGCCCCGTTGATTCGCCAGCCATCAGGCGCTGGCAACCGGCGTAGGCGATCATAGCACCGTTGTCGGTACAGAAAGCGGGACGAGCATAGAAGAGACCGGCGCGCTCCTTGCGCACGATCTCATCAAGTTTTTCGCGTAGTTTGCGGTTAGCGCTGACGCCCCCAGCTATAACGAGCTGTTTGAATCCCGTCTGTTGCAAGGCGCGTTTGCATTTTATTGCCAGCGTATCGACAACGGCCTCTTCAAAAGCAGCAGCAATGTTGCTGAGCGTTTGAGGGTCCAGTTTGCCATCATCATCCTTCGCAGCCTCGACTGTGTTGAGGGTGAAAGTTTTGAGGCCCGAGAAACTAAAGTCTAGACCGGGGCGATCCGTCATTGGGCGCGGGAATTTGTAGGCTGAGCTGTCGCCATTCTGCGCAGCTTTTGCAATCAATGGACCGCCGGGGTAGTCCATGCCCATCATCTTGGCGGCCTTATCAAAGGCTTCGCCCGCCGCATCATCAAGTGATTCACCGAGCAGTTCATATCTGCCGATACCGTCCACGCGCACCAACTGGGTATGGCCGCCTGAGACTAGTAGAGCGACAAATGGGAAAGACGGGGGTGTCTCCTCCAGCATGGGGGCTAGAAGGTGGCCCTCCATGTGGTGAACGCCAATCGCGGGAATACCCAGCGCAAGCGCCAAAGCGCGACCGGTAGAAGCGCCAACCATTAGCGCACCGATAAGACCCGGGCCCGAGGTGTAGGCCACTGCATTAAGATCGCTCAATTTAAGGTCTGCCTGCTGGCACACTTCACGGATTAGCGGGATAAGTTTGCGCACGTGGTCACGCGATGCCAGCTCAGGTACAACGCCACCATATTCTGCATGCATCTTAATTTGGCTATATAAGGCATCGCCTAACAGTCCTTTTTCGCTGTCATACAGGGCGACGCCGGTCTCGTCACAGGAGGTCTCTATACCGAGTACAAGCATGGTGTGCGGTGCTCTCAAGTTAGTTTGGTTGTGGCTGGGTATTATCGAATAATTGGGGCGGCGGTTAAACCGTTAAAAAGCAGTTGAGCGGGGTTTACACTCTAGAAGCTCATCTATATCATATGGCGCCCTTGGAGTTTTTGCTCCTCGGATTTATTAAAGTTAACTAATCAAGGTAATAGAAACAATGCCTGCCGTTAAAGTAAAAGATAACGAGCCATTTGACGTTGCACTGCGTCGCTTCAAACGTTCTTGCGAAAAAGCCGGTATCCTGGCTGAAGTACGTAAGCGTGAAGCGTACGAAAAGCCAACAACTGCTCGTAAGCGTGCTGCAGCAGCTGCTGTTAAGCGTCACGCTAAGAAGCTGCAGCGTGAAAACGCTCGCCGCGTACGTCTCTACTAAGTATTAACGCAGAGACGCGTATAGAGTTCCTTGCAGTCGAACTCACACACGTGTCCAACGATTAGGTCATCTCAGATGTCGGCAATCAAAGCCCAGATAACTGAACAGATGAAAGATGCGATGCGCGCTAAAGATAAAGCGCGCCTCGGCACTATCCGTTTGATGCTCGCTGAGCTCAAACGTATCGAAGTGGATGAGCGCATTGAGTTGGATGATGCACGTGTACTTGCAGTGCTTGATAAAATGGTCAAGCAGCGTAAGGATTCGATTGCCCAGTACCTGGCGGCTGAGCGCCCGGAGCTGGCTGATAAGGAGCAGCAAGAGACGGAGGTGATTAAAACTTTCTTGCCGCAGCCTCTCAGTGATGATGAAGTAAACCAGATTATCGATGCAGCGATTGCCGAAACCGGCGCGACTGGAATGCAGGCGATGGGCCAAGTTATGGCTATCATCAAACCGCAGCTCCAAGGCCGTGCAGATATGGGCGACGTCTCTAAACGGGTCAAAGCGAAGCTCTGATAGCGTCTTCGCTGACAAAGAACAGCGAAGTAGCAGATGGCGATACCACAGCACTTTATTGATGACCTGTTAGCACGCGTAAACATCATTGATGTAATTGACGCGCGTATCAAACTGAAAAAGACCGGTAAGAACTACTCGGCTCTTTGCCCTTTTCATAAAGAAAAATCTCCCTCATTTTCGGTAAACCCCGATAAGCAGTTCTATTACTGTTTCGGATGTGGCGCCGGCGGTAATGCGCTCGGTTTTGTTATGGACTATGAGCACTGCAGCTTTCCCGAAGCGGTTGAAGAGCTGGCAAAAGGCTTAGGTCTTGAGGTGCCGCGCGAGCACGATCGTGGCCGTGATATCGAGCGCGAGAAACGTGTTAAGCAGCAGTATGACGTGCTTGAGCAGGCGAGTGCTTTCTATCAGGCACAGTTACGCCAGCATTCCGAGAAGCAGAAAGCCGTCGACTATCTCAAAGGGCGAGGCCTCTCTGGTGCCATCGCTAAACGCTTTGGGCTAGGCTTTGCGCCGCCGGGCTGGGATAACCTACTCAGTGCAATTTCCGCAGAGCGCAGCGATGCCGAAGAGTTACTGTTGAAGTCCGGACTGCTGATTGAGAATGAAGATCGTGGCCGCAAGTATGACCGTTTCCGCGATCGAATCATGTTTCCTATCCGTGATGTACGCGGCCGAACTATCGCCTTTGGCGGTCGAGTGCTCACCGACGAAAAACCCAAATACCTAAACTCACCAGAGACGGAAACTTTTCACAAGGGAAGGGAGCTCTACGGGCTCTGGGAGGCGCGTCAGAGTAAAGGTAGTCTTGCGCGCCTGATGGTGGTTGAGGGCTACATGGATGTGGTGAGCCTGGCACAACACGGCCTGGATTGGTCAGTTGCCACCCTCGGTACCGCCTGTACTGAATCTCACCTCGAACGCATTTTTAAAGTCGTTCCCGAAGTGATCTTCTGTTTCGACGGAGACTCCGCGGGTCGAAAAGCGGCGAAGCGCGCGCTGGATAACGCCATGCCGGTTATGCGCGATGGTTTGATGGCGCGCTTCCTCTTCCTACCGGAGGGTGAAGACCCAGATACACTGATTCGGGCTGAGGGGTTGGAAGCGTTCACTGAACGTGTGAACGAGGCGCTCCCTTTTAGTGAGTACTTCTTCAAGGCGCTCTCTGAAGGATTGGATTTGGTGAGTATGGATGCCAAAGCGCAGTTCTGTACGCAGGCACTGCCGCTCTTGCAGTCTATGCAGCCATCGGTGCTGCAGCAGATGATGCTGGATCGCATCTCCGATATGACCGGTTTGACTATGGAGCAGATCAACTCGGTGGTCGCACTCCAGTCTAAGTTGGCTGTGCAGGTTAGTCAGCCTCAGCGAGCTAAGCCGCGGGCTGAGGTGCAGGCCGATGAGTATACCGGAATGCCGATGCAGGATGATTATCCCACCGATGGCTATGCCCCGTCTGACTATCCAACTGAATATGCCGAGACTGATTATGCGTTCACCGGGCTCGCAGGCGGGTCCTCAGATATGCCGTTCTCCTCGGGTGCATCCAACCGACGTGCAGAGCGCCCGGCAAAACAGAGCGGCTCGCGCATCGATCTTATTGCCAGTGCAATTTCGATTGTACTGCACCGCCCTGAGTTAGCGCGCCTAACATTTAAGGCAGAAGAGCTTGAGGGTGTGCAGGGGCCGAATCTTGATCTACTTCGCGATCTTTTAGAGTATTTTCAAGAAGATGAAGAGCGTAGTTTTGGTACGCTGATGTTTGATTGGGAGCAGGATGCGACCAAGGCTCCGGGCCTGCTGGTGCTAAACGAGATATCGCACTTGGATCCGCTGCTTGAGAGCGTGGATGCCGAGAAATTACTCAGCGATGCGATGTCGCGCATTATGGAGCGCAAATTGAAAGCTGAGCTCGAACAACTAAAAACCTGGTCGCGTGAAAGGCCGCTTACAGATGCCGAGAAGCAGAGGCTTCAGACCCTTTTATTGTCGGCGAATAAGAAGTAGGTAAATTTGTGCGAGATCGGGGATTATGAACTACATTTAGTTGCAAGTTTATGACGTCAAGTGCAGTTGCGCTCTGCTAAATTCCCCGGCAAGAGGCAGTTGCACTGAAGTTGGCGCACAAATGTCACATTTGTTATAATTATGCGCTTGATTTTTTGAACGTCCACCGTGGATTTTCACAGGAAACGTATGGCAGACAATACCGAAACGCAGCAGTCACGTCTTAAAGAGCTTATCGCTCGTGGTAAAGAGCAGGGCTACCTCACTTACGCCGAAGTAAATGACCATCTGCCAGAAGATATAGCAGACCCAGATCAGGTTGAAGATATCATCCGCATGATCAATGACATGGGTATATCCGTGTCTGAAGTCGCGCCTGACGCAGAGACTCTGCTGATGACCGATGGTGATACCACCAATGACTCGGATGAAGAGGCCGTAGCAGCTCTTGCGGCAGTTGAGTCCGATGCGGGCAGAACCACTGACCCAGTGCGCATGTACATGCGTGAAATGGGCACAGTTGAGCTGCTGACTCGTGAAGGTGAGATCGAGATCGCCAAACGCATAGAAGATGGTATTCGTGGTGTGATGATGGCACTAGCCCAATTCCCGGGCAGTGTGGAGGAGATTCTTGAAGCCTACAACCGTGTGTTGCAGGAAGAGGGTCGACTCAGCGACATCTTCTCAGGCTACATCGATCCAGACTCAGACATCGAAGAGGCTGAGCCAGACACCATCGAAGTTGACGAAGAAAAGTCAGACGACGATGACGATGATGATGAGGACGATAGCGACGATTCATCAGATGATGAGAAGGAGCGTGGTCCAGATCCAGAAGAGGCGAAGCTTCGTTTCGGCGCTATACAAGAGGCATACGATGCGCTGCAGGCGGCTGAGAACAAGAAAGGCCGTGACTCTGCAGAGTTTGGTGAAGCGCTTGAAGCGCTGATGCTGGCATTCTCGCCAATTAAACTGTCACCGCGTTACTACGATGAGCTTGTTAGCCGTGTGCGCGGGTTTATCGATCGTGTTCGTACGCAAGAGCGTACCATCATGCGTCTGTGTACCCAGCGCGGTCGTATGCCGCGTCAGGACTTTATTAAAGGCTTCCCAGGTAACGAGACCAATGAAAATTGGTTTGACGAAGTTGTTGCTAGCGGTAAGCCGTACTCCTCTGCGATTGAAGCACAACTGTTTGACCTCAAGCGCGCTCAGCGTCGTTTGATCCAGGTTGAGCAAGAGGTGGGTTTAACCCTGCCAGAGATTAAAGAGATTAACCGCCAGCTCTCTATCGGCGAAGCACGTTCACGCCGTGCCAAGAAAGAGATGGTTGAGGCGAACTTGCGTCTGGTTATCTCTATCGCGAAGAAGTACACCAACCGTGGTCTGCAGTTCCTTGATCTGATTCAGGAAGGCAACATCGGTCTGATGAAGGCGGTCGACAAGTTCGAGTACCGCCGTGGTTACAAATTCTCGACCTATGCTACTTGGTGGATTCGTCAGGCGATCACACGTTCGATCGCTGACCAGGCGCGTACCATCCGTATTCCGGTACATATGATCGAGACGATCAACAAACTCAACCGTATCTCACGTCAGATGCTGCAGGAGATGGGTCGCGAGGCGACACCTGAAGAGCTGGCTGAGCGTATGGAGATGCCTGAAGATAAGATCCGTAAGGTTCTGAAGATCGCCAAAGAGCCAATCTCTATGGAGACGCCGATTGGTGATGATGAAGATTCGAGCCTGGGCGACTTTATCGAAGACACAACACTGGAGTCTCCAGTGGAGTCAGCAACCGGTGAAGGTCTGCGTGAATCTACACGTGCGGTACTGGCAGGTCTGACTGCGCGTGAAGCAAAAGTGTTGCGTATGCGCTTTGGTATCGATATGAACACTGACCACACGCTTGAAGAGGTGGGTAAGCAGTTCGACGTTACCCGTGAGCGTATCCGTCAGATTGAAGCTAAGGCACTGCGTAAGCTGCGTCATCCTAGCCGCTCAGATCATCTGCGCAGCTTCATCGACGAGTAAAAATCCTAGATTTTTCATCTTGTTGCGCCCGTCATACATGGGTATGATGGGCACCGCTTTTGTGGGCCCTTAGCTCAGTTGGTTAGAGCATCCGACTCATAATCGGCAGGTCCTGGGTTCAAGTCCCGGAGGGCCCACCACTTCCAAAGCACCTTTCTCGGATGCTATCGCATCCAACTCGCTCTCTATAGTTTGGCAGGTCGACGGCTCAAGTCCGTTAGGGCCGACCACTTATTTCAAGGACTTATTGGTTTCGACTGGTAGGTCCTTTTTTGTGGGAGCGATGTAGCGCGACGCGCTATTTCGCGACAACTCTCGGCAAGGGAGGTCGCGCGAAACGCTGGGTTTCAATACTATGCCAAAACGATCGACACTCAACAGTCGCATAGGTAAGAGATCCAAGGATGAATAAAGACACAGATCTTCGAGAGAACGAGCAAGCGATCGAGGCTCCTCTGTCTGAGGATGCAGCGATCCAGTTTATTGGGCAGGTGCGCACGCCGTGGCTAGAGCGCTTCGACTGCCCGCGCCAAGGTAAAATGGATGGGCCCGAATGCCAGCTCATCGTTAATCCCCGTTGGCAGGATGCGTTAGAGGGCATTGAGGAGTATCCCCAGCTGGAGGTGCTCTATTGGATGAGCCTGAGCCGGCGAGATCTGATTCGACAGAGCCCACGAGAGGATGGTCGTACATTCGGGACTTTCGCTCTGCGCTCACCCGTGCGGCCCAATCCAATCGGGACCTCTATCGTAAAGCTCGAGCGAGTAGAGGGGAATGTCTTGACCGTGCGGGGGCTAGACTGCATTGATGGCACTCCGCTGATTGATATCAAACCCGAGCGCTCACTGTTCACTCCAAAAGCTCGGCCAAAGCCGACCGACCCTATCTGACCCCGGTTGGTTTCTCTAGTTCAAAGATCGCCTCGTTAAGGCTTTCGATTCGTTGTTCTAGCGCTGTTTGGGCGTCGTAAAGTCCCCGGTTGTAAAAATAACTGCCAATCTCCTCGGAGAAAAAGTCGAGTAGAAATTGAGCGTCAAAACCGCCAATCTCGGAGTCGAGCTCCTCGCTAAAGTAGAGCTGAATTTTCTGGATGATTGCCTGCTTTTCGTCTTGGCTAAACTCTATGTTGGACATGGAATTTCTCGAGGATTTTGATTCTGGGTCTGGGTATTCTAGCGCCTCATCAACATAAGTGTGATTCGCGTGCGTCTTCGCTGCGTACCGAGCATAATTGGATGAAGCAGATAGTCTGAAGTGGAGAAGAGTATGTCTGATAGTGCTGTGCGACAGGTTGTGCCCATCGAGATGCATTGGCCAACGCTCGACCCCTTCCTCTTCTGTGCTTTTCATATGGATCAGTATCCAGCCGGTAATGCCCAAATGGCTCCGCCTGCGGAGTCGTTGAGAGGACGCTCAATGGGCAGCGACTTTGATCCGAGTAACTCATGGCGTATGTATCACGGTCAGACTGTGCCTGGCTTTCCCGTCCATCCGCATCGCGGGTTCGAGACTATTACAGTTGTGCGCCAAGGTGTCGTCGATCACTTCGACTCCATGGGCGCCACTGGGCGCTATGGCGCGGGTGATACCCAGTGGATGACTGCTGGCAGTGGTGTGCAGCATAGTGAGATGTTTCCACTGGTGAATACCGACAGCGACAATTCGTTGGTGTTGTTTCAGGTCTGGATCAACCTTCCGAAAGCACGCAAGCTGGCCGATCCCCACTTCGTCATGTTCTGGAATGAGCAGACGCCGCGTCGACAGTTTACTGATGCAGACGGTCGCAAAGTGGATGTGGAAATCATTGCTGGTACTTTAGACGGTACTGAGGCTCAAACTCCGCCGCCTGCCTCATGGGCATCTGAGCCGGAAAACGAAGTCGCAGTTTGGGTGATTGATATGCAGCCTGGTTCCAACTGGACCCTGCCGGCAGCGGGTTCTGGGCTCAACCGCGTGCTCTATTTTTACGAGGGTGAAACCCTCCTTGCAGATGGAACCGAATTACAGAATATGAGCGCTGCTGTGCTTCAGTCTGACCTTCCAGCAGCGCTCACTGCGGGCAAGCAGGGGGCAAAAGTCCTACTGCTTCAGGGGCGGCCTATCGCTGAGCCGGTGGCGCAATATGGCCCCTTTGTAATGAACTCTGATGCAGAGATTCAACAAGCGTTTCGCGACTACCAGAATACTCAGTTTGGGGGATGGGAATGGGGTAGAAATGATCCCGTGCACCCTCAGACAGAATCGCGCCTCGCGCGTTTAGCTGATGGTACTGAAGAGCGGCCGTGAGCAACTAAGTAATAAGTTAGCTAATTTTTGACTCGTGTAAACAGCTTAACCAGCTCGAGACAGTCGCTCGGGTTGCGTCACTCGGTTGGGCGTTATAGGCCAGCGAAATCTGACCTACTTTTAATACATTGCTCTCTATTCTGAGTTCGATGGTTGCCCGTTCTGGTACGAGCATTCTGTAGATATAGCTCTCGCGTGCCAAGATCTTTGGCTGATAAACGGTGATGCAGTGGTGCATCAATCGACCTTCGGCCTGCAGATCCTCGAGAGAGGTTATGGGGTGGATCTCGTCATTTCCGGGTACAGGTGGAGGAGGGAATAGCGTTGGACCGTCGATTACCTGCGCTTGGCGTTGATTCAATCGGTCAGTCCAGCGGTCATGTAGACGCCGCACTGCAGCGAAATCTCTGCTGCGACTAAGCGCCACCTCGGCATCCTGAATCCCTAGCATTTCAGCGACTCTCAACGCATCCTGCCAAAAGCGTGCAGCTTGTCTTAGATGCTCAACAAAGTCGTCCCCCTCTAGATTTGAATGTCTACAGTAGGAATTAAAGGCCGGTGAAGATTGCAGCTCGAGATGTTCAAGTGCTGCCCTTACCCAGTGAATCGGGATGCTTTCAGCTTGCGCCCAGGGACTGCGATGCAGTTCTGCTCTCAAACCGGTTATCAGGGTGTTGAACTCAGTCAGGTCAGCGTCGCTCAACTTAATACGAGCAAGCCATTTGAGGGCGGAGCGGTAGCCAACGCCACACACAGCTCGCAAAATATGCACGCGCGAAGAGCGCAGAAGAGTTTGCACATGCTGATCAGGCCAACCAACAGTCTGTTGGCGGCCGATCAACAACCACAATAGCGTAGGTGCTGTTTGCTGAAGTTGCGCTGCGTGTCTATCGGACTCCACCCAGCGCAATACTGCAGCCTGTGCGTATCCCAGTGGTTCAGTTATCGCGCTGCATCCTCCATCTGCTTACGTACCTTCACTGCCTGGCTTGTCATGTCGATCTCAACATCGGCCCAGCGAACTGGCTGATCTTTAGCGACATCGTTGACCAGCTTCACTCGATGAGCGAGACCGATCGGAAGACCGCCCAGATCAAGTGAGCGCTTAGCTGGCATCAGTTTGCCGTAAACGGTAAAGCCCCCCTCGCCATCCAGCATCTCGCCAGCTTTGAGATCGCGCTTAGCCGTTGCCACGACGTCGGCATTAAACGACTGAGTTGAGCCGGTCGGTTTGCCCAGCAGTGCCGCTGAGAGGATTGAGGTGTTCAACTCTAGCCCGATTAGGTGGAAGGGTTTGTACATTGCAGAGTAGCGACCAGTAGAGTCGGTATTCATACCGTACTGTTTAAAGCAAGCGGCGGCATAGTCATTCGGTGCCTCTATAACCACATAGACACCCCAGCGCAGGTCGCGGTAGACCGGGCGGCTATCTCGCTCGATTGAGGTGACTACTTCAACCATACCAACTTCATCCAGTTGACCACCTACCGATTTAGGGCGTAGCACGTGTGCCAGGTCGTCCATGCCGGCAGGCGGGAAGGAGAGACCATCCTCTGGCGCCTTTAGGCCGGTTCCGTTTGAGATGGCGGCCATCTCCAGCGCTGATTTGGTGCCATCGAGGAAGGAGTTGAACATCTGCGAGTTCATGCCTGCTTCGGCTGCCTGTTCTGGCGTCAGACCGTAGTGATCCCAGATCGTATCGGGCGTTGAGTAGTGGTACTCCGGCAGGTACTTGGTGCCTTTGCCCGCGGCCACTACCTTAAAACCGTTTGAACGTGCCCACTCAACCATCTCGATGGTCAGAGCGGGTTGGTCTCCGTACGCCATGGAGTAGACGATGCCAGCTTCACGGGCCTCTTGAGCAAGGATACCGCCAGCCAGCACGTCGGCTTCGACGTTCACCATAACGATGTGAGTCTTGCTGGCGATGGCCATCTTCGCGTGGGCGATACCGGCGATGGGGTTGCCCGTCGCTTCAACTAAAACTTCAACGCCACCGGCATCTATCATCGCTTGGGTGCTGGGGTAGAACTTGGTCTGCGCGATCAGCTCTTCGCTCCAGCCTACATTGCGGCACGCAGCTTTGGCGCGCTCTGGATCGAGGTCCGCAATACCGTGGACGCAGAGGCCGTCTGTGGTTGGTACTTGGCTGAGGAACATCGAGCCAAACTTGCCAGCGCCAATAAGGCCTACTCGCACAGGATCGTTACGGCGTTTTACCAGATCATCAAAAATGTACATTCACTCTCTTCCTTAGGCGGTCGTGGTTAGCATCTCTGTCAGACAGTCATCTTCTAGCGCTTCGATTGGGGTGAAATCACGGTGTGCGATCCACTCTTTGCGGTTGAATGCGCGAATGTGGTTATCGACGTGACAGAGCGACAGGTAAACGATAATACGACCTAGAGGTGAGATATTGGGTGGGCTAGCATGTACCAGCAGCGATGAGAAGAGCAGCACGCTGCCGGCTGGGCCAGTCGGCGCAACACAGCCACCCTCATCAGCCAGTTTGCTGACGGTATCGCGGTCTAGCGTCCAAAGTGGGTAGCTAGTGGTTTCAAGGTCGTGACCTGCATCGACAACGCCTTTCTTGTGGCTGCCGGGAATGAACAGCAAAGGACCGTTCGCAGCGGTAACATCGTCTAGGAATACGCTGATATTCATCGCGCGTGGTTCTGGCATCTCATCATCGCGCGCCCAGGTGCCATAGTCCTGATGCCACTGCCACACCTCGCCATCGAAAGGTGCTTTGGCATTGATCTTGTACTGATGCATGTAGACCGGACCGTCCAGAATCTGCTGGATTGGTTCGATCAGGCGTGGGTGCGCTCCGAGGCGGCGGTGCGCCTCGTTATAGGTGTGAGCTGCGAACGCGGTGCGAGCGATACCGCTCTTTTCGCGCCACACCTCGTCTCGATCGAGCTGGTAGATATTTTCAGCTTCCTCTTTCAGCAGTGCGGCCTCTTCCGGTGTAAAGAGACCGGGTAGGAAGAGGTAGCCTTCACGGTCAAACTGTTTTAACTGTTCGGGGGTGAGTTTCATAGTCGCTCCGTTGTTATTGTTGTACTGGTGAGTTGAGTCGCAGAAAGGTCATCCTGCCGCTGGAATTTGCGTGCACGCGGGCCAGTTCCCTAGCTTGATCTGCCTCACCGGCTAGAATGGCCTGAGCAATCTGCTCGTGATCACTCCAGACCGATTCGTGGATTGAATTGTCATTGAGCACCTGATGCATAGCTCGCACCAGATGGTTCCACGAGTTATCTGCGATGCGTCCAATTTCAGGATTGCCTGAGTGCTCGTACAAGGCTCTGTGAAAGGCGATATCGGCCTGCAGCAGAGCATCAATCGAGCGTGCCTTAATCGCATCACGACCTTGCTGCAGTGACGTCTCTAAGGTGGAGCGTAGGGCAGGCGAGGGGTTTTGAGCACAGAGGTAGGCGGCTAAGCCATCTAGCTCAGCACGCACCTGATAGAGGTCGCTCAAGTGCTGGGCATCGACCTTCGTCACCATTTTGCCTTTGCGTCCCAACTCCGATACCAAGCCCTCACGCTCTAGCAGAACCAGTGCGTGGCTGATCGGTTGTCGGCTAACACCGAGCGTATCGGACAGCTCCTCCTGACGCAGCGGTGTCTCCGGCGCTAAATTGCCGTTGAGGATATTCTGCTTCAGCGTCTCGTAAACCTGGTTCACGAGATCGGTTTTTTGAATGCGCATTGCGAGAGCTCTATTTGTGAATTCTGAATTCAGAATGTAGTTAACCAGCAAAAGAGCCTGTCATCAAATAGAAAATTTCTATGAAAAGTCGAAGAGTCAGAGTTTTCTAGTCAGCGGGCGCATGGCGATGACGCCAAGGATAGGGCCCGGTAGAAGTATCAGCGGGATCCACGCCACCGGCAGCCACTGCAGTAGAGTGACACT
>JAYQBD010000007.1:1811-16278 GCA_038137135.1 Oceanospirillaceae bacterium | reverse complement strand
GTAGAAGTATCAGCGGGATCCACGCCACCGGCAGCCACTGCAGTAGAGTGACACTAAGCTGGATAGCGATCAGGGTCAGTGTAAAGCCGATTGCATTGATCAGCGTTAGCGCGGTACCTACGGCTTCAGGGGGCGCATTCTGCGCGCTTAGGGCTGAAAACTGCGGGGAGTCGGCCACTATGGCAAAGCCCCAAATAGCCCAAAATATAGTCGTAAGCCAAATGTTTGTCTCGAAGATGAGGGGGGATAGAAGGCAACAGATCCCAGAGATGGTTAGCATCCGCGCGGCGATCACTGCGCTTGCGATACGTTGTGACCAGATCCCGCCCAGAGCGCATCCGAGCGCACCGATAGCGATGATTGAGAAGCTTCCGAGAGAGATACTGAGTTCGAACTGGTGATAATTAGCCCAGGCTGCAATCCAGATAGGTGCAATAGCCCAGATGGCGTAGAGCTCCCACATATGGCCGAAGTAACCCAGCGCGCTGGCACGTAGTTTCGACATATTCCATAGACCGCGAATCTGTCTTAGGCGCACAGGAGCGGGGCTGAGTCGGTTAGGACCTTCGCCAACTGCTAGCAGTATGATAAGCCCGCTGAATAGGTTCAACGCCCCAACAAGCCCCATTACTTGGCGCCAGTCAATCTGATCATAGGCTGCAAACAGGTGCGGCGCAGCAGTCCCAAGTGCGAGTGAGCCAACAAGGAACCCCAATGCTCGCCCTAGGCCTTCCGGATACCAGGTCGCTGCCAGTTTCATGCCCACCGGATAGATTCCTGCCAGCATAAAACCAGCTAAAAATCGTAGCAATGTAAGCTGCATCAGGTTCTCTACTAGGTATGCAGAGACCAGGTTGATTAGAGCGCTCAATAGTGCGCACAGAAAGAAGAGGTGCGAAGGTCGTAAACGGTCACTTAATGAGAACAGTGCAAAGAGCAAGGCTCCGGTGATGAAGCCCAACTGAACTGCATTGGTGACCTGAGCCAGAGCGCCGACCTCAAGGCCCCATAAGTTAGTCAGACTCGGCAGAACGGCATTACCCGCGAACCAACTGGCGGTACCCAAAAATTGCGCCAGTATGATCAGCGGCAGAATTCTGTTTGGACGAATGTGAGAGTTGATAGGCCCTCTCCAGATTTGAACGGCAAGGATCGTTTGAGTATCGGTTGGCAAGAGAGAAATTACCAGACGGTTTTTCTGGTGCAAAAAATTGGGCCAGTACGCCTATGTGTGCACCATATTGGTGCGTTCATCATATCTGTAAGAGACGGTTAGTAGTTATAACTAGCTGAAATACATCTAATAAAAACTGGCTGGCGCTCATATTGCGTTGTCAGTGGTATGAGCGATAAAACTGCACCACAACGGGGTCGAAGGACATTACTGATCTTTACCGATCTGGATGGCTCGCTACTTGACCACTTCACATACAGCTTCGCTGAGGCTCAGTTAGCGTTGGATGTATTGGAGCGTCTGAAGATTCCATGGATACCCAACACCAGCAAAACCTTCGCAGAACTGCAGCCACTGCGCGCGCAACTCGAGCATACTGGTCCGTTTGTTGTCGAAAACGGTGCGGCAATCTACATCCCGGGTGAGCACCCTTTGGCGCAATTCGCATCGCTAGACAAAATCAATGGATATGCAGTGCAGCGTTTCGGAAAGCTGCGTTGCGATCTATTGGAACTGCTCGAACCTCTTCGAAGCCGTTACCGCTTTACCAGTTTTTCAGAGCTGACGCCGTCGGCGTTGGCACAGCTGACGGGTCTCGGTGCTGTTCAAGCGCAACAGGCATTGCAACGCGACTACTCAGAGCCATTGCACTGGCGCGACACCGAAACAGCCTTGGTCGATCTGCGTCTAGAGCTTGCCGAGGCTGGGGTGCAAGTGCAGCGGGGCGGTCGCTTTGTTCATCTAATGGGGCAGCACGACAAAGCAGAGGCTTTGCGTTGGTTAGCCGCGCAACTTGGCTGGGCGAAAACTGTGGCGTTGGGGGATGGTGAGAACGATATCGAGATGCTCAGCGCCGCTGATATTCCGGTGATTATTCGCTCGCCCGTTCATCCACCGCTTGAGTTACCCAATAGACCCGACGCGCTCGTTACTGCTGGTCTGGGACCGGCAGGATGGAACGAAGCCATTCTGAAAATTCTTTCAACTTACGATTCAAAGGCATCCTCAGTGACGGGTGCAAAGGAGTAGACCATGGGTGATTTCTACCAAAATGGCATTATTACCACGCTGCATAATCTGTCACAACGACCACTAGAGCAGCTTGAAGCAGAGCTGATGAGTTTTGCTAAGAAGCGGCCGATGGCGTTGATTCTCCCCTGCCTCTACTCAGAACTGCAGACCGAGGCGATGCCGCTGATTCTGAGTCACCTAAAGCAGGTACCCTATCTCAAGCAGATCATTATCGGACTGGATCGTGCCAACGAGGAGGAGTACCGCCATGCGTTGGAGTTCTTCTCAGAGCTGCCCCAAGATTACAAAGTTCTCTGGAACGATGGGACGAGACTGCGCGCGATTGATGCCAAGCTCCAACGCGAGGAGTTGTCTCCGGAGCAGCCGGGCAAGGGGCGTAATGTCTGGTTCTGTATGGGTTACACCCTAGCTGCCGGACAAGCCGAATCAATCGCCATGCATGACTGTGACATTCTCACCTATGATCGCGAACTTTTGGCGCGCCTGATCTATCCGGTGGCCAATCCGAACTTTAACTACGAGTTCTGCAAAGGGTTCTATGCCCGTGTGGCGAGCGGCAAGATCAACGGCCGGGTATCGCGACTGCTAGTGACGCCTCTGCTGCGCTCACTTAAAAAAGTAATCGGTCCGATGGACTATCTGGAGTACCTCGATAGCTACCGCTACCCTCTGGCAGGAGAGTTCTCCTTCCGTCGTGATGTTATGAGCGATATCCGCATTCCGAGTGATTGGGGGCTAGAGATTGGTGTACTGTCTGAGATGACACGTAACTACTCCAACAACCGCCTCTGTCAGGTGGATATTGCTGATATTTACGATCACAAACATCAGGACCTGTCGCTAGAGGATGCCAGCACCGGGCTGTCGAAGATGTCCATCGATATCACCAAAGCGGTGTTCCGCAAACTTGCAACCAATGGGGTGGTGTTTAACCAAGAGACTTTCCGCACGATCAAGGCGACCTATTTCCGTATCGCGCTCGATTTTGTTGAGACCTATCGCAATGATGCGGAGATCAACGGTCTGAAACTCGATGTTCATGGTGAGGAGCAAGCGGTAGAGCTGTTCGCGCGCAACATTATGAAAGCGGGTAATCACTTCCTCGAGAACCCGATGGAGACCCCGTTTATCCCAAGCTGGAACCGTGTAAACAGCGCTTACCCGAACCTTCAGCACGAAATTCTCGATGCTGTAGCGGCGGATATGCGCGACTACAGTACAACACCGCAGCGCGCGGAGGTCTGATATGCAGTCACAACAGAGCATGTTTGAACAGCGTATCGCTGGCCACCTGAAACAGATCTATCCTGACCTCGATATCAACGAGCTGGTCGCTCAGTGTCTGGATGTTTTTGGCACCGCCGCTGACAGTTTAACGCCTGAACCGCACCGAAATCTCTGGGACCAGAGTGACGTAATGATGATCACCTATGGTGATAGCATCAAACGTGAGGGCGAGACTCCACTTCACACTCTGACTGAATTTCTCGATAAACGGGTCAAAGAGGCGGTCTCGAGCGTTCATATTCTGCCGTTTTTCCCCTACACCTCGGATGATGGTTTTAGCGTAATGGATTACACCACGGTGAATCCGGCACTGGGCGATTGGGATGATGTCAGTGCGATCTGCCAGCGCTATAAAGTGATGGGTGATCTGGTGATTAATCACTGCTCGGCTCGCAGTCGCTGGTTTGAGAACTACAGAGCGGGTATCGATCCGGGCGCCGATTACTTTGTTGAGGAGTCTCCAGAGACCGACCTGAGTGCAGTCGTGCGGCCTAGAACCTCGCCGTTATTGCGCGAGGTTGAGACCGTCAATGGGGTTAAGCATGTTTGGTGCACTTTCAGTCATGACCAGGTGGACCTAAACTTCGCCAACCCCAAAGTACTGATCGAGATTTTAGGCATCATTCGCCTCTATCTCGATTACGGAATTCGTTGGTTCCGCCTCGATGCGGTCGCCTTTCTATGGAAGCAACCGGGCACCAACTCGATTAATCTGCCACAGACCCATGAAGTGATACGTCTGCTGCGTTTGATGATTGAACACCACACCCCTGACGCAGTGGTGATTACCGAAACCAATATTCCCAATGCCGAGAACCTGACCTACTTTGGTAACGCCAATGAGGCGCACCTGATCTACAACTTCTCCCTACCACCGCTATTGATTAACTCCCTGGTGACAGGCTCCTGTATGCATCTGAAACAGTGGTTAATGACCATGCCACCGGCACAGAACGGCACTGCATATCTGAATTTTATCGCCTCGCATGATGGGGTGGGTCTGCGGCCAGCGGAAGGGCTGCTAAGTGATTGGGAGTTGGAAACGTTGATCAATACGATGCAGCGTTTCGGTGGGCGAGTCAGCTCTCGTACGACTGCGGATGGTGAAGCCAAACCCTACGAGATCAACATTAGCCTCTGGGATGCGATGTCGGGTACGGCCGCTGGGGGGCCTGATAAGTGGCAGTTTGCTCGCTATCTGTGTGCCGCCGCAGTCATGGCGGCGCTCGAAGGCGTACCCGCCTATTATATTCACTCCCTGATCGGTACAGAGAATGATCAGGAGCGAGTCGAGCATACCGGTAGCTTCCGTTCGATCAATCGTCACATTTGGGATGCAGACAAACTAGAGACTGCCCTCTCATCGGATACCCATCACGCACGTGTATTCAAAGCGCTAACAGAGTTACTGAGCATTCGTCGCAAGCAACCCGCGTTTCACCCCAATGCGACCATGTTTACTCTGCATACTGGCGAGCAGATTTTTGCCTTTTGGCGTCAGAGTATCGATCGCCGTCAGAGTATCTTCGCGCTGTACAACTTCAGTGATCAGCCACAGAGTTTGGCGCTATCGGAGCTGAACCTGACGCTAACAGATGTCTGGACCGATCTGATTTCAGGCGAGCGATATGATGATCGAGGGGCTCAGCTCAAACTTCTGCCCTATCAGTTTGTCTGGCTAACTAACATTTAGCCGCGCACAGAGAACGCCATCGAGCTATACATAGATCTTATTTCAGCGCTCCATAATTGAATTACTCTTATGGTTGGCGCCGCGGTATGATGCCAAGATCATAAATTGTTTGGCACTTTTCGCGTATGAACTCCTCTCTGTTGCGTCTGTTTCCGTTTCTGAGTTGGTTGACTCAGATGACCCCGGCGACGCTGCGCGCAGATTTTATGGCGGGTCTAACGGGTGCGATTATCGTTCTACCCCAGGGCGTGGCTTACGCTTTCATTGCTGGCTTGCCGCCTGAATACGGTCTCTATACCGCTATCGTTACGCCGGTTATCGCCGCGCTGTTTGGCTCTTCTCATCATCTGATCTCAGGCCCAACCGCAGCGATCTCTATTGTTGTGATGAGTGTGGTCTCGTCACTCGGAGCCACACCGGGCGAAGCTTTCATTGCAACGACCATGTTGCTGACGCTGTTAGCCGGTCTTATTCAACTCGGTCTGGGTCTCTTACGACTAGGCACGCTGGTGAATTTCATCTCGCATACCGTTGTTATTGGTTTTACGGCGGGCGCTGCGGTGCTGATTGGCACGAGTCAAATCAAACATATCCTCGGCGTGAGTATTCCTTCAGGTCTGCATTTTTATGAGCAGATTGGCGAATTAATCGCCGTTGCTGGCACTACAAATAGATATTCGCTGGCGATCGCGCTAGTCACACTTGGCGCGGCAATTCTGATACGGCGGTTTGTTCCAAAAGCGCCTTATATGTTGTTGGCTATGTTGATTGGTTCGCTGTTTTGCCTTGCGCTGGATGGTGCAGCGAATGGTGTAAAACTGGTCGGGGCACTACCAGGAACTTTGCCACCTTTCGCTCTTCCTGAGATGGATGCTAATAGTGTCAGTCGAATGCTGTCCGGGGCTTTTGCTGTGGCGCTGCTCGGCCTTATTGAGGCGGTCTCTATCGCGCGCTCTATTGCTCTGCGGTCGGGTCAGCGTATCGATGGTAACCAAGAGTTCATCGGCCAAGGACTGTCGAACATTGTTGGCAGTCTCTTCTCCTGTTACGCAGGTTCAGGATCATTTACTCGCTCCGGTGCCAACTATGATGCCGGTGCCGTAACCCCACTTGCGGCCATTATTGCTGCCATCCTGCTCGTCTTTATTTTGCTGTTAATACCGGGGATGACCGCCTACCTACCTATGCCTGCGATGGGTGGCATCGTGTTGTTGATCGCTTGGAATCTAATCGACTTCGAACATCTGCTAGGTCTAGCGAAAGCCCATCGTAATGAGGCGATAACATTGCTGGTGACACTCAGTGCGACGCTCTTAGCTGAGCTTGAGTTCGCTATCTATATCGGTGTTTTTCTGTCACTCGCTTTCTATCTGCGCCGTACCTCACGTCCTAAATTGACCCTCATAGCCCCGCTTGAGCGAGAGAATGGTCGATACCTGCGTAACGTCGGCCGCTACGCGATCGCTCAGTGTCCGCAGGTTCAGATTATTCGCATTGATGGTTCGCTCTTCTTCGGCGCACTCGAACACCTGCAGGATCAGTTGCAGCAAGCACTAGCTCTAGGGCAGGGGAATGTTCTGCTCGTCGCTAAGGGGGTCAATCATATAGATCTTGCCGGCGCGCAGATGCTCGATACAGAAATTCGACGGCTCGAGCGTGATGGACGCCGGGTTTTGATTAGCTCACTCAAAGGCTATGTACGCGACGAACTTCAAAAGATGGGGCAGCTCGAAAAAATCGGCCCGCAGCACTTTATCGAGACCACTGGTGAGGCGTTGGAGTTGATGCTTGGACGAGTTGACCAGACTATCTGCTCTCGCTGCACTAAACGCGTATTCGGCGAGTGTGCAGGTTTCGAAGGCCCAGAAACTGGGCAAAAAAATAGCGCCTAACACCTTTTTTCTCAGTGTTGGCGCCTATAATGCCCCCGTAGGGACATTCGCTGGATTTTGTATTGCAGCAGGTGTCTGCTTAGGCCGCTGTTGAGATCATGCCGCCAATAGCGCCGCCCATAGACATCATACCGCCGGCACCGTAGGTCGCACCCTGAGCGCCGCCGCCAGTGGACTGACCCATCGCCCGAGCCACTGAACCTGGTTGACCGCTAGAGATCACTTCGTTGATCATCTCGGCCTGCTCAGTCGGGCTAAGAGGTGTTGCACCCTCGCTGCCGAAGAGGATGTTCTGAAGCAGCATCTGTAGGAACATATTGCTACCTTGCTCGTCCGTACCATCTGCTTCTGCGACCATCTCGTAAATCAGCGCGATCTGCATCATCTTGTCTGAGATTACACCGCTGGTGTCTGATACAACGCTAGTCAATGTGTTGTTGGCTGTCTGAGACGCAGCGTTTACTGCATTGCTCGCTGAAGGTTCGCTGCCCGCTGACGTTGCAGTGCCACTCTGCATACCTGCGTATGGGTTGTATGCTGCTGTCTGTCCCAGTCCTTCAATTGCCATGATTCACCGCCTTGGTTCTTCTTTGGTTAGCCACTCTGTGTGACTTGAACAACACATTTGAACTTCGTGTAAGTAAGTTAATGTATCCAATTGGTGACAAATATACTGATAAGTGACATTTAGGTCAAGAATTAACCAGTAAAAAATGACAGTTGTTGCTTTTACTAAGAATTTTTCCTAGTTTTGGTCGGTTTTGGACTTGGTCGCGAACCTGCCTTTGGCAGATCGCTCCGACAGAGTGGAATCGGAGCTCAGGTGTAGGAGGGATGTGCGCCACCGGCGCATCTTCCCGACTTAAGCGTTCTACATCGAGGGGGCTAACGTGCTTTTGGCAGATCGTTTCTACAGAGCAGAATCTAGGGCGTGAATCTGACGACGGCGCAGCTCTTCACCTAGCGCAGGTCCGGAGAACCCCTCAGCGAGAAGGATTTTGGGTGAGATGTTGGTAACAGCGGCGATCGCTTGGGTAATCGCAGGCCGGTCGACGGGTGTGTTATGGATCAGTTCGGCAGGTGCCTGAAGGGGTGCTAGACGTTGCTCTGAGCGCTGCAGCTTGAGTCCTTCAATTAACTGTAGCTTGGCTTGGGGTTTAAGCTTGGCAAAGCGCACCAGCTGCTCGCCCCATTGGTGCAGGTCTCTGGCAACTTCGGTGTAGCGCTTTGGTATGCGCAGGCGTTGCGCCATCGCTTCAACTGCCGCTTCGGACTTTTGCTCAGTGATCTGATGTGCCAAAACAGCAAAACGCTCAGTGCTCAGATTCAGGGTCTCTGCATTGAGTTGCTGCCAACTCTCAGCTTCGTTCTCTGCCAGTTCAGGCATCAACTTGGTGAGCGCACCACAAGCGTGCAGTACTTCCAGAAATGTTGCTGGCGTTGCGGTGTTAAGTGCGCGTTCAAACTCTTGCCAGACCCGCTCGGCACTAAGGTGTTGCAGCTCATCATCGCTGCTCAGTTGCTGCATCAGCTCCAATGTTTCGGATGCCACGGAGAATCCAAGAGGAGCAAAACGCGCCGCGAAGCGGGCGACGCGGAGCACACGTAGGGGATCTTCGCTAAATGCGTCAGAAACATGGCTAAGTTTGCGTGCTTCGAGATCGGCTTGGCCACCATAGGGGTCTATGATCTCTCCCGCCTCACTCATCGCCATTGCGTTGATGCGCAGATCGCGACGGATCAGGTCCTGCTCTAGGGTGACGTCCGGCGAGGTGTGGAAAGTAAAACCCTTATACCCTTTACCTGATTTACGCTCGGTACGGGCGAGGGCGTACTCCTCATGTGTTTCTGGATGTAAGAATACCGGGAAGTCCTTGCCGACCGGGCGATAGCCAGCCTCAACCATCGCCTCTGGAGTGGCACCGACCACAACCCAGTCACGATCTTTGACTTCAAGCCCCAGTAGTTGGTCACGCACGGCGCCACCAACGAGATAGATCTGCATTCTTGGCTCTTTCTATCGCTTCTTGCCTTCGTGTTTAGCCACGCTCGACGTGGTCGGGCATACCGAGAGCCCAGCCTTCAAAACCGCCATTGAGGCTGTAGACCTTTTCGTAGCCGCGTTCACACAGAAATGCTGCAGCTGACTGGCTGCTGACACCGTGGTAGCAGCAGACGATGATCGGCTGATCGAACTCAGTGTCATCGATAAACTGCTGTAGATTCTCGTTGCTCAGGGAGACGGCACCTTTAATGTGTCCGTTGCCGAAACTGCCAGCGTCGCGAATGTCAGCGACGATCGCGCCAGCATCGATAAGTTCCAGCGCCTCTTGGCTGCTAACAGCGGTAAAGTTGCTCATTTGTACTCCTAGTTTGTCTCTTGGCTCGCAACACTAAAGATAGTTCCATCTTCGAGTCGCCGAGCAGTTAATTCGTTACCCCAGACACAGCCCGTGTCTAGCGCAGATACCAGTTCGTCTTGGTACAGACCCAGTGCAGCCCAGTGTCCGGTGATTATACGCCTTGATAGGGGTTCGGTTCGCTGTTGCTGATACCAAGGGCGGTATCCTTTTGGTGCAGACTCCGGTCCCCCGTTGGCGTCGAAGTCCAAACTGCCGTCTGCCGCTACAAAACGCATACGCGTGAAGTAGTTAGTGATCGTGCGCAGTCTATCTGTGCCTTCCAACCGCTCGTTCCAGTTAGGCGGTTCATTGCCGTACATTGCAGCGAAGTATTGATAGGCGTTGCGGCCTTGCAGTGCAGTTTCGACCTCACGGGCGTAGGTTTTGGCCTGCTCAAGTGACCAGATGTGGGGTATTCCCGCATGGGTCATAACTGCGTCAAGCTCTTTACTATCGATAAGCAGTGGCTGCTGCTGTAACCAGTGCATCAACTCATGACGATCCGGTGCATCCAAAAGATGCTTTAGCGTTTTACCGGGTTTACGTTGGGTTGCACCCTGATAGATGGCGAGCAAGTGGAGATCGTGGTTGCCGAGTACTGTGTGCACCTGTGGGCCAAGATCAATCAGGAAGCGCAAAACGTCAGCCGACTGTGGTCCGCGATTGACCAGGTCGCCACAGAGCCAGAGTTGATCGTCTGCATTGAAGTCGACTGACTTCAGTAGCGCCCGCAGAGAGCGGTAGCAGCCTTGAATATCGCCGATTGCATAGGTTGGCATTGCGGGATTAGGGTCACTTTTGTAGGCTCGAAAATCGAAGCATAACGGAAATTGAGGCCCGACCCAATTGTCTACCGATCAAAGTTTTGCCCCTGCATATGACCCCGGCGCCCGAATTCTGATACTTGGCTCACTGCCGGGAAAACGCTCGATCGCCGAGCAAGGCTACTACGCGCACCCACGTAACGCCTTCTGGCCGATCATGGGGCGGCTTTTGGGTATCGATTATCAACAGCCATATGAAGCCCGCCTCTTAGCTTTGAAGGAGTACGGCGTTGCGCTTTGGGATGTGGTGGGTGAAGCCGAGCGGCCCGGCTCGCTTGATAGTGCGATTGTGAGGCAGAGTGTGCGCTACAACCCAATCCCGCAACTCGTCGCTGAGTGTCCGCAGCTCAAATTGATCGTATTCAATGGCGGTGCGGCCGAGGAACTCTTTCGCAAAGCCGAGAAACACTGGGCCGAGTCACTGAGTGCTGTAGATAAAATAAGGCTGCCATCTACCAGTCCAGCCAATGCTGCACTCAGCTTTGATGACAAGTATCGCCACTGGTCCAAAGTACTAAACTCTGTGCTCCGATAGAGCGCTTCAGTGCGTTTGTGATTCTGGGTTTGCTATACTCAGCGCCCGCTAACCTTGAATTGAGTAGTTCATGACAAAATCCCCTGTGCGCCTCGAGTTTCTGCTCTTGATGGCAGCCATGATGTGCCTGATGGCGCTATTTATCGATGCGATGTTGCCGGCCCTGCGCCAGATCGGTGAAGAGTTTGATGCGATAGAGGGGAACTATTATCAGTGGGTTATTACCAGCCTGATGGTAGGCATGGGCGTCGGACAGCTCTTTTACGGTCCCTTTTCGGATGCCTTTGGGCGTAAGCCCGCAGTCTATCTTGGGTTTGTGCTTATTCTTATCGGTACTCTGATCAGTATTTTTGCACCGACCTTCGAGTGGATGCTAGCCGGGCGAGTGCTGCAGGGGTTAGGCGCTGCCGGTCCGCGTGTGATGATGGTGGCGATTATCCGCGACCGCTACGCCGGACCTGAGATGGCCCGCATTATGTCTCTGGTGATGACGATCTTTATTTTCAGTCCTGTTGTTGCGCCGCTCTTGGGTCAATTGGTGTTGCTATTTGCAGGTTGGAAGGCGATTTTCATGATGTTGCTGCTGATCTCACTTGCCACCGCTCTCTGGTTTGCGTTGCGCCAAGAGGAGACACTGGCACCCGAAAACGTTCGTGAGTTCTCACTGCGGCCAATTCTGCGCGGCACGCGTGAAGTTTTGGCGCACCCTGAGGCGTTGGTTTACACACTGGCTGGCGGCCTTATTCACGGCGCGTTGATCGGATTTCTAACATCGATTCAGGCAATACTGCAGGGTATCTACGATACGGGCGCGATGATGCCGGTCTACTTCGGCATGATGGCGATCGGCGTGGCGGTCTCCTCCTTTATCAACTCAAAGCTCGTCTACCGCTACTCACTGCGCACGCTGGTGATGGCTGTGTTTGTCTTTCTCAGTGTCGTGACTTCATCTGAAGCG
This sequence comes from Oceanospirillaceae bacterium, assembly GCA_038137135.1. Lineage (GTDB taxonomy): Bacteria > Pseudomonadota > Gammaproteobacteria > Pseudomonadales > Balneatricaceae > Marinobacterium_E. Next base: position 4,481 of record JAYQBD010000007.1, on the reverse strand, counting down.
GCGCTGTTTGCCCTCTTTGATCTACATCCACCGCTTTGGGTGTTTATTGTGATGATGTCGATCACTACTTTCTGCTTTGGCCTGCTGTTTGGTAATCTTAACTCGCTGGCAATGGAGCCTTTTGGTCGGTTGGCCGGGCTGGCATCGGGCACCATTGGTGCGTTAAACATGATCATCGGTGTATTGGCTGGCAGCGTAATCGGCATGAGCTTTAACGGTACTCTGATACCGATGCTAGCGGGCTTCGCAGTCTGCTCCTTTGTATCATTGCTGCTGATCCGATTTGCCACGGCACACCCTATTACTGAGGACGTTCAGTCTGAAGTAAGCGCAGCAAATTGAATAAGTTAGTTCCCGGCTCCTCTGATCTTTGGTTCCTGCCCTTGGGTGGAACGGGTGAGATCGGTATGAATATGAATCTTTTCGGCCATGATGGTGAGTGGTTGATGGTGGACTGTGGGGTGACATTCGATGAACCGCTGACTCCAGATTCGCATCGAACCCATCCGGTGGTTGGTGCTGATCCTAAGTTTATTGTTGACCAGCGTGAGCGTCTCAAAGGAATTATAGTGACGCACGCGCATGAGGATCATCTCGGTGCACTGCCTTATCTCTGGCCTCGCCTGAAAGCACCAGTCTACGCCACCCCTTTTGCAGCGGAAGTGCTGAGGCGAAAACTGCGTCAGCATGGATTGGCGACGCGTGTCCCCATTCACGAAATTCCATCCGGTGGACGCTTTGAGGTTGGGAATTTCTCGCTCGAGTTTTTGCCGATTACGCACTCTATTCCCGAGCCCCAAGCGCTATTAATCTCAACGCCTGCCGGCAACCTGTTCCACACCGCCGATTGGAAGATTGATCACAACCCCGTGATTGGGGAGCCGTTTGATCGTGGACAGTTTGAGGCACTGGCAGAGCGAAACGTACGGGCGATGCTGTGTGATTCAACTAATGCCCTAAAAAGCGGCGCATCTCTGTCCGAGTCGATCTGCCACAACGGTTTGGTGCGCCAAATTGAGAACCACCCAGGGCGTATAGTCGTCAGTTGTTTCAGCTCTAACCTCGCACGTCTAGTCACTGTGGCTCGAGTGGCGCAGCAGACAGGACGCTACTTTGCGCTGCTGGGGCGGTCGCTGCAGAACATGTACAGCATTGCACGCATGACGGGTTATTGGCCGGCTGATCTAGAGGCAATTGACCCTGCTCATCTGGGATTTTTACCGCGCAACGAGGTGTTGGCGGTGGCAACTGGCAGTCAGGGTGAGCCGCGAGCGGTGTTAAACCGACTGGCGCAGGATCAGTTTGATCCGTTACAACTTGAAGCAGGCGATCGTGTTGTCATGAGCTCCTTCCTGATTCCAGGCAATGAACGTTTAGTAGAGCGGATGGTGGATGCGTTACGTGCGCGAAATATTGAAGTCATAGAATCAGCCCAGAGCAGCACTCCAATCCACGCCTCGGGTCACCCGTGTCAGGCTGAGTTGGCGGATATGTACGCCATGGTGCAGCCGGATATTGCCGTGCCTCTACATGGCGAACCTGAGCACATGCATGCCAATGCGCAGATTGCTAAACGCTACTCTGTGCCGATCCAGTTAACCGGACTTAATGGTGACCTATACGAGCTAGCACCGCGCGCGAGAGTTCATTTTGGCGCCGTGAAAGCCGGTCGTATCCCCCTCGCAGAGCGCTAGATATCAGCATTTGTGACATCTGTGTACTGATCTCAACTTTTCTGCAGATAGCTCGACCTTTTCAGTATTCAATCAGATTTGTTGGACTAGACTCAAAGAACTCGATGAAGTTTGGAGAGTCCAGTGCGTAAAGAGTTTGAGGCTGTTCGCGAGTTGCTGATGCGTGGTACTCGGCAGGTAAAGCTGACTGATGTGTGGTACGACATTCACCGTCGTCTGAAAGTGGGCGAAGTGACCAACCGTGGCACTCTGGCACTTAATGAGGATGAGAAGGGACAGTTGCGCTTTTGGGTCAAAGACGAGACTGGCATAGATCCCTTGCAGCGAGAGCACCTTCCAGGCGCGTCGAAAAACGGCACAGCACAACCACAATTTCAAAAGCCGAGCCCACGAGCTGTATTTGGACGTATGTTGCGTCTTGCACGTGCTGGTGGGGGTGAAATTCCAATGAAAACCGGTGCTGCTAGGGTTCCTTCCGGCGCAATGCTAAGTGTTGAACCCGAGTATATTGATCTATCCTCAGAGGTGGTTCTGGTAGTCGATAATGGCTCGCTGGTTCGGGATTGGAGCAATCTACACCTGCCAAAAGAGCTCGGTTCGGCAGTGATTATATTTCGTGGTCAGGAGCGTGATGCGGTCACACTAATGAGCGTGATTGATGAGCAGCGTCCCAAACTCAATGTTGGTTTCTATGACTTTACCCCCGAAGGGATGAAGATGGGTCTGCTGGCTGAGCACGATGCACTACTTATCCCGGCGCGTTGGATAGAGATGGGGCCGCAGGATGGATTCTTCCAAGCCAATAACCACGCTGAGCTGTTTACTTCCCAAGTTGAAGCGCTGGTCTATCTGCAGGAGTTTGCGCCTAAAGCGCTCCACCCACTGTTAGCCCATATGAAGAGTCACAAGATGGCGCTGGCACAGGAGGATCTGGTTAAGCAGGAAGAGCGCCTGCTACTGATGCCGCTCAAAACAG
>JAYQBD010000007.1:0-1711 GCA_038137135.1 Oceanospirillaceae bacterium | reverse complement strand
CAGGAGGATCTGGTTAAGCAGGAAGAGCGCCTGCTACTGATGCCGCTCAAAACAGTGATGTAGTGGCCTTTACACACTCCAATCAGCCTTTCTAGAATGCGGTCATGACAGACCGCATTGTTATTAGTCGATTACTCAGTCAATCCTTTAAAAGTCAGCTCGAGGCGTTGAGCTCGTGGAGACACCTTAGATGTGTTTGGTTGTTCTGAACTGGGAGCCCGGTGCTGATGTGCCGTTGGTCCTTGTGGCAAACCGCGATGAGTTTAGGGCGCGTCCGACCGAAATTATGCACTGGTGGAGCGATCAACCCACGCCGATGCTAGCTGGGCGCGACCTACAAGCGGGTGGAACCTGGTTTGCAGTTGATCGTGCGGCGAACTTTGCGCTGATTACCAACATTCGTCCCGGTTATGTTGGCAAGGCCGCTGGGCTTAGTCGCGGCGCGCTGCCAACGCGGTTTATCCAGACAGGGGCCGACATAAGAGCGTTCCATCGAGCTTTATTGCCCGATATAGGCCTATATGGTGGGTTTAACCTGTTGCTCGGTAATCGCGAGCAACTATTCTGGTTCAGTAGCGATCACCCCGAGGGGCGTTGGCTCGAAGCGGGCGTTCATGCTTTGAGTAATGACGCCTTGGATACGCCTTGGCCTAAGGTGCAGTTAGCACGCCAGCAGATGTACGACTCTGTTCGGTTGCTGAAAGCAGGGGATATAAATACCGACGTTTTGAGCTCCACTGCGCGTTACCCCGAATCGGAGCTTCCTAGCACGGGTGTTCCAGTCGAGTGGGAATCCTTGTTGTCGGCTCAGACGATTGTTGGTGCGGAGTACGGAACCCGAGCGCGTACCTGGCTGCGGTTGTATCAAAACAACCGTATTAGTGTCACGGAAGCGCAGTACTCGCCTGAGGGTGAGCGCAATTCCGTACAGCAGTTTAACTGGGACGAGTCCTAAGCTGCGGCTAGAAAAGCCAAGCAATTCCGAGCCAGAAAAACATAAAGAAGACGAAGAAGGCGGGCAGTACAAACTGTAACTCGCCGATTAATCCGTCACCGGCTGCCAGGGTGAACAGCAGCATGACGACCAGTGTGACAAAGAAGCTGATAATCGCCGATGTGCGCAGACCGACTCCGTCACTAAACGCGGGTTCGATCGCCGCGAAGAGTTCTGGTGCCAGCAAAACAATGCCAGCAACCAGCGCTAGGATAATCATCACCAGAAGCACTGCAGTTGTGCGGGCGCTACGTTTATCTGCTGAGTCACTCGTGTTGATATTGAGTTTCATTACAGACCGTCCTTGTTCCTTTTAATCACATCGCGAATTTCATTCGGGTCAGGTAGGCCTTTTACCAGCATCTCGGGCTGATCGCCCGCAGTGTATATCTCGATACTGCCGACACCGAAAATTCGGTTCATAAAGGATTGATACACTTTAACTGTGCGAACTGAGTCACAGTCGATCTCAGAGCGCGACTTCGATAGTAGCCCCTCTTCGAGATAGATCTGGCCGTCCGCAACCGTTAGCGATGTCGCCTTACACATCAGGTACCAGTAGAGCAAAATCAGGATGCCGATCCCTGCCGGTATCAATAGCACAGAGATAATAAAACTGAATGGGCGATTGCGGAACATAACGGGATGCGCAGTGTAAGAGGGCATAGGGATGATCTGTCTCCGTAGTAATAACTGTCCTAGATGTAGTGTAGACGC